>CAYNNN010000015.1:0-9790 GCA_964398665.1 uncultured Gammaproteobacteria bacterium | reverse complement strand
CGTTTGGCCTCGGCGGTTTCACGGGCTTCCTGCGCCTTGCGTTCAGCTTCGGCCTCAGCTTTCTCACGGGCCAGTTTCTGGCGTTCTTCTGCCGCTTCACGGGCGGCCCGCTGGCGCTCTTCTGCTGCCTCCCGACGCGCTTCTTCCAGGAGCCGCTGCCGCTCGGCTTCGGCCGCACGCTGCTGCCGTTCCCGTTGTTCCGCCTCGGCGGCCCGCCGGGTCTCTGCCTCCAGGGCGCGTCGCTCGGCTGCGGCTTCCTGTTCCTGACGCTGGCGTTCAAGCTGCTCCAGTCGCTGCCGTTCCTGCTCGCGTTGACGCTCCACTTCCTTCAGGCGCTGCTCTTCAAGCTCACGCTGACGCTGGGCGCGTTCAGCCTCTTCAGCCAGCAGCCGGCGCCGGGTTTCTTCCTCGGCGACTTTCTTGCGCTGCTGTTCCTTGAGTCGTTCGATTTCACGCTGGACAGCCGCTTCATCCAGCGTGCGTGCCCGAATCGCCGGTGCTTCGGCAGGTTGCGAGGTCTCCGGCAAGGTCAGCAACTGGGACTGATGCAGGGCCAGCACCAGAAATACCAGGGCCAGCGCATGAATCAGCAAGGCCAGGATCAGCGCAACAGGATTACGTTTGAACAGACCCCACATGGCTAGCGTTTCCGATGATCAGGGGGAGGCGGTTCGGTCATCAGGCTGACATTGGGTGCGCCGGCTTGCTGGAGCAGGCTCATGGCCTGCATCACCGCGCCGTAGGGTACTTCCCGGTCCGCCCGCACCAATACCAGGGTCTCGGGCTTCAGGCTCAACACGGCACTGGCCCGGTTCAGCAGGGTCTGGGTATCGACCGGTTCAGCACTGCCTGTGGCCGGGTCGAGGTGATAGCGCCCATCTGCCGTGACGGTCAGGATCAAAGGCCGGTGCTGTTCGTCCGGGATGTTGATGGCTTCGGTTTTTTGGGTTTCCGGCAGATTGACCTGGACACCCTGTTGACTCATCAGCGGCGCTGCGACCATGAAAATGATCAGCAGCACCAACATCACGTCGATGTAAGGGACGACGTTGATCTCGGCAACCGGGCGGTTGCGGGTGCGGCCTGAAATCTGCATCAGTGTTTCCCTGCCAGTTCAATGTGGGCCTGACGTTGCAGGAAGGTGGCAAATTCTTCCGAAAAAGCTTCGTAGCGGGTAGCCAGGCGCTGAACATCGTTGGCATACCGGTTGTAGGCGATCACTGCGGGAATGGCAGCAAACAGGCCCATGGCAGTGGCAATCAGGGCTTCGGCAATGCCGGGGGCTACGGCACTCAGGGTTGCCTGATGGGCGCCACTGCCCAGATTGCGGAATGCATTCATGATGCCCCAGACGGTCCCAAACAGGCCAACATAAGGGCTGGTGGATGCCACGGTCGCCAGGAAGGACAGATAATGTTCCAGACCGTCAATTTCACGGGTCACGGCTACCCGCATGACCCGCTGCACCCCGCTGACCAGTGCCATCGGTTCCACCGCAGGCTGTTTGCGCAAGCGGATGAACTCACCAAACCCGGACTTGAAGATTTCTTCCAGCCCGGTAGTCTGGCTGCTTTGGGTTACCTGTTTGTAAAGCTGGGCCAAATCCACGCCTGACCAGAATTTTTTCTCGAATTCATCCGCCGCGCGCGCCGCTCGGCGGAGAGTACGGGCCTTGTCGAAGATCATGGTCCAGGATACCAGCGATACGACCATGAGTGCAGCCATGACCATCTGGACGATCAGGCTGGCATTGGCAATCAGATGAAGCAGCGACAAATCAACATTGACATTCATAAGCGACCTTGGCTAGGCCCGCCACAATGGGCTTGGGCAGACGTTTGACGCGAAAGCTCGACGCATCCACACAGACCACCTCGACTTCGGCCGTGGTCAGCAGGGTAGCGGGGCTGGTCTGGATCCGTTGTTGCAAATACAGGCTGGCTCCGGCCAGGCGGGCCAGCTGGGTCACCACGTCCAGCAGCTGATCCAGTCGGGCAGCCTGGTGATAGCGCACGTGCAGGTCGCGCACCACCAGCACCACACCGGCAGTATCGCGCAGTGCCCACTGATCAATACCCAGCTGGCGCAGCCACTCGGTTCGGGCACGTTCCATGAACCGCAGGTAGCTGGCATGGTACACCACACCCCCGGCATCGGTATCCTCGTAATATACGCGCACTGGCCAAACGAAGGATGAATGCGCCTGGGCAGAGTCAGGCATCAGCATGGCACGGCAACCCACATGGGGGGCATTGTACCGCTATGCCCCTCCAGTTGCACGCCGTGCTTTTGCCTGCAAGAGGGCTGGACTGTCTCCCGGCCAGGCGCCAGCTTCTTATTTGCCCAGGACAACCAAGGCGTAGCCGGTATGGCCGCAGCGCTTGGCGATGGGCTACCCTAAAGCTTCAAATGATTACCGTGGCATCACCGGCATTACGTCTGGCGCAGGGGCGCAAGCTGTGGCAGAATCTGCGGCTTTCAAGCGTAGTACGAGGACAAGACATGCGAGTAATCCTGTTGGGCGCTCCGGGCGCCGGTAAGGGCACCCAGGCAGCGGCCATCTGCCAGCGTTATGGCGTTCCCCAGATCTCGACCGGTGACATGCTGCGGGCAGCGGTCAAGGCGGGGACGCCGCTGGGTCTGGAAGCCAAGAAAATCATGGATGCCGGTGGTCTGGTGTCGGATACCATCATTCTGGGTCTGGTCAAGGAACGTACTGCGCAGCCGGATTGCGCCAATGGCTTTCTGTTTGATGGCTTCCCCCGGACGCTGGTGCAGGCCGAAGCCCTGAAAACCCAGGGCATCAAGCTGGACGCCGTGGTGGAAATCGCGGTGGATGATGCGGCGATCATCTTGCGCATGAGCGGGCGGCGGGTACACGTGGCTTCCGGGCGTACCTACCATGTCACCTTCAATCCGCCCAAGGCCGAAGGTCTTGATGACGTGACCGGCGAACCGCTGATCCAGCGCGATGACGACCAGGAAGCCACGGTACGCAAACGGCTGGACATCTATCACAGCCAGACTCGGCCGCTGGTGGATTATTACTCGCAGTGGGCGGCTTCCGGCGATGCCCAGGCGCCACGTTATATCCGTGTGGACGGTATGGCCGCTGTGGATGCCGTGCGGGCCGACATCCTCGCCAAGCTAGGCTGAGGCAGTTGTGGTTCTTGAAGTCACCGAACAGAACTTTGAAGCCACTGTGACCCAGAATGCTTTCGTATTGATAGATTTCTGGGCTCCGTGGTGCGGGCCGTGCCGTTCGTTTGCGCCGGTGTACGAACGGGTGGCCACGCAGCATCCGGACATTGTATTTGCCAAGGTCAACACCGAGGCCGAACAGAGTCTGGCCGCACAGTTCCACATTCGTTCCATCCCGACCCTGATGATCTTCCGGGATCAGATTATCCTGTACGCCGAAGCGGGGGCCTTGCCCGAGGCGGCCTTGCAGGAGCTGATTGACAAGGCCCGCAGCCTGGATATGGACGCCGTGCGGCGTGAAATAGCCGCGCAACAGCAGACCCACTAGGCGCTGATGGCTGCCGCAACGCCATGGGGCGTGATACTGGTCAATCTGGGGACGCCGGATGCGCCGACGCCGGCGGCAGTGCGGCGCTACCTGGGCGAATTTCTCTCTGACCGGCGGGTGGTTTCCCTGCCGCCCTGGTTGTGGCAGCCGATTTTGCAGGGGCTGATTTTACGCACCCGGCCCTATCGGGTAGCACGCAACTATGCCAGCGTCTGGTTACCGGAGGGCTCGCCCCTGCTGGTTCATACCCGCCAGCAGGCCCAGGGGCTGGCGGCCCGGCTGGCGGCCCGATTCCCACACGCACCCCCCCCGGTGCGCGTGGCCATGCGCTATGGCAATCCGGCCTTGGACAGCGTGTTGACCGAACTGCGCGACCTAGGCGTGCGCCGCCTGCTGATTCTGCCGCTTTATCCGCAATTTTCTTCCAGCACCACGGCGGCGGTTTATGATGCGGTGGCTGCGACCTATCGCAACTGGTACTGGTTGCCCGAAACCCGCATGGTCAACGATTATTATCAGGCACCGGGCTATATCGCTGCCCTGGCCGCCAGCGTGCGCCAGCACTGGCAGCAACAGCCTGCCGGAGCCCGCCTGCTGATTTCCTTTCATGGCTTGCCGCAGCGCCTGATTCGGGCCGGTGATCCCTATTATGACCAGTGTCAGGCTACGGCACAGGCGCTGGCAGCGGCCCTGGATTTGCCGCAAGAACGTTGGGAAATGGTGTTCCAGTCCCGATTTGGCAAGGAAACCTGGCTGCAACCGTATGCGGACGTGCGCCTGCGTGCCTTGGCACAAGCTGGCGTAAAACAGCTGGATGTCATCTGTCCGGGCTTTGCTGCCGACTGCCTGGAAACCCTGGAAGAGGTGAATGGTGAATTCCGACACCTGTATCAGGCGGCAGGGGGCGAAGTGTTCCACTATATCCCGGCCCTCAATGCCCAGGTGGCGCACCTGGATTTTCTGACCGAACTGACGCTCCAGCAGAGCGCTGGCTGGCATTGATAACCCCATAGATTCAGTGCGAGGCGTGGGCTTGACGCTGCCGTTGGGCCAGCGTATAGCTTAATGCCTTGTTATCGTTAGGCTGCATCTTGCCATGAAGCTTTCAACCCGAGGGCGTTACGCCGTCACGGCCATGCTGGACCTGACCCTGCATGGGGAGCAGGAGCCCGTGGCGCTTGCTGATATTTCCACTGCCCAGGGTATTTCCCTCTCCTATCTGGAGCAGCTCTTTGCCCGCCTGCGCCAGCAGGGTCTGGTCAGGGGCACCCGAGGGCCGGGCGGTGGCTACCAGCTGGCCCGTTCAGCCCAGCAGATTTCCGTGGCTGAAGTGATCCGTGCCGTGGATGAGCCGCTGGCGATCACCCGCTGTGAAGGTCGGGCCAACTGCCGTGAAGGCGAGATGTGCCTGACCCACGCGCTGTGGGCGGATCTGGCCAGCGAGATTGAAACCTTTTTGTCCCGCATCAGTCTGGCCGATCTGGTGGAGCGCCACCGGCGCAGCGCCGCCAGCCGCACGGCCAGTGTACCCAGCTGCGCCCCCCCGGCGCTAAAAGCGCTGGAGGCGGAACACCTGGGCGTGGATACGGCGGCTGGGGCCGGCTGCAATCTCGATGGGCGCTAGCATCTGCACCACGTCAAAATGGGTCCGCAAGTCGTCATCCAGGGTCTGACGCCGGGTGACGAACAGATAGGTACCGGGTGGTGGTGGTAGCGGCAAACTCCGGGTCAGGTCGTAGTGGTGGCGTAACTGTGCGGCGGGGTTCCAGCTCCAGACGGTTGGGGTGGGCCGGACGTAGTAGCGTAGCTGGGCCAGCACGTCCCGTTCTTCACCCAGCAGGGTGGCTTCGGGATGGTCCTGCTGCCGGGCGGCGACTGCAGCGCCCAGTTCAGCCCAGCCGCGCAGCCGCTTGAAGGCGTCCTGGGTGATGGGTCGGGTGTCGCCAGTCAGGGTGCGCACGCCCTGCATCAGATCCTGATGATGATACAAACCCACCATGATAAGTATGTTGATCGCCAAGGCCCCGTGCAGGTGCCGGGGTCGGCTGTGGCGCACCAGCAGCAGCAGGGCTGCGGGGTAGGCGAACACCGCCCAGTTGGCGTGCGCCCCTCCCCGCAGGGCCTGCATCAGGAACAGCAGCAACGGCAGGACACTGAAGCTGATGAGCAGCCTGTCTAGCGGGTCAGGGCAGCGGCGCAGGGCCAGCAACCAGAGCAGAAATAAACCGGGGCCGAGCAATACGGGCTGATAAAGTCCGAATTCCAGCAACTCATCCCAATGTAGGCCCGGTTGAGCCAATTGGGCGATTTCGGCAGTATGGCGCAGAGTGGGGAAGTCATGCTGGAAATTCCATACCACATTGGGTGCGACGATCAGGAGTGCCAGCAGCCCGGCAGCATGTAGGTAGGGCTGACGTAGCCACTGACGTGCGGGTGGATGTAGCACCATGAACAGCAACAGGCTGGGGCCAAACAAGGCCATGCTGTATTTGCTGAGCATGCCCGCACCCACTGCCAGTCCCAACAGTAGCCAGGCGCGGGCAGGCCGGGCTTGAAAGTCCACCAGCGCGTACAGGGCCAGACTCCAGCACAGGAGCAGCAGCACATCCGTGGAGATGAACAGGCTGGAAAAGGCCACGGCGGGCATGAGCAGATAGGCCATCCCGACCATGCTGGCATTCTGAACCGTGCTGTAGCGGCGGGCAATCAGGAACAAGACGCCGGCGGTCAGCGGATGCAAAAGCAGGCTACCCGCCCGTACGGCCCATTCCTGCTGCCCGCCCAGCGCGGTGGTCAGGGCAATCAGGGCTGCAATGCCGGGTGGCTTGGAATAATAGCCCCAGGCCAGCTGTTGGGCCCAGTCCCAGTAATAGGCTTCATCAACAAATAAATCCAGGTTCAGATGCCCGATGACCCAGGCCCGGTACCCCGTGAGCAGCAGCGCAACCAGCACCAGCAGACCCAGCGGCCCTGGCTGTTTCACCGGCGCAGGCCTCGCCAGCCCGTCAGCACAGCCAATCCGGCCAGCAAGGCCGCCGGCAGACCCTGGGCCTGCCAGCTTGCAGGCGCCAGCAGGGCAGCGGCGATGATCAGGGCCGCAGTCAGGATTCCGGCCTCCAGACGCTGGCTCTGGCGCCGTTGTTGCTTCAACCACTGCTGCCATTGCTGGGGGGCCAGTTGCACGCCCAGTTCACCTCGGGCAGCCCGACTCAGGGCCTGATGACCCAGACGGGGCAAGGCAGGGAGGTACTCACCATAACTGGGTAATTCGGAACGTAGATTGCGTAAGAAAGCCTGAGGCCCGACCTGGCTGAGCATCCAACGTTCCAGGTAGGGTTTGGCGGTTTGCCATAAATCCAGATCGGGGTAAAGCTGACGGCCCAGACCTTCGATATTGAGCAAGGTTTTTTGCAAGAGGACCAGTTGCGGCTGGATGACCATGTCAAACCGGCGGGCGGCCTGAAACAGATTCAATAAAAACAGGCCAAAGGAGATTTCTTTCAACGGGCGTTGGAAGACGGGTTCGCAGACGCTGCGGATGGCGGCTTCGAATTCATCTACCCGGGTCGTGCTGGGTACCCAGCCGGATTCGACATGCAGTTCGGCGACCCGGCGGTAATCGCGGTTGAAGAAAGCCAGTAGATTTTCAGCCAGATACCGCTGATCTGAAGGACTCAAGGTACCCATGATGCCAAAATCCACCGAGAGATAACGGCCATCCGGATTGACGAAGATATTCCCGGGGTGCATGTCGGCATGGAAGAAATTATCCCGGAATACCTGGGTGAAAAAGATTTCCACCCCGGTCTCTGCCAGACGGCGCAGATCGATCCCGGCTGCCTGAATCTGGCCAATCTGGCTGACCGGAATGCCGTGAATACGCTCGCTGACCAGGACATCCCTGCGGCACAGCGGCCAGATGACCTCCGGGATGTAGAGCACCGGCGAATGCAGGAAATTCCGGCGCAATTGGGCAGCATTGGCCGCCTCACGCATCAGATCCAGTTCATCCAGGAGGGTTTTTTCAAATTCTGCGACGACTTCCCGGGGCCGGAGCCGACGGCTTTCCGGCCAGTAACGTTCCGTGAGCCGGGCCAGACTATAGAGTAGTTCAACGTCCTGGCGGATCCGGGTTTCAATATTGGGGCGCAGCACTTTCACGACCACTGCCCGACCATCGTTCAGGCGTGCGCCATGCACCTGAGCGATGGAGGCGGCCGCAAAGGCTTCACACTCAAAACTGGCAAACAAACGTTCCAGTGGTTGCTGGTAGCGTTTTTCCAGGCGCTGCCGGATTTCAATCCCGGCCAGTGGGGGAACCTGGTCCTGCAATTTGGCCAGCTCATCGGCATAGTCGGACGGAAGCAAATCCCGGCGTGTGGAGAGTTGCTGTCCAAACTTGATGAAAATCGGTCCCAGCTCCTGAAGCGCCAGGCGGAGCCGTTGCGGCAGGCTGCCGGAGACAGGCGCGCGGGGGCGGCCCAGCAGCCAGCGTAGGGGGCGGCGCAGCTGGAGATGTTCGGCAAATTCGTCCAGGCCGTGGCGCAGCAGGACCTGGCGGATTTGCCAGAGTCTTTTGGGTTGACGTAGTGGCAAGTCGGCTCCTAAGCCGTCCGGTGGGTCTGAAGACGCTGGATACGCAAGCTCAGGCGTGCTACGTCATCACGCAGCACATCCACGGCCTGATGGAACGCGGCCAGTTCGCTCGCACCGGGTATCAGCCGCGCTTCATGAATCAGATAATCACTCAGACTCTGTTGTCCTGCGGTTCGGGCTGCCTGGCAATCGGCCCAGGCTTGCCGGATCAGCCCGCTGGCCATGCCGGCGAGCGGATCGCCGCCCACCTGCGCCAGTTGTTCCTCCAGCAGCAGGGGGGCTTGCGCCAGCAGTTGCCGGAGCGCTTGGGCCAGTTCCATGTCACCTTGCAAGTGTACCTGCGGATTGGGCTGGCCGGTGCGGGCCAGGTGCAACAGCCCGGTCAGGGTGCCGTTCAAGTGCAGGTCAGGTGGCCGGGGTGGGGTGCGGCTCAGGGTCAGACTCCCGGAAACCCCGTGCAGATAGAGCGGGGGCAATCCGTCGGGGGCCAGGCTGATGACCCGGTTCTGCAGCGGGAGCAGCCAGGTGGGGTCCAGACGCTGCGCCCACTGACCTAGCAGGTACGTCAGCAGATTCACAGCTTGTAGCCCCGATGCACGGCCACGATTCCGCCGGAGAGATTGAAGTAGCTACAGCGCATCAGTCCGGCCTGTTCAAACAGGGCCTGCAACTCGGCCTGCGGGGGGTGGCGCCGGATGGACTGCACCAGATATTCATAACTGGCGCGGTCATTGGCAATCCAGGCGCCCAGCTGGGGCAGGATATGGAAGGAATACAGATCATAAGCCGTATTCAGCCCCGGAAGCACCGGTTTGGAAAATTCCAGCACCAATACCTGGCCACCCGGTTTCAGAACCCGATGAATTTCTGCCAGCGCCCGGTCCTTATGTGTGACATTGCGCAGGCCAAAGGCCATGGTGACGCAATCGAAGCTGGCTGTGGCAAAGGGCAGGGCTTCGGCATCGGCCTGCGTATACTGCAACCCGCTGATGCCCTGATTCAGGTGCCGGTCCCGGCCCTGACGCAACATCGCTGCATTGATGTCGGCCAGCACCACCAGCCCGCTGGGGCCTACCTGCGGCAGGAAGGCTTGTGCCAGGTCCCCGGTGCCCCCGGCCAGGTCCAGGATCTGCTGGCCGGGCCGAGCCTGGGCCAGATGCAGGGTGTAGTGTTTCCACCAGCGGTGCAGTCCCAGCGACATCACGTCGTTCATCACGTCATAGTAGGGCGCGACATGGGCAAACACCGCCCCGACCCGGGCAGCTTTTTCAGCCTCGGGGACACGCTGGAAGCCAAAATCCACTTCCGGCTCACCGGCAGCGGGATCGTGCGCAGCGGGGTTCATGCTTCGGTCTTGCGGCTATGACCTGCAGCAGCCAGGCGGGCCAGATAGTCCTGCCAGAGGCTGGCCTGCTGTTTACCCAATTTGTACAAATATTCCCAGGAATAAATGCCGGTGTGATGGCCGTCGTCAAAGTACAGGCAGACGGCATAATTGCCGACCGGCTCAATTTTCTCGATGTTGACCTTTTCCTTGCCCACCTGCAGCACGCCCTGGCCGGGGCCGTGGCCCTGCACCTCGGCAGAGGGGGAATGTACGCGCAGATACTCACAGGAATAGCTGAAGCGCTCGCCATTATCGAAGGTGATGTCCAGTTGCCGGGA
>CAYNNN010000014.1:0-43874 GCA_964398665.1 uncultured Gammaproteobacteria bacterium | reverse complement strand
GCCGCCACCCTGGGTGAGGTGAATTTCGGCGTGATTCAGGGCAACCCGCAGGTCAGTCAGGAGCACGTCCTGATTGGTGGCCCGACCAATGGCCAGAAACTCGCCACTGGCCTTGCGTTCCTGCCGGGTAACACCGGCCTTGCCGCGCCGGGTAATCGTTCTGACTAAACTCCGCACGGCCTACCTCACCAGTAAAAAAACACGCTGAGCACATGCGCCAGCAGGGCTGCCCACAGGGCAAAGGTCACCGGCACGTGAAAATATAACCAGATTTCCATCAGCGCCTGATATTGCAGATCCTGCTGGACCCGATAGACCAACAGCTTTTTGCGTGCCAGCAATTCCATGAGCTTGCGCAGCCGCTCAGCCTGCTTGGCATCCAGGGTGCGTGCCAGCTCCCCGACCACGAACGCTTCGGTTTTCAAGGTCGGTGCTGCCGCTGCCGCTTTTTGCTCCGTAGCCTGCCCCGCCAACCGCTCTTGCAGCATCGCCATGTCAAAAGCCTGCGTCATACCCACGCTGTCGCTGATCAGCGTGGGGCCGGTCACGGTCGTCTCGGCCGCAGAACCCAGACTGGCGCGCAGCTCACCCAGGGATTTCTGGGCCCCATCCAGCTGCGAGGCTGCCTGACCGGGACCGCGCAACTGGCCCCAGAGGGTGCGACTCAAAGCGCTACGCTGGACTGAACGCAACACCGTCTGATGGATCTTCTGTTTACTGCTGTTACCCCGCAGCGCATTGGCTTTGTTACCTTCCCGGTCAATTTCATCCGCCAGCGCCAGCGCAGTGCGATCCAGCTCGGCCATTTCCTCAATCATGGCAGCCCGACTGGCACCGGCGCGGTTCTGGGTCATCAGACTCGGGTAACGCAGGTAAAAAATCACCCCGATCACCCCGCTGATGATGACCAGGCACATCAGCACGTAGGCCAGGGTATGCACGTTCCAGCCAAATTGCAGCCCGGTGTGCAGGGTGGCCACCACGACCAGGGCCAGACCCAGATAGACGTGCGCCGACAGCCAGGCCTGCACGCTGCCCAGATGGGACCGGTACTGACGCTTACGCATCCCCAGCCAGGTGAGCCAGAGAATCAACCCGGCCCCCAACGTTCCCAGCACGTAACCCAGCCAGGTGCCGCCGTTGGGCATCTGTGCCGGCTGATGCAGGAGATAGGCCAGCAGGGCCAGCAGGGCCAGGCCCAACCCCAGCTTGAGGAAGCGAAACTGCCGATAAACCAGAAATGACTCGTGCATCGTGGTCTCCGTTAGCGCACTACATTCATGAACTGTTCGGGACTGACCCGCAGGGCTGCCCCGGTAGGACAGGCCCGCACGCAGGCCGGCCCCCCCTTCAAGTCCTTACACATGTCGCATTTGACCGCCTTTTTGGCCAACTGGCTACCATCCTTGGGCTTTTCCGGATGCCACTCGGCACCGGGCGCATGACCCAGCCCGGTCAGCAGCCACCACAACACGCTTTGTCTGGGTTTGCCTACCACCCCCATCTGAATCACACCGTAGGGGCAATTACGCTGGCAGTTGCCGCAACCGATGCAGTTATCGGCGATATACACCTCGCCATTGGGAGCACGGTGAATGGCATCCGGGGGACAATCCTTCATGCAGTGCGGATGCTCGCAATGCCGACAGGAGGTAGGCACATGCAGGGTCGCATAGGTTGGCCCTGCCTCACGGTTAAGCCGGGACACGCCCCCGTGTGTCTCACCACAGGCTTTCTCGCAGTTATCGCACCGGACACAGAGCGATTCGTCGATCAGCAGGACATCGGTTGCCTCGCCCAAGCCTTGCGCAATCAGGAACGACAGCACACTACCGGTTTCCGGCCGTTCGGAAACCTGCACGGCCACCTTGGCCCGTGTTTCAAACTGCTTGCGCAGCCGCTGGCGCAGGCTGGGCACCCGCAGCAACAATTGCTTGAAGGCCGTACCGTCCAGCCGGATGGTTTCGGTTGCCACCGTGGCCCGCACCGTGGCCGTGCGCGGCCCTTCGGCCAGCAAGGCCATTTCCCCGATATATTTTCCAGCAGGCACGTAGGCAAAAACGGTTTCCTTGCCACCGATATTGCGTGCCACCGTCACTGACCCCACCCGAATCAGGTGCAGGCTATCACCAGGGTCGCCTTCCCGAAACAGGACATCACCGGCGTTGAAACGCTGAATGGTTGCAGTGAGTATGACCTCCTGCAGTTCCTCCACGCTGGCGCCCGGTGCGATCTGGGATTGAATGGCCCGGAGCAGAAATACTTCGTCTATGGTGCGGCGCACCGATTCCACCGAGCTAATCAGCTTGTTCATGGAACGGCGCGGGGTTTCGATGAGCGCACAACCCTGCCCGGCCAGCGCCGTCACCGAACGACGCCGCCCGGAGATCAGACCCATTTCCCCAAAAAACTGCCCCTGACGCAGATTGATAACTTGCGAAGGCTCCTTGGGGTTGATCTGCAGGTTGACCTCACCGGTGAGGATGGAATAGAAGCTGTTGGTGTAGTCGTTGCGTTTGAAGATGATCTCGCCCGGCTTGGGTGCGTGGACCTTGCTGTCCAGCATGAATTCCCGCAGCTGCAACTTGGTCAGCCCGGAGAGCACCGGGACTTCGCGCTGAATCCGGCCCAAGGTTTCATCCACGCTCCTGAAGCCCGGAATCGCCTTGAACTTATCGCGTAGCAAAGGCTCGTCGGCCGGTTCCACCGTATGACCTTCGATGAACTCGATGACTTCGTAGCCTTGGTTCATCGCCTGCTTGATGAGCGGGAAGCCCGCCAGCGCCCCGATGATATACAAGCCCGGCACGTTGGATTCGTAGGTAGCGCTGACGGCAGGTACGGCAGCGGGATCATTACTGGGGAATTTTACCCCGCAGGACTCGACAAATTTGCGGGGCGGGGTTGCCCCCAGACGGGCGATTACCCGATGGCAGGCAACTTCGGCCTGCCCGGTCGCGGTTTTCAGCACCATCTGTCCGGGCCGACCCTCGGCATCGGGCTGGGCAAAATTCTCGGCCCGCGCAACCCCGGTCTTGAAGTAGCACTCAATCTGACCGTCCTTGATGGCTTTGTTGATGCTGTTGAGGTTGCCCTGCTTGGCACGGTTGAATTCATCCCCGCGATTGAGCATCACCACCGTGTTTTGCTCGGCCAGGGCGATGGCGTTTTCAATCGCCGCATCACCCGCACCCACCACCACGATGGTTTCCCCGCTGTATTCCTTGGGATCATCAAGCTGATACTGCACCCAGGGCAAATCTTCCCCCGGAGCACCCAGTTTACGCAAGTTGCCCTGCAACCCGATGGCCAGGACGACATATTCTGCCTGTAACGACGATCCGTTGGCCAGTTTCAGCTCAAAAGCGCCCTTCTGCCCGGTAATGGCCGTGACTTCAGCCCCGTGACGGACATTGACCTGCAATTCCCGCAGCCGCTTGTCCCAGCCTTCGAGGATATGTTCCCGTGTCCCGGCAGCAAAACTCACCGGACTGCGCAAGGGCAGAATGGTGGGTTCGTCCATGACGTGCTTGCCTTTCTGGTAGCGGTAAATCGTGCTGGCCAGATAAGGCGTAGCCTCCAGCAACACGTGTGACAACCGCCGTTCTGCCGCCCGGGCAGCGGCGCTCAGGCCTGCAGGCCCCGAGCCGATGACGGCAACCCGATAACGTTCGCCCATACTACCCCACAGAATCTGGCCCAATAATACTGAAGTTCTATAGCACGGCCTTGGAGAGGCTGCAAATGCCCGGCAGGAATTTATCCTGGTTTATGCAAGATAGTCGCCCGAAGCGGGCTGGATGGGGAGTGGTTACGGGTGGACTTGAACCACCGACCTCAGCATTATGAGTGCCGCGCTCTAACCGCCTGAGCTACGTAACCGGTCAAACTGGGAGAGGCGGGATTCTACGAAGCCGTATCGTCCGGGTCAAGCACAATGCTCAGCGCCACGATGCGCGAATGCGCGACGTCTTCCTTGACAGTTACCGGTTGGCGCAACTCTGCTACCGTTAGCCCATGCGTTACGACCTCACCCTCAAACAGCTCTTTCAGGATCAGCCCAGCCAACTGCTGTTGCTCCTCACCGGCCAGCAAGCCGTGGCCGATCTCAATGCCGAGTTTGCCAGCATCCGCCGCCGAGTTCCAGACCTGGTGCTGCGTCTAGCGGACGGACGCATCTATCACCTGGAACTGCAAAGCACCACCACCCACAAGATGTCCTGGCGGATGCTGGAATATTACGCCCTGCTCCAGCAGTGCTATCCCAAGGCTCAAATCTTCCAGCAGGTGCTCTATGTGGGCCACCGGCCCCTGGGCCGCATGAGCCGCAGTCTGGAACTGCCCAACCTGCGCTATCGCTATGACCTGGTGGACATACGCACCCTGGACTGTCGGCAGTTGCTGGCCGGGCCGAGCGTGAGCGATGCCCTGCTGGCCCTGCTGTGCAATCTGCATGACGGGGCAGCGGTGGTGCAGGAAGTGCTAGGCCGCATTGCGCAACTGGAGACCAAGGCGCGTGGCGATGCGCTGGAATGCCTATTGAACTTGTTGGGCTTGCGGCCTAAGCTAGAGCCATTGGTCAAGCGAGCGATAGACACCATGCCCGTTACATTGAATTTGCGCGATAACCCTTTCTACCGCGAAGCCTTCCAGGAGGGTGAGGCCCGAGGTGAGGCCCGAGGTGAAGCCCGAGGCAAGGCCGAAGGTGAGACACTGTTGCTACGTAAGCAGTTGCGGCTGAAGTTCGGCGTGTTGCCTGCGTGGGCACAGGCCCGGCTAGAGGGTGCTGACGCTGCGCAACTGGAAAGTTGGGCGGAACGCATCCTGACGGCCAGCACCCTGGAGGAGGTAATGGGGTAGCTGGACGCCGACGATGCGGGATCACGATAACGTCTTTGCCCTGCAATCCCCCAAGGACTTCCAGCCTAAGGGGTGGTAGGGGGTGGGGGTTGTTTCTTAGTAAGATCATTCAACAGCTCTTGAGCGAGTTCTCGGGTAGACTCTGTTACAAGATTAGGGTTGGCCTTTTCCAGCAAAAAGTGCAGTTCGCGCAATGCGCAGTGCTTACTCCTGGGGTGGCGTGCGTAGATTTTAGCTATCAGATAACGTGCATCCTCCTCAGGAGGTTGCGTATTAACTGCACGACGCAGCCAAAATAACGCACGTCCATAGTTCCCCCAATCAAGATAGGTTACGCCAATGTTATTTGCAGCAATTGCCTTATCAAAGCCCACACCTATCCGGTAGGCAAGCCTATACCAATAAAGCCCTATTTGCCTATTTCTTGGTAGCCCCAACCCATAGTCATAGCAATAACCCAAACTAAGCTGCGAATTTATATGCCCACGCCGGGCACATTCTGCAAAAAGCTCCGCCGCCTTTTTATATCTTGAGTTATCCATCAAAGCAGACGCTCGTGCCCATTGCGCATCACAATCCAACACCTGCTTAGCTGGCATAACATGGCTCCTTTACCTGCATGGATCTTCTACGGTATCTGGTATCCCATTACCGTCGCAATCAAGCTCTGCACAGCCAGGCTCACTAGGCATCAGATACCATGGAATGAGGATATCTAACAGCATACTAGGGTCAACATATCCACCTTCTTGTTTGTTTGTTTTTCTTATAGGCATCCCAGTCTGCGGGTTTCGGCTTTATTACATCTTTCCCGTTTTGATCTTTAGTTATTATCAAATTGGGATTTGTTGGGTGTTCCTTATAATGCTTGTAAGGATTATTGGTGCCAGTAGGCTTTGCCGTCCTATTCCGCTCACCCTTTCCACCTTTTCCTCCCCGAGGCTTGGGAAATAGTCCATCGCTATCAATCCCATTAACCGGATCCCCGAGCACATACCCATACAAATTGCTATCCCCGCCCGCAAACAGGATCGGATCCTTCGCAGTCCACCTTCCGGTTTCGGGGTCGTAGTCCCGTGCCCCAAAGCGCACCAGGCCGGTGTCGCGGTCATATAGCCCACCGGCAAAGCCGAAGGGCTGGAAGCCGGGGTTGGTGTCTAGGGTTACCGCACCAAAGACATCATACGCCATCTGCTGCACAATGGCACCGGTCGTGGTGTCTACCACCAGCCGCACGCTGCCTAGATAGTCGGTGATGAGGCGGTAGGTCACGCCCGCTTTCACCAGATAATCCGGGACATTGGTGCGGGTAGCGTAGATGAAGCGGCTGATGATGTTGCCTGCGCTATCCAGCTCGGCAACGGGGCGCAGTTGGCCCTGATACAAGAAGCCCTGCACCAGCACGCCGTTGACTTGCTTGGCGATGCGGCGATTGTTGGCATCCACGCCATACGTCAGGGTGCGGCCATCGGGCAGGGTTGCACCGAGGAGGTTCCCCAGCACATCGTAGGTATAGCGGGTGATCTGCGTACCAACCGTCTTGCTGGCCAGCTCACCGTTGGCGGTGTAGCTGTAGCTTGCTGCGCCATAGGTTTGCAGCCGGTCTTGGGCGTCGTAACTGCCGATTGCCACTGGGGTCATAGGCATAGCCGATGCTGCGACCATCGGGCTGGGGGTCTCATGCCTACCACATCTGGCCCACTTGGCTTACAATAGCCCCCCACATCCCCTGAGGCATCCCAATGAACACCGCTGCTGAAGAAATCTGGGCTATCTTGCGCGAAGTCGCCAAGTCGCAAAAGGAAACCGATCAATCACTCAAGGAAACTGAACAGGTGTTGCAGGAAATGGCCGCCGCCAGCGAGCTGTCTCGCAAGGAGGCTGAACAATCCAGCAAGGAATTTAACCGCAAGCTCAAAGAACTGGGCAAGCAGATCGGCGGGCTGGGAGAGAAATTCGGTAGCTTCACCGAGGGGCTGGCGCTACCTTCCATGCAGCGTATCCTGACCCGGAAACTCGGTATGGAAGTCGTCATGCCCAGTGTCCGCGTCAGCAAGGGTGAGCGGCATCTGGAACTCGATGTTCTGGCCTATGCCAATGGCACCGTCAACCAGGCTTATGTGGTCGAAGTCAAAAGCCATCCCCGCACCGATTCGCTGGAGCAACTGGCCACGACGCTGACGCAGTTCCGGGTATTCTTCCCGGAACATGCCCACAAGGCGCTGTTTGGCATTTTGGCGGGCGTGGATTGGACGCCGACGATGCGGGAAGCGGCCCTGAAAGCAGGCTTTCATGTCGCCACCATCCACGATAACGTCTTTGCCCTGCAATCCCCCAAGGGTTTTCAGCCTAAGGGGTGGTAGGGGAAATACTTTCGGGAGGTTTAATACATTTTACCCTGGCAGAGAATTTTAAATATAACTCATCGTAATAATCATCTGTATAAGATTTTATATTTTTCTCAAATTGTGAAAGCCAAAATTTACATGGCTCAAGTGGATAATTATTATCCAGATATGCCTCAAGCATACTCGCACTAATCATCGTCTTATTGAGCGAATCCTCAAGCTCACATGCTGTACAGTACGCCTCCTTCATAAGGCTGACCGCCTTCCTGGTATCCCTCGTGTAGCTGGCTAATGTGTCAACCAGCTCAGGAAGGCGCCCATATTTAATAATAAGCTTTCCTATGTAGGCTTTGAGCTTCCTCGTGGGTTTATCTGCACTCCTCCCATAAGACGACTTATGCACTATGATACATGCTAACTCATGAACCTTATCCCATTCAGGCTTTTCTATCTTAGTCCGCATAGCCGTAGCAATCTAAATACAAGACTTATCAACGCATGATTCAGGATAGAACGTACACAGCGTTTGACAGGAACCAACGTCTCCTCCATTGCATAATTCCGTAAGCACACCCTCTATGAGACCGTCAATGGGAATAATAGATTTATTCCTTTTTATAACCTTAGAGCCTGTCAGAATTTTTGTGTGTAAGGCATATTCAACCGTTCGAGAAAGGAACGAGAAATGCCAAAGCAACAGCCCAAGCCCAAGAAACTGACCCTGGTTGAGCAATCGATCATCGATGCGCGCAACGCGCCCGCGTTGACGCCGGAGATGCAGGCCGCGCTTGACGCGCTGATCAGCGCACCGATGACCGGTAGCGAGGTCAACGACCTCACGGCCCGCCTGAAACGCGCGATCATCGAGCGCGCGTTGAATGCCGAGATGAGCCTGCATCTGGGCTACGCGCCGGGCGAGGACAAGCCTGCCGACCGCGCCAACCATCGCAACGGCAGCAGCGCCAAGACGCTCATCACCGATACCGGCCCGCTCAGGATCGACATCCCGCGCGACCGACAAGGCCACTTCGAGCCGCTGATCGTGCCCAAGCATGGCCGCCGTTACGAAGGCTTTGACGAGCTGATCCTGTCGATGTATGCGCGCGGCATGAGCACGCGCGACATCCGTGCGCACCTGAGCGAGCTGTACCACGTCGAGGTCTCGCCCGACTTCATTAGCACCGTGACTGACGAAGTCATGGCCGAAGTCTCCGCCTGGCAGACGCGCCCGTTGGAGCCGATGTATCCCGTCATCTTCTTCGATGCCCTGCGGGTCAAGATCCGCGACGACGGGCTGGTCAAGAACAAGGCGATCTACCTTGCCTTGGGCATTCTGCCCGATGGCAGCCGTGACATCCTGGGCCTCTGGATCGAACACACCGAAGGCGCCAAATTCTGGCTCAAGGTGTTCAACGACCTGAAGACGCGCGGCACGGAGGACGTTCTGATCGCCGTCGCCGATGGCCTGAAGGGCCTTCCTGAATCGCTTGCGGCGGCCTATCCGCAAGCCGTCCTGCAAACCTGCATCGTGCATCTCATCCGCAGCAGCCTGAACTATGCCAGCTGGAAGGATCGCAAGGCCGTAGCGGTGGCATTGCGCCCGATCTACACCGCGCCCAGCGCGGAAGCGGCGGAAGCCGCACTGACAGCGTTCGAGCACTCCGAGTGGGGCATCAAGCTGCCGCATGTAGCGGCTTCGTGGCGGCGTGCCTGGGACTATGTCACGCCGTTCTTCGCCTTCCCGCCCGAAATCCGGCGGGTGATTGACACCACCAACGCCATCGAGTCGGTCAACGCACGCATCCGCAAGGTCATCAAGACGCGCGGGCATTTCCCCAACGACGAGGCAGCAACCAAACTGATCTGGCTGGCGCTGAGGAATATCACCCAGGAATGGGCGATGCCGGTGTTTCATTGGAAAGCGGCCATGGTGCAATTCGCCATCCAGTTCGGCGACCGATTTACGAAGCGCCTGGCGTAAAATCAGACAGCACGCAATGAATCTTCAAACCGCCTTGCACACAAAATTCAGGACACTCCCTTTAATTGCACGCTCAATGTCGAAAATCGCAGCTACCTCTGTAGGAGATTTTCCAATTCGCTATATCATCACCGTTACCAAAATCATTCTCCTTATTTACCCCATTTGAATACAAATCGTATTCATAGCTTCCATAAACAGGTGGGTAGTAATAGTTGAGTTTGGCACCCCAACCATCTACAACGTATTTCTTTTTCAGATATGGGCCATGCCATCCCGTTATTCCTTTGTTTATAATAAGTACATCAGTGCTTTCAGTAGTGGATGGAAACAAGCCAGTATCACCGTGGAAGTTTTTTAGTGCGTAACATACTTCCCTCATTTCAGAGATAGTTGCCATCTGCCTCGTATACCCAGTAACTGTACACCCATGTACACAGCACAAAAATATGACGACATAGCCCCTCATATACGAATAACTACTCACATCCGCCTACCATGCGTTCATAATCTTCCGTCGTTAGTTCTCTTCTGGATCTTTTATCCAATTCCTCATGAATCTCACCCCAACCACCACTCCAAGCATCCTGAATATTCATTGTAAACGTTTCTAATACGCCTTGCTTAGAATGCAACATCTCATGTGCAAGGGTTTCAAGAAGTAACTGCTTTTTAGAATCAGATATAGTTCCAGAAAAATCTCTACTGAGACTAATATCTCCTGTCAACGGGCTGTAACTCCCCAATGAATCTGGGTTAGTGTTGTTCATATTCACAGGTACGTCTTTATTAAACATATCTGGGTGCGCTACTTCCAAAGTTAGCATCGCAGTATCAAGATCAAACTGTGACAACCCCGCCACATCCACCCCATTAACCGGATCCCCGAGCACATAGCCATACAGGTTGGTATCCCCGCCCGCAAACAGGATCGGATCCTTCGCCGTCCAACGTCCCGTTTCGGGGTCGTAATCCCGCGCCCCGAAGCGCACCAGGCCGGTGTCCCGGTCATACAAGCCCCCCGCAAAGCCAAAGGGCTGAAAGCCGGGGTTGGTGTCCAGGGTTACCGCACCAAAGACATCATACGCCATCTGCTGCACAATGGCACCGGTCGTGGCATCCACCACCCCGCGCACGCTGCCCAGATAGTCGGTGACGAGGCGATATCACGCCCGCTTTCACCAGATAATCCGGGACATTGGCGCGGGTGGCGTAGATGAAGCAGCTGACGGTGTTGCCTGCTGCATCCAGCTCGGCCACCGGGCGGAGTTGGCCCTGATACAGCAAGCCCTGAGTGAGCACTCCGTTGATCTGCTTAGCGATACGGCGATTGCTGGCATCCTGCGCATAGGTCAACACCCGGCCATCGGGCAAATCCACCCCGAGGAGATTACCCAGCACATCGTAGGTATAGCGGGTAGTCTGGGTACCCACCGTCTTGCTGGCCAGCTCACCGTTGGCGGTGTAGCTGTAGGTTGCACTGCCATACGCTTGCAACCGATCCTGGGCATCGTAAGCACCGGTAGTGATGACGCCACCCTGATCCCGACTCAGCCGACGGGGCTTGCTATCTATTCATCTGTATCGCTCGTTGGATACGCCGAAATGTGTAGTTCAATTTGCTCATCAACAAGCAGTTTTAGGAAAGAGACGCCAAATTCAAGGTAAGGCGCATACGAACTCACTTCACCGACTGTCACACCAAGATGGAGAACACGCACCACTGGTTGCTCACGCAAATCAGCAAGCCAAGCTTGGTTTTCCTTAAGGAAGGTTTCAACCAACGGAACAACTTCGTTGGTTGTTTGCACCTCATCAAGGTTCAGACCGAAACCAGCATCTTCGTGGAGATTTCCTGAACGACGAGGCTGGCCTTTCGACCAGATTGAGCCAGTCGTGGGTCCATGGGTCGAAACAAAGTCACTCGCCGAAAAATCAGGGCCAAACGCACGAAATGAGGTAAAGACCATCGTTGTCCACGCTTCTTGACTAAGGGCAACTTGGTGGAGGCGCACAGGCAGGTCCACCAGGCATCTCGCAGGGATCAGCGCCAAGTTCAGACGGCGTTAACCACCAAGGGATGAGCCACTCCAGCAGTTCTGGATCGGCAAAGCCCTTTTCTTTGCGTGGCTCCGGCTTACCAAGATTCTCCCACTCCTTATGGTAATCCTTGGCAACATCTGGAGGAACGTTGCCTGTCCCATCTTTTAAATCCTTAATCAGCTTACCGCTCTCTTGTGCGTGCAGCCAATTCCAGAATTTCTTCGGGAGACCGTGGAACGGGTCGAACTTAGACAGCCCGCGTGGATCAATCCAGCTAAGTGGATTATTTTCAACATAGCCATACAGGTTGGTATCGCCCCCGGCGAACAGGATGGGATCCTTCGCCGTCCAACGTCCGGTGTCGGGGTCATAATCCCGTGCCCCAAAGCGCACCAAACCGGTGTCCCGGTCATACAGCCCACCGGCAAAGCCGAAGGGTTGGAAGCCGGGGTTGGTGTCCAGCATTACCGCACCAAAGACATCATACGCCATCTGCATAATCCGGGACGTTGGTGCGGGTAGCGTAGATGAAGCGGCTCACCACTGCACCGGTGGCACCTAGCTCCGCAATGGGGCGCAGGGGGATAAAACCTGCGTTATTCCTTGGACGTGGTTATAATCTCAGGGGGCTTAACACACTCAACCTCACACCTCATTGCGAAAATTTCACACAGAATTTCACCACCTTCAAGGTAAATCTTGAAAATTGGAAACTTGCAAGATTTTCCACGCTCCGATGTAACGCAGGAGTCTTTACCAAATAGTGCGTCATACTCGAAGCTTTCTACTTCCTCAACAGTCACAATACCCAGATACAACCCGGTGGAGAAATCGTCACCATCAAGAAATGATGTTGTTGAAAGATTAAAATAGATTACGTTATAGAATCTTATGACTGCGACTTCCAAACCTCTATACATCTCATACAGTATCAACGAACTGTCAGAGCCAAAATCAAGCGTCAGTGAACGTAATCCAACGTCTTCCCAACTGTGTAAGTTCATTCGAAAGGCTCCACAAAATGGCCGGTAGAGTGACTTTGATCTGGCAGTCTATTAAAGTCATAGTCCGTCCTTTCGTTATACCGCTTACCTTCTTGCGATATTCTCGGACTTGTTGGAATAACTTCTCCAGTAGGCTTAATCGTCACAATTCTACCGTCTGGATGCTTGTAAGTGGTATATCCGCCCTCTTTTTTGAGGATAAATCCCTTGCTTCTGAGATCGGCATCTAAACTCTCCCGTGTTATAGGTCGTGATTTTGTAAAAAACCCCCGTAACAGTTTAGCAGCATCACGAAATGCTCCGAGCCTACCCGCAGCGACCACAATCCGCTGAACATCATCAAGCCGAGGCACAAAATCCAGGACATCGCCGAGTATATCGACGGGATAGATAGGCTCGACATCCTCAGGCCCCGAGTCCCCACCGCCACACGCCAGGCCCCACGGATCCCAGCCATTAACGGGATCGCCGAGCACGTAGCCATACAGATTGGTATCGCCCCCCGCAAACAGGATCGGGTCTTTAGCCGTCCAACGTCCGGTGTCAGGGTCATAATCCCGTGCCCCGAAGCGCACCAGGCCGGTGTCACGGTCGTACAACCCGCCCGCAAAGCCAAACGGTTGGAAGCCGGGGTTCGTGTCCAGGGTCACTGCACCAAAGACATCATACGCCAGTTGCTGCACAATGGTGCCGGTCGTAGTATCCACCACCAAGCGCACACTGCCCAGATAGTCGGTAATGAGGCGGTAGGTTGTCCCACCTTTCACCAGATAATCCGGGACATTGGCGCGGGTGGCGTAGATGAAACGGCTGACGATGTTGCCTGCTGCATCGAGTTCCGCGATGGGGCGCAGTTGGCCCTGATACAGAAAGCTCTGCACCAGCACCCCATTGACCCGCTTACCGATGGCCGGTTGCTGGCGTCAATCCCATAATCCAGCACCCGGCCATCGGGCAAGGTGACCTGGCGCAGGTTCCCCAGCACATCAAGCGATACAGCGTGCGTGGGTCGCCGCTCAGTATCGGTGGGGCATAATTTTCTGGCAGATCGATCGCAGTATAGTCGAACTGATGCGCGGGTCTACCGGGTGGAGTCAGCGCGGTGAGATTGCCACTGGGGTCATAGACATAGCCGATGCTGCGGCCATCGGGCAGTGTGTTACGGGTCACCCGCCCGGCGGCGTCGTAATCGAAGCGGTAGTTCCGATTCAGGGGGTCGGTCAGGGTGTTCAGATAGCCCTGGGCGTTGTAACTCAGGGCGTAACGGCGCGCTTCGGCCCCTGTACCCTGGATCAGGCTGGCGATGAGGAGCAGGCACCCCAGCAGCCACCCAAACCGTGTGTCATAACCGCATACCCCGAGTGAATCCTGCGTTCAGGGTAGCGGGATTTAGGCAAAAGGCAAGTGCGCAGATCTGCTGCTCAACGCAGTGATTCAACACGACACAGCACGAGGGCAAAGCGTAGATAACAATCAGAGGCCACCGCCTGATGATTCAGCACCCGATACAGGGTTACCGCCAGTTCCCCCCGCTGTGCCAGCACCCGCCGTACCAAGTGCGGAGCGTCGTAACAACGCCCGTGGGTCTCGCCCCAGCCTGGCGCCAGACAGACCAGCGCGTCCGGTTCAAAGCGCACCGAGCGCTGCCCCCAGGTCTGCGGATCAGATTGAATGCTGTAACGCTGACTGGTGTACAGGGGCAGGATACAAGCCCGCCCACCCGGCTTGAGGATACGTCCCAATTCCCGAATCAGGCCACTGTCACTGTCCCCCTCAAAGTGCTCAAAGGCGCAGTGCAGCGTCACCAAGTCGGCAAAACCATCGGGCACCGGCAAGGCCGCCGCATCGCCGCCGATCCGGCGCCCGTGCAGGCCGGGCGCAAACAATAAATCCTGCTGGTAACTGTTCACCCCGTACAGACGTTGGGCTAAATCCGCAAAGGGCGAATGGCAACTGGCCACATCAATCAGCACCTCACCGGGCTGTGGGGCCAGTAATTCCAATGAAACATAATGTTCCAGCCATTTTTCTGTCGCACAGGGCATGGCTCCACCGTGGTAATAGCCCAGTTGCCGATAACCCGCAAGCTCGACATAGCGCCAGAAGGCCGTAATATCCACCGTATGCGTGGCCAGCTGCACATGTGTAGCGGGCAGGTCCGGGCTGATGTCGTCATAGCTGAAACCGCGTGCGACCCACTGCTGCCCGCCACGCTGGCGCACGGCCTGATCCTGACGGCGCTGCTGCTGCCATTGCGTCCAGAGGTTCATGGGGCTTTCAACCGCACCAAGTCCCGCAGCAAGCCTTCCAGGCCACCATACACCGACAAGGTACCAACTTTCTCGGTAATCTTTTCAAGACTTTCCAGCTCCTTAAGCCGCAAGGCCACTGGGCTCTCCTCCATGAGTTTGGCAGTATTGAGCAAGGATCGGGTGGCTGCCGTTTCCTCCCGACGCCGGATCAGGTTGGCTTGTGCGACCTTCTCGGCTTCAACCACCTTATTGAGCAAGGCACGCATTTCCCCCGGCAGGACAATATCCTTGATTGCAATTTGCTGAAACAGCAAGCCAGTATCAGCGCCCAGCTGCTGGGTGGCCTGGGTCAGGGCCTGATCCAGCGCTGCCTTGCCTTCCAGCAACTGATCCAGGGTGTGCCCACCCACTACCGTACGCAGGGCCAGTTGCACCGTGCGATAGATAAACTCCGAAACCTTGGGAGTAGCCACTGCCTGAAGCACCCGGTTCAGGTCAGCCAGTTGATATTGGGCCACCACATTAAACCGCAAGGTTACCTTATCCCGGCTCAACACCTCCTGGCCGGTCAGCTCCAGGGTCTGGGCGCGCCGGTCATACAGCTGCGCCTGCAGGTTGCGGTTGAACCGCCAGTAGGCATAGGGGCCAGGGGTATCCACCAACACCTGGCGCCCCTCCACGCTCAGCACCAGGGTGTATTCATCCGGGATTTCCCCGGCCAGAATCACGTCTGAGGGACGGCAGTAACGGTTTTCCAGCTTCAGTTTCAACAACTGCCGGGCCAGTCCGGGTTCCAGAACATAATTCTCCGATATATCAATAATATCAACCCGGATTTCAATCACACCGCGCCAGTACAGCAAGCGGCTGCCCGGTGGCAGGATATCCACCAGATGCCCCTGCTTGTAGATTACGCCGACCTGCTGAGGTCCCAGATCCACGCTCACAAAGCGCCGGGCCATTTCCGCCGGGTACTGCTGACGCAGGAATTCTGCCAGCGGGTGGTTGAATTCGGGCGTGGAACGATCGAAGGTTTGCAGCTGGTAACGAGCCAGCAGGTCAAACAGCACCAGGGGGCCGGGATCAACAAAACGCACAAAATCGCCCTGCCGATACAACAGGCCGCCTTCATGCCGACGCACCAGAAATCTTCTCATAAGCAAGCGGGAAACACGGCTGATTCGGAAACAGCCATTGTGCGGCCAAAATGCTGCACAGGCAATGTGCGCTGGCACTACGGCGTGTGCCCCCGGCCAATTTTTAGCGGTGTCCAACCCGTTGGACGGCCTCTTTTGGAGGCGCCCAACGGTTCCAGATATCCGGCCTGAATCAACGGCGGGCAAAAAAGCTCCGGATTGAGCGCAACCGGGCACCGAGTATCGCACTGAGCCCCGAGGGTGTCGCGCTCGGAGGCAGGGCTTTGGGTTGTTGCACTTGCAACAACGCCGGCTGGCTACGGAAACGCTCAGCCTGTTTGAACGCAGACTCCAGATAATGGCGCAGGACACTCAAACGAATGGGCCGGAAAATCACCCGATAAACCCGTGCTGAATTCAACAGCCCGATGATCGTATCGCCATCCCCCGTGCTGGCCACGGCCAGGGAAACAACATGGGGATGTTCCTTTTTGAGTAACTGCAAAAACTCGATATTATCCCGATCCTGGCCATCAATGCTGGCAACAATGACCGAAATTTCATGTTGCTGCATCAAATCCAGCGCTTCTGCCGGCGTGTGGGCCGTCAGCGGGTGACAACCAATTTGCGGGCATTGCCGAAAGGTGGTCACCAGCTGGGCATCATGGTCGACAAACAGCACGTACAGCCCTTCAGCCACACTGGCTACCGCCGCTGCCGGTGTAGCCAGCGGTGCTGCTGCTTTGGCTACCTGAGCAGCAGCAGGCGGTGCAGGTGCAACAGGCGGGGGCAGGCGTGCCAAATCCAGGCCCACCTTGACGGCGCTGCCGATGATTTCCTGGAGTTCGTCGTTGTCCCAGGGTTTATTGATGTAACGATAGACTTCGCCCTCGTTGACTGAACCGACAATGGCTGCCAGGTCCGCAAAACCGGTCAATAAAATCCTGACGGTATGAGGGGCCAGCTCGTTAGCCTGACGCAACAGCTCAACACCCTGCATATTGGGCATACGCTGATCGCTGACAACCAGATGAAAATGATCCCGACGCAATAGCTCCAGGGCATGGTAACCATCGGTGGTAATGGTGACGTCATACTGCATGCGGAACAACGCACGCATATTGTTGAGAATACGCTCTTCGTCATCCACAAATAATATCTTGGCCCTGGGTTCAATCTGGGCATTCTTTTGTGCCAGGCGCCGGAGCCGGGCCAGCTCGACGATATTGGAAACAGGCTGGTTCATTTGTATTCTCCCTGGATTGTATCTTGGTGCCGGGTGACCCGTTGTAATTGCGGGGGATGGCAGGGCAGCAACACAGTGAAGGTGGTACCTGCGCCCACTTTCGAGCTGACCCTGATTTCACCGCCATGCTCCTTGACGATACGCTGGACAATGGACAGCCCCAGCCCTGTCCCCTCGCCAACTTTTTTGGTGGTAAAGAATGGGTCGAAAATCTTCGGCAACAGCTCGGGCGGAATACCCTGGCCATTATCACTGATTTCAATACCTACTCCGGTTTCAGTGCCATAGGTCGCCAAAGTCAGGGTTCCATGTTCACCATCCGTTGCCTGACAGGCATTGGTGATTAAATTCAGGAATACCTGGTTGATCTGCGAAGGTGAGCAAGTAATCATGGGCACAGCGCCAAACCGCCTTTCCAGCGTACGGTGCTTGACTACATTCCGCGCAATCGTCAAGGTACTATCCAACCCGGTGTTGACATTGAACTGGTCAACCTTGGCCCGGTCAAGCCGACTAAAATCCTTGAGATTAGAGACAATTTCAGAAATTTGTGCAATCCCGTGCAGGCCATCACCCAGTAAACTGCCAAGCTCGCTGACCGCATCGGTTTCCACAAATGCCGCAGTCAACTCACTGACTGTACTGAATTGTTCAGCTAGAGCCATCTCATCGTTACTCCCCTGCCCCATCATGTTGACCAAGGCGTGAGTCTCTCCTACCAAGGCACCCACATCTCCGACTCTGGCGCGCAGAATCTCCAGACCGCCCTTGACGTAGGCCAGCGGCGTATTGATTTCATGTGCAATCCCGGCCACCATCTGCCCCAAGGACGCCATTTTTTCAGACTGCACCAGCTGTAGCTGAGATTCTTTCAGATTTTCAAGTGCTTGAGATAATTCCTGGGTGCGCTCGGCCACCCGTTGCTCCAAGGATGCGTTGGCCAGATTCAAGGCACGATAGCTCTGCCCCAGCCTGATCCCGGCAAAAGCCAGGAGCAACAACAGACTGGCTGCATAGCCGAACAACACCATGCGCCAACCCTCCTGCGTCTTGATCTCATTGGCAAAAGCACGTGCAAAGCCCCCACCCAGAACATCCAGCCGCAGCGCCGTTGGCACCTGCTCCAGCTCGGACAGTACAGCATCTTCCCTGAGCTTCTGATTCAATACGGTGCGGGCATGGGTCGTGATGATTTCCACCTGAGCCCGTACGGCTTCGCTCTGCCCCGCTGCTTCAGTAGCCAGGGTTTCCAGCCAGCGCTCCACCTGATTGCGGGTTGCAGCATCCGGTGCCAGGTTGTACTTGAGCAGATCGGTCAGCATCGCCCCGGCAGCATTTTCCAGACGGGTCCCGGCAAGCTGCGCGGGCGCTGCCAGGGCCATTTCCGGTGCGGGGCTGGTCATCCCTGCGGTACCGGATGCAGGTTGTTGCGTGCGTTTGCCCCGTTGCGCCGGTACCGGCTGGGCTGCTGGCGTTGCAGGTGGTGCCGTCATGACGGGTGCCGATTCCAGCCGCTGGCGCTCATCTGCCAGTTGGGCACGCAACTGGGCGACTGCGATGGGTAAAAACCGCAGCGAGTTTTTCAACAGGGAGTTCTGGGTCTTGAAGCGCTCGATCAAATCAATTTTCTGGTTAAGCGCTGCCTGCAAGGCCGTAACATCCGGCTTCAGGTCAACCGAGTGTACCCGTTCTGCGGCCAGCAGCAGACTATCCTGATTTTCCAGCAGCCATCTGAGCGGGTTGGCCACCGCGTCGTAATTCTTGTTGATACCGAGCTTGGTGCGCAAGACATCCAGATTCCATTCTGCATCCAGTTGCTTCAGGGTGCGCAGCTGTTCATTGACCTGATCCTGAGCTTCAGTATCAATAGCCTGTGTTTTATGCACCAGTCCAGCCAGGCCACCCGCCAGGGCAGCTACCAGCAGAACCAGTAACAAGCCCTGTAATTGTTTATTCATGGCTTGACCTCCAGATTCTCCCCGGTCAGGGTTCCTAAAAATTTTATAATCAATTGCTTATCTGAATCAGGTGCAGTACGCCCCAATTGATGTCGAAACATCACATCCACGGCCTGACTCAGCGTTCTGGCTGAACCATCATGGAAATAAGGTGCTGTCAGTGCGACATTGCGCAAGGAGGGTACCTTGAACACATGTTTGTCTTCCTCGCGCCTGGTCAGATTGAAACGGCCCAGATCCGTCTCGGTCACATTGCCTCGCTTGCCAAAATAATCGTTCAGGGCACCAAATTTCTGGAACATGTTCCCGCCCACATTGGCGCCCTGATGGCAGGCGACACAGCCATAATCCTTGAAGAGCCGATAGCCCTGCTGTTCTTCGGCGCTGATTGCCTGGGCATCACCGAGCAGATAGCGATCAAAACGCCCCGGGGTCAGCAGAGAACGTTCATAAACCGCAATGGCATCCTGGATATTCTTCTTTTGCAATCCGTCGGGATAAATGGCCTTGAAGCGTTGCACCAACGCAGCATCGGCAGCCAG
Source organism: uncultured Gammaproteobacteria bacterium (assembly GCA_964398665.1). Taxonomy (GTDB): domain Bacteria; phylum Pseudomonadota; class Gammaproteobacteria; order CAYNNN01; family CAYNNN01; genus CAYNNN01. Next base: position 24,504 of record CAYNNN010000014.1, on the reverse strand, counting down.
TTTGGCAAGAATTTCCGGCCAGGTCGTCGCCATTTCCATTGCGTTGTGGATCACCTTATCAACCTGATCCTCCAGGGTGGGTGAACGACCATCCCAAAATTGCTTGAAGTTCAATCCACTATTAAATACGGTCGGCGCATTGATCGGCCCCACCTGACCCCGCATCCCGATTGAAAACTGCAAGCCATCCACACCACCGCGCGCAAGATCATGGCAAGCGTGACAGGACAGGGTGTTATCAGTGGAAAAACGTACATCCTTGAATAAGCTTGCGCCCAACTGCACTTTGCGCGGATCAAGTTTTAGTGTTTCCAGTGCAGGTAATGGGTTGATTGGTTCACCCACCAGCGGCGTCTGCGCCTGCGCAATGCCAAGGCAGGTGAATGCATATATAAGCGGCAGAAACCATAAGTAACTGTAAGGCAGTTGCAACATCAAGCGTCCTCCCCTGGAGAGCAAAATCGGGTAAGGGGGCTGCGGCACTGACCTACGTCCGGCCCCGACTACCGCACCCGAGTATGGTGCAGAATCTGCTGCCGGCAAGTTCATTCAATCTAACACGGATAAATTGTAATTTTATTAAAACATGATTATGATATTATCTTATAACATCATGAATTAAAACATCATGTCCGCTTGATCATACACTTTTTGAGTGCATGTCTTCACCGCGCAGCGCACCTGATTGGCGCATTTGTAGCGGGGTGGCGGCACGTGGCGCAGCATGATGCGGTCATCGCTGCCAGCGACTGACCCTGCGCCGGCCTGATAGAGAGGCCCGGCTTGCTATTCCCATAACTCCAGCTACACTGACGCGGCTGTCCGGCATGACAGTTTCCGGGTTGCCGACAGGTGGCGCCCCGATAATCGAGCACCCAATAATTCTGGAGAAATCATGAAAAAGATCGTCCTGTTGACCGCCGCAACCGCCCTGATTGCTGCACCCGCGTTTGCCGATAGCTTGCAGTTTCGGGAAATCCCCTTGACAGGCTCTCCGGCGGGCGGTTATCACACGGTCGACATCGGCGGCGCCACCTGCAAGCTGAAAAGCTCCCAGGTCACCGGCGCCAGCGCCGGCTGCAACTACACGCTCGTCAGGACCGCCCAGGGTTGGACTGTTGAAAACAGAAGCCAGCCGGCTTGCAGCACCCGCTGTGAATAAGCCGTTGCGCTAACCTGTTCCAGCACCCTCCAGTACCTGCGTCGTACTGGAGTGTTCAGCGCTCCCGGCGCATCAGGCGCTGCTTGTCCCGCTGCCAGTCGCGGTCTTTTTCGGTCTCACGCTTGTCGTATTCCTTCTTGCCCTTGGCCAGCCCAACATCTAGCTTGATTTTGCCGTGCTGCCAGAACAGACTGAGCGGCACCAAGGTATAACCCTTGCGTTCCACCGCCCCGATCAGACGGTTGATTTCTTCCCGATGCAGCAGCAGCTTCCGGGTGCGGATTGCTTCGGGCACGATATGCGTGGAAGCACTGAGCAGCGGACTGATATGGGCGCCGATCAGCCAGGCTTCGTTGTGACGCAAAATCGCGTAGCTTTCGGTCAGGCTCCCCCGCCCGGCGCGCAGGCTTTTGACTTCCCAGCCTTCCAGCACTAATCCGGCTTCAAAACGTTCTTCAATATGGTAATCGTATCGGGCGCGGCGGTTTTCGGCAATTCGGCCCGTAGATGCGTGTTCAGTCATGATCGGCCCCTCTGGTTGGCGCTATTGGGCGCCTGTTGCGGTGTTTGCGTCAGTGCCCAAATGCCCTTAGACTTACCCGCCGTTAACTCGTTTGGCAAGAGGTATGTAATGCGTGGCAGAATGTGGTTGCTCATGGGCTGGCTGGTCAGCCTCAATGCAAGTGCCGCTGAAATAATTAAAATCGGCATCGCCGGACCGTTTACGGGCGCCTATGCTGCGTTTGGCGAGCAACAGTGGCGTGGGGCCGAACAGGCTGCCAAAGACCTCAATGCCGCAGGTGGCATCAAGGGCCGGATGATTGAGCTGGTCAAGGCCGATGATGCCTGCGAGCCGCGTCAGGCCGTGGCTGTGGCTAACCGGCTGGCCGCCGTGGATAAGGTCAGCGCCGTGATCGGGCACTTCTGCTCATCGTCCACCATGCCCGCTTCCGAGATTTACGCAGATGCCGATATCCTGATGATCACGCATGGTTCCACCAATCCCAAAGTCACAGAACGCAAGCTGGGTAACGTGCTGCGGATGTGTGGCCGCGACGATCAGCAAGGCAGCGTGGCCGCCGAATTCATCCTGAAAACCCTGGGCGGCAAGCGGGTTGCGGTGCTGCACGACAAGGACACTTATGGGCAGGGCCTGGCCGATGCCATGCGGGCCCGCCTGCAACAACTGGGCAGCCAGCCGGTCCTGTATGAAGGGCTGACCCGCGGTGAAAAGGACTTCAATGCCCTGGTTACCAAGCTGCGCGGCGTCAATGCGGACGTGGTGTACTTCGGCGGGCTGCATTCCGAAGCCGGGCCGCTGATTCGCCAGATGCGCGAACAGGGCCTGAAAGCGCATTTTGTCTCCGGAGACGGCATTGTCTCCAAAGACCTGGCGACGGCAGCCGGCGGGCCGCAGTATCTGGACGGCGTGATGATGACCTTCGGCGCTGATTCGCGCAAGATTCCGGCGGGCCAGCAACTGGTGACCACCTTCCGCGCCAGCGGTTACGAGCCGGAAGGTTATACCCTGTATGCCTACGCCGCCATGCAGAGCGTTGCCGCTGCATTGACTGCCAACCCGGCGGCCAGCGGCACAACGCTGGGCACCTGGCTGAAAGCCCATCCGGTAGACACCGTGATGGGACGCAAAAGCTGGGATGCCAAAGGTGACCTGAGCGTGTCCGATTATGTCCTGTATCGTTGGGACGCCCAGGGTAATTATCGCGAATATACGCCCTGAGCATGGAGGGCTACCTGCTGGCCCAGCAACTGGTCAATGGCCTGGTGCTGGGCTGCGTTTACGGGCTGATAGCGGTCGGCTACAGCCTGGTATACGGGATTCTGGGCATGATCAACTTCGCACATGGCGAAGTGTACATGCTCTCGGCCTATCTCACCGCAATCTGTCTGGCCCTGCTGGGCCTGCTGGGTCTGGGCTGGGCACCCTTGCTGCTGTTGCTGACCCTGGTGCTGGTCATGGTCTGGACCGCGCTGCATGTCTGGGTCATCGAACGTATCGCCTACCGCCCGCTGCGGCAGGCACCCCGGCTGGCGCCACTGATTTCCGCCATCGGCGTTTCCCTGCTGCTTCAGGAATATGCCCGGCTGAGCCAGGGCGCTCGGCCCCAGAGTATCCCGGCGCTGCTGCCCGGTGAGCCGCTGCGTTTGGGTACTGAAGCCGGGTTTGTCCAGATCAGCCAGACCCAGGCCCTGATCGTGGTGGTCACCGTGTTGTGCGTCGTGGCGCTGACCCTGCTGTTTCAGCGTAGCCAGTTTGGGCGCTGTGCCCGCGCCGTGCAGGAAGACCGGCTGATGGCCGCCCTGCTGGGCATTGATGTGGACCGGACAATCGCTCAGGTATTCATGCTGGGCGCTGCCCTGGCCGCCGTGGCTGGCGTGCTGGTCAGCCTGAATTATGGCTCGTTTGATTTCAGCATCGGCTTTGTTACGGGCGTGAAAGCGTTCACTGCCGCCGTCCTGGGCGGGATCGGCTCACTGCCAGGCGCCTTGCTGGGCGGGCTGCTGCTAGGCTTGGCCGAAGCGCTGTTCTCCGGGTTCGTCAATACCGATTATAAAGATGTGTTTGCCTTTGCGGTCCTGATTCTGGTGCTGATTTTTCGCCCCAGCGGCCTGCTGGGCAAACCGGCGGTGGAAAAAGTCTGATGCTTTGCTACCTGCGTCAGGCCCTGAGCGCGGGCCTGCTGACCTTGCTGCTTGGCTATCCGCTGACTGGCTGGCTGCTCAATCAGCCGCATCCGCCCCTTTGGATCCCCTGGACACCGTGGTTGCTGGCGGGTTTGGTGCTGGTGGGCACGTTGCTGTTACAGGCCTTACCCCATCTGCCGCTGTTTGGCCCGGTCTGGGTGCGCTTTAGTGCACCGCAGTTACCGGCGCTACAGGTCGGGGCCGGGCGCTGGGACGGACTATGGATCGCCGGATTTTTCTTGGCGGCCCTGAGCCTGCCCTTCTGGGCCAATCACTATGTCATGGCGGTGGCCATCAGTGCCTTGATTTACGTGCTGCTGGGGCTAGGGCTCAATATCGTCGTCGGGCTGGCCGGGCTGCTGGATTTAGGCTTTGTAGCCTTTTACGCCGTCGGCGCCTATACCTATGCCCTGGGGGCGCAGTACTGGGGCCTCAGTTTCTGGCAGGCCCTGCCCCTGGGCTGCCTGCTGGCGGCCGGGTTTGGCACCGTGCTGGCGTTTCCGGTACTGCGCATGCACGGGGATTATCTGGCCATCGTCACCCTGGGCTTTGGGGAAATCATCCGTCTGGTACTCAACAACTGGGTCAGCTTCACCGGCGGCCCTAACGGTGTCACGGCCCCGCCCCCCACCCTGCTGGGCCTTGACCTCAGCCGCGCACCCCGCAGCGAGGATGGCCAGACCCTGCATGCGCTGCTGGGTATCGCCTACAGCCCCCTGTATCGGGCCTGGACCCTGTATCTGGTACTGGTCGCCCTGATTGCGCTGGTGTTATGGCTGGTGTACCGCCTGCGCAAAATGCCCCTGGGCCGAGCCTGGGAGGCGCTGCGTGAGGACGAGATCGCCTGCCGGGCCTTGGGGTTGAATCCGGTGGTGGTCAAGCTGGCAGCCTTCAGCCTGGGTGCCGGCATTGGTGGGCTGGCGGGCGTGGTTTTTGCCGCCCATCAGGGCTTCGTCAGCCCCAGCTCCTTTACCTTTGCCGAATCGGCCCTGGTGTTGGCCATCGTGGTACTGGGCGGCATGGGTTCCACCGCCGGCGTCGTGATCGCCGCTTTGGTGCTGGCCATCCTGCCAGAGTTGCTGCGTGAATTTGCCAACTACCGCCTGCTGATCTTCGGAGCGGCGATGGTACTGCTGATGCTGTGGCGACCCAGGGGCCTGTTACCCCTGCGCCGCCCGGCCTACCGGCTACCCACCCGGATGCCTTCATGACGCCTCTGTTGCAGGTCCGTGATCTCAGCCTGAGTTTTGGCGGCGTGCAGGCGCTGAATCAGGTGCAGTTTGACGTGGCAGCAGGCTCCATCACTGCCCTCATCGGCCCCAATGGAGCCGGGAAAACCACCGTGTTCAACTGCCTGACCGGCTTTTACCACCCTGACCACGGTCAAGCCGAGTTGACCGGGGGGCCGCACGGGCCAGTTGACCTGCTGACCTTGCTGGGTGCGCCCTTGAGCTGGCACAGCCTGCGCCAGCCCCATACCGCCCTGCTCAACCTCTGGGCCTATGTTTTTGGTGGTTCACACCGCATCGCCCGGGCCGGTGTCGCCCGCACCTTTCAGAACATTCGCCTGTTCCGGGAGATGACCGTGCTGGAAAATTTACTCGTCGCCCAGCACCATGCCCTGAACTGTAAGTTTTTTTCCGGTCTGCTGGGTACCCGGGCATACCGGCAGCTTGAACAACAGGCGCTGGCACAGGCCCAGCACTGGCTGGATTTTTGCCAACTGGGCGATACCGCCAACCGGCTGGCCGGGGAACTGCCCTATGGCCATCAGCGCCTGCTGGAAATTGCCCGCGCCTTGTGCCTGAATCCCCGGCTGCTCTGTCTGGATGAACCGGCTGCCGGTCTCAACCCGCGCGAGACGCAAGCATTAGGCGCCCTGCTGCAACGGTTGCGCACCGAGTGCGGGCTGACCCTGCTCCTGATTGAGCACGACATGCCGCTGGTCATGGGCCTGTGCGACACCGTGATTGTCCTGGATTACGGCGTGGTCATCGCCAGCGGCAGCCCTGAGACCGTGAGTCAGAATCCGGCGGTTCTGGCAGCCTACCTGGGTACGGAAGACCTGGCCGAAGCCAGCGAGGTCAGTCATGGCGGTTGAACCGTTATTAGATGTCCGGGATCTGCAGGTCGGCTATGGCCGGAGTACGGTGCTGCATGACATTAGCCTCACGGTCTATCCCGGCGAAATCGTTGCCTTAATCGGGGGCAATGGCGCGGGCAAGTCCACCCTGCTGATGAGCCTGTTTGGCCAGCCTCGGGCCTGGGCGGGGCAAATTCATTTTGCCGGACAGGATATCAGCGCCTGGCCCACGCATCGGATCGCTCGCCTGGGCTTGGCACAGGCCCCGGAAGGACGGCGGGTATTTGGGGGCTTGAGCGTGCAGGAAAATCTGCTGCTGGGCGCGGCAGGCGCGCCTGACCCGACCCGCTGGCAACAGGTCATGCAGCTATTTCCCCGCTTGCAGGAACGTGCCCAACAACGGGCGGGTACCCTGTCCGGCGGCGAGCAGCAGATGCTGGCCATTGGCCGTGCCCTGATGGCGCGGCCCAAACTGCTGCTGCTGGATGAACCCAGCCTGGGGTTGGCTCCACGGCTGGTACAGCAGATATTTGCCGCCCTCAAGACCATCGCCCAGTCCGGTACCCCGGTGTTCCTGGTTGAGCAGAATGCCTATCAGGCCCTGCATCTGGCCCAGCGCGCCTATGTGCTGGCCCAGGGACGGATCGTACAGGTCGGCACCGGGCGTGAATTATTGCACGACCCGGCGGTGCGTCATGCTTATCTGGGAATTGAAACCCACTGATGCGGATTCAGAAAAGCGCCCTGGTTCCTTATACGCCCGCGCAAATGTTTGCCTTGGTGGCCGACATTGAGCGTTACCCGGAATTTTTACCCTGGTGCCGACGGGTCATCGTGCATCAGCACACTGAAACCCAGGTCGTGGTCAGCCTGGAATTCAGCTACCACGGCATTCATAAAACTTTCACCACCCGCAATGTTCTGACCCCGAGTCATGCCCTGGATATTCAGCTTGTCCAGGGGCCATTTCGACAATTGACGGGCGCCTGGCGATTTTTACCGGTGGGTAGCGGCTGTCGCATCAGCCTGGATATGAGCTTTGAACTGGCCGGACCGATGCTGGGACTGCTGTTTGGTCCGGTCTTTGAGCGCGTGGCCAATACCCTGGTGGATGCCTTTGTCCAGCGTGCGCGCCAAATTACCCCAACGGGTTGATGTGCAGCATATAGCGATGGCGCGGAAGCCCGATCACGAACGAGAGTCGGTCGTCGTCCGGTTCAACCAGCGGCGCGGGTGAGCCGTTGGCGGCTATTTTCCGGGGAGGTGAGCTCCGATTCCCCCAGTCAGGTATTCCGCCGCCGAGGAGCGGACGAGGGTCCCCGGTATGGCTCCCCCGGTGTCGTTTGCGCTGGCTCATATCACCCCACCCACACCCTTAAACTTCTCCACAAAAGCTGCAATTTTCTGAAATACGCTTTGTTTCTTGGTCAGATATTGCGGATTCAGCGGGCTCATCTTGGGCAGAACGGCATTCAGCTCAGTGCCACTGTCACTGGCGAATTCCCGCTTCAGTGAGGTGGTGATATAGCGCCTGGCGGCCTCTGCATTCAGGTTCTCGGCACTGATCAACGCTTGCGCTTCGCGCTGCTGTTCCGCCTGGGCAAAGGTGAAAAATGCGTCAATCACACTGGCCTTGTCGCCTATCTGGTCCAGATCGGTCTGATTGATGAAGTCCACCAGCAAGCTCTCTTTGGCGCGGTTGCCCAGGCTGGCGCGAATCACGCGGCGCACCTCGTCCACAAGTTCCGACTTGCTCTTGATCTTCTTGTTGTGCTCGAAGATCAGCTCCAGGATGTAATCCAGATTAATCTCTTGCGACTTGAGCAGATCCACTTCAAAGACCACATCATCCCAGTCGAGGGTGGATTTTTCCTTCTCGGCGGAAGACTTTTCCCGACGCAGCCAATCGCGAACGTCGTTATAGGTAGATCGGTAGTCCTGGATTATTCGTTCAGTGGGCATCGGAATGACTTGCAGCGCTTCCAAAGCGGCATCATCCAGATAGTACCTGGCCTTGAACGCCTCAACCGTCGCCGGGTCGTTCATATCAACGCCCTGCAAGGCCTTCAGGCTGGCGAACTCGTCATAGTTTTGCAGCACATTCTCCACGCGCAAATACTCGCCAAACAGCTTGGCGAATGCCTTTTTATCGGCTTCCTTTTCAATGGCAGCGGGGTCGGGAAAGCGTGTTTCCAGTTCCTTCACCACCTCCACAAAGCCACGCCGCGCCTCACCGGTGGCCGCATCGGTGAAGCCTTCCATGTATTCCTGGTAGCTCTTCTCCAGCACCACGTTTTTGGTGTTTTTGTCACCGAACAGGGTGATGGCATCAATGGTCGCCTGCTCCAGATCGCGGAAGGTGACGATGTTGCCGAAGGTTTTGGTGGCGTCAAAAATGCGATTGGTGCGTGAGTAGGCCTGCATCAGCCCGTGGTAGCGCAGATTCTTGTCCACGAACAAGGTGTTCAGCGTGGGCGCGTCAAAGCCGGTCAGGAACATGCCCACCACGATGAGCAGGTCGATCTCCTTGGCTTTGACCTGCTTGGCCAGATCGCGGTAATAGTTCTGGAAGCCATTGCTGTCCACGCTGAAGTTGGTTTTAAACAGCGCGTTGTAGTGGGCAATCGCTGCGTTTAAAAACTCCTTAGCGCTGCTATTCATCGCTGATACATCGAAACATTCATCCTGAATGTCGCCGACCGCCTCCTGCTCCTCATTGGCGGCAAACGAGAAGATGGTGGCTACCCGCAGCGGCTTATCGCTGCCCTTTTGTAATTCCCGGAAAGACTCGTAATACAACTTGGCGGCATCCACGCTGCTGACCGCAAACATCGCATTGAAACCTCTGTTGCCCGCTTGCAGGCGGTGGGTTTTCTGGCGGAAATTATTCAGAATGTACTGGGTGATCTCGCGGATGCGGTCGGGGTGCAGCAAGGCCTGCTTGTTTTCCGCCGCGCTCAGTTTTTTCTCGTCCTGCTCGGTCTCGATGTCTTTGAACTGCGGGCGGACATCGTTGTAATCCACCTTGAACTTCAGCACCTTCTCGTCGCGAATGGCATCGGTGATCACATACGAATGCAATTCGCGCCCAAACACGCTGGCGGTGGTTTCCGCGCCCAGGGCGTTCTGCGGGAAGATCGGCGTGCCGGTAAAGCCGAACTGATAGAACTTCTTGAACTTCTTTTTCAGGTTTTTCTGCGCCTCACCAAACTGGCTGCGGTGGCATTCATCAAAAATGAACACCACCTGCTTGCCATAGATGGGCAGGTCGCCTTCGCTCTTCATCAGGTTGTTAAGCTTCTGGATAGTGGTGACGACGATCTTGTTGTCGTCCTTCTCCAGATTGCGTTTCAGGCCCGCCGTGCTGTCCGAGCCGTTCACGCTGTCCGGTGAAAAGCGCTGGTATTCCTTCATGGTCTGGTAGTCCAGGTCCTTGCGGTCCACCACGAAGAACACCTTGTCGATGAAGTCCAGCTCTGTAGCCAAACGCGCCGCCTTGAAACTGGTCAGGGTCTTGCCGGAGCCTGTGGTGTGCCAGATATAGCCGCCGCTTTCCGTGTTGCTCCAGTTTTTCGCCTGCCAAGCGCTGTTAATCTTCCACAAAATGCGCTCCGTGGCGGCGATCTGGTAGGGGCGCATCACCAGCAGCGTATTGCTGACATCGAACACCGAGTAATGCAGCAGCACATTGAGCAGGGTGTGCTTCTGGAAGAATGTGGCCGTGAAGTCCTTCAGGTCTTTGATCAGGCTGTTGTCCGCCTTCGCCCAGTTCATGGTGAAGTCGAAGCTGTTCTTGTTGCGCTGCGTGGTGTTGGCGAAATAACGGCTGTCGGTGCCATTGGAAATCACGAACAGCTGCAAATACTTGAACAGGGAATGCGCGCTGTTGAAGCTCTCCTTGCTGTAGCGGTGCACCTGATTAAAGGCTTCCCGAATCGCCACGCCGCGCTTTTTCAGCTCCACTTGCACCAGCGGCAAGCCATTGACCAGGATGGTCACATCGTAGCGGTTGGCGTGACTGCCGGTCTGCTCAAACTGCTTGATGACCTGTACCTTGTTGCGTGCAATGTTCTTCTTGTCCAGCAGATAGATGTTCTGGATGCGGCCATCGTCAAAAACAAAATCGTGGATATAATCGTCGTGAATCTTGCGCGTTTTCTCAACAATGCCGTCGCTGGGCTTGTCCAGAAACGTCTCCACAAAACGCAGCCATTCGCCGTCAAGAAACTGCACGCCATTGAGCATTTGCATCTGCACGCGCACATTGGCCAGCAAGGCTTCGGGCGTATTCAGGCTGGGTAGATATTCAAACCCCTGATTCTGTAAATCCTGAATAAACTCCCGCTCCAGATCGTATTCGCTCTGGTAGCTTTCGCTGACTTTCCATTCCTTGACGTACTTATCCAAAACGATGAAGTTATTGGACTCGGCAATGGTTTTATAGTCGCTCACCCGTGTATCTCCCAATGGCCGGATTTATCTGAACCTACCCGTTTCAATCGGCCTGCCTGTTGTAACTGTGCGATAGCGCGGCCAATAGTACGTAAATCCTTGCCAATGGCATCAGCCAGTTGCTGTCGTGTCAGCATCGGGTTGGCCGACAGCAGCGCCACAATGGCATCGGGGGTTTTAAGCCCACGCACATCAACAACCTGATTTGCAGGGGCATTTACAAGGGCATTTGCAGAGGCATTTTGTGCCAGCGTCTGGGCAATCACCGTCAACATAAAATGCACGAACGGCGTGCTGTCGGCTTGCTGGTCGGCCTGCTCCAGAGCTTGGTAATAGGCTTGCTGATTGTCCTTAATCACGCTTTCCAGCGGCAGAGACAGAAACAACGGGTGCCATTCAGACAAAATCAACGTTTGCCACAAGCGCCCCATGCGGCCATTGCCATCGCTGAACGGGTGAATAAACTCGAATTCATAATGAAACACGCTGCTGGTAATCAGCGGATGGTCTTTTGCCTGTTGCAGCCAACCTGCCAAATCGGCCATCAAGTCCGAGACCTGGTGTGCCGGTGACGCAACATGATGCACCACACCCGCCTTATGAATCCCCACCGCTTTCCTGCGAAACTCGCCTGCGTTGAGCAAAATATCCGCCATCATCAAACCGTGGGCAGCGAGTAAATGCTCAAGGTTGGCGGGTTGATAATCCGGCAACGCCTCATACGCGGCAATAGCGCCTTTCACCTCGGCCAGCTCGCGCACACTGCCCAATACCGGCTTGCCTTCCACAATCGCGGTAATCTGCTCCTCGGTTAAGGTGTTGCCCTCAATCGCCAGCGTGCCGGTAATGGTTTTAATGCGGTTTTGCTTGCGCAACTGCGGCGAGGCGTTTAACGCGCTGGCATCCAGCCTGCCCACCTGCTGGCTGATCTCAGCCACCAGATTCAGAATCTCGCTGGTAATGGTAAACGGCGGTTTATAGGGCATGTTATGCAACCGCCTCGCCCGGTTTGGGAAAGCGCAACAGCAGATCGCGGTAATACTCGTATTGCTTCTGGCGCAGCTCGATTTCGCGGGGCAAGCCTTCGGTGAGGGAATTGGTGAGGGCATCGAATTTGTCGAGGATGGCGACGATGCGGTTTTGCTCAGTAATCGGCGGGATTGGCACGGGGATTTTTTCCACCTGATTGCTCATAAGCTTTGGGTTTCCCATACCGGAATACACATGCTTCTTTGCCTCGATGGAAAGCCAATAGAAAACAAACCTGCAATTTATGGTGGCCGGATTGTTAATCTTTATTAACCCACTAACATTGGTAATTGAAAATTTTCCAGATCGATAGAAAACAGTCCCAGCATTGGCCCCATCGGTTGTCCAATTTACAAAGTCACCGTCAAAATCGAACGTGCAAATTTTTCCAATCTGTCCATTGTTCGCAGTTTGTGAGCTGTAAACCGGATATGAGCCAGCATTGTCGGTTAAGTACTCCTTTGACATTACTCGGCCGCGTCGCAATGTTGCAATTTCTCCCACAGTCTTCCACTCCACTGCTCTTTTTCTGTCACCCTGCGCGCAGTCGCAGGGTCCAGTGTTCCCGTCGAATGGATCCTGCGACTGCGCGCAGGATGACAGGTGTGCAGTAACAGGTGCTTCAAAACTCAACAACTGGTCGCGGTAGTAGTTGTATTGTTTTTTGCGGGCGGTCAGCTCGGCGGTCAGCTCGGCGGTCAGCTCGGTGAAGGTATCCAGTATGCGGACGATTTCGGCCTGGATTTCGAGTGATTTTTTGGGGTTGTCTGGGCAGGGGATGGGGATTTTAAGTTTTCTAAGGTCACTCATCGGTAAACTTATGACCGGTGCCCCAACAATTTTCTTACTGTATGCCTTCACGATCTCTTGAGAGTTCAGAAGATGGGAAAGGTATCGTGAGTGAATCTTACTGAAATTAGGTTTGATTACATACACGCCTTCCTTGATATTCCAATTGCGAGGTTCCTTTTCGACGACTGCCGTTCTTCCGACCGTGCCAGTTCCGGAAAATAGAAGATCACCGACTTCTAAGTTGGAGCGGTTATTTATAAGCGCTAGGGCTCTTTCGTTTACGCGATCCGTTTTGTCGAGAAATGTCACTTTGCCATCAGAAATTTCCCGAACAGTAACGTAGTAGCCCTCGGCATCGTCAGTGTTCAATTGAAAGTTTTGGCGAGGGTTCAGGCCGGTTTTTAGGGAAACGATTACATCGTCCAGCGCCTTCCACTCCACCCCAGCCCCATCCAGCAGCTTTTCCAAGAAACCCACGCCGCTCATGCCTCCAGCTCCTCGCCTTCGATCTCGGCGACGATGGCATCAATGTCTTTGCGTAGCTGGTCTATTTTGGCAACGGTGGTTTTCAGTTCGGCATTGAGCTGGGCAATGTCCACCACTTCGCGGTTGTCGCGGGCTTCGACATAGCTGCTGACCGACAGGTTGTAGTCGTTGGCGGCCACCTTTTCAAACGGGATGGACTGGGCAAAGTGATCGACATTCGCCTTGCTGTCGAACACTTGCATGATCTGGTCGATGTGCGCGTCCAGCAGCACGTTGTTGTTGGTTTCTTTCTTGAACAGGCCGCTGGCGTCGATGAATTGGGTGGTGGTGTCGGTTTTGTGTTTGGAGAGCACCAGGATATTCACCGCGATGGTAGTGCCGTAGAACAGGTTGGGGGCAAGTGAAATGACGCTTTCGACGTAGTTGTGATCCACCAGATATTGGCGAATTTTCTGCTCGGCACCACCGCGATAAAAAATGCCGGGGAAGCAGACGATGGCGGCGCGGCCCTTGCTTGAGAGGTAACTCAGCGCGTGCAACACAAAGGCAAAGTCGGCTTTGGATTTGGGCGCGAGCACGCCAGCCGGTGCAAAGCGTTCGTCATTGATCAGCGTGGGATCATCGCTGCCGATCCACTTCACTGAGTACGGCGGGTTAGAGACGATGGCATCAAAGGGCTTGTCGTCGCCAAAGTGCGGCTCGACCAGGGTATTGCCAAGCTGGACGTTGAACTTGTCGTAGTTAATGTTGTGCAAGAACATGTTCATCCGCGCCAGGTTGTAGGTGGTGTGGTTGATTTCTTGCCCGAAGAAGCCGTCTTCGATGATGTGCGCATCGAAGTGCTTCTTGGCTTGCAGCAGCAGTGAGCCGGAGCCACAGGCGGGGTCGTAAATTTTGTTGACGCTGGTTTGCTTGTGCATGGCGAGCTGGGCGATCAGCTTGGACACATGCTGCGGGGTGAAGAACTCACCGCCCGATTTGCCGGCGTTGGCGGCGTAGTTGGAGATGAGGAACTCGTAGGCATCACCAAATAGGTCGATGTGGCTGTCGTCAAAGGTGCCAAAGTCCAGGTCGGCAACGCCCTTGAGAACGGCGGCCAGGCGGGTGTTCTTGTCTTTGACGGTGTTGCCCAGGCGATTGCTGGTGGTATCGAAGTCAGCAAACAAACCTTTGATGTCCTGCTCGGAGGGGTAGCCGTTGGCCGAGGCTTCAATGGCGGAATAAATCGCGGCCAAGTCAGTATTCAGACTTTCGTTGGTGTTGGCGCTGGCGGCAACCTTGGCAAACAGTTGGCTGGGGTAGATGAAATAGCCCTTGGTCTTGATGGCGTCGTCTTTGATGTCGGAGGTGATGACGCTATCGGGCAGCTCAGCGTAGTCAATGCTGTCGTCACCACCTTCGATATAACTGGCAAAGTTTTCGCTGATGAAGCGGTAGAACAGGGCGCCAAGTACGTATTGTTTGAAGTCCCAGCCATCGACGGCACCCCGCACATCATTGGCGATTTGCCAAATACGGCGTTGCAGTTCGGCGCGTTGTTGAATGCTTGTCATTTTTGGTTTCCTGTCGAATCGCTCATCTTGTCTTCGTCCGCGCCAGCGGTAATCATGGCATTGGCGCTCGGGTGTTGCATTTCAAAGTCGATAAAGATCGTTGAGAGCCTACCAGATGGGCGCACCATAGACCACCCTGCAATGCTCCATGCAAGCAGGAAACGAGATACAGTAACGTCTAGCTCCACCTGGCCCTACGCCCTCAGGACTGGATGCGCTGCTCAGTGCCAACTTGAACTCAATCCGGAGCTTTTTCACCCGCCGTTCGTGTAGCCAGCAGGGCCACATAAGCGGCCAAGGGCACCTGTTCGGCCCGCAGGCCGGGGTTCAGCCCCGCTGCTTCGAGTTGCTCCGGCGTGCAATGTCCAGCCAAGGCATTGCGCAAGGTTTTCCGGCGCTGGGCAAAAGCCGCGCTCACCAGTTGGGCAAAGTGGGGCATCTGCGTCGCAGCCACCCAAGGTTGTGCTAGCGGCGTCAGGCGCACGATGCTGGAATCGACTTGCGGGGCGGGAAAGAAGGCCCCCGGTGCGACATGAAACAGCAATTCCACTTGCGCTACCGCCTGCACCATCACGGACAAGCGCCCGTAGGCAGCGCCGGCACAGGCCGCCATACGCAGGGCCACTTCCTTTTGCACCATGAAGTGCATGTCCAGGATGTGTTCCCGCTGCTGTAGGCAGTTGAACATGATCGCGGTCGCCGCGTTATAGGGCAGATTGCCCACCACCCGCCAACGGACGCCGGAGGCCAGCCCAGCCCAGTCGAACTGCGCGGCATCCGCCTGATACAGCGTCAGGTTCCCCCGCCCGGCGCATTTGGCTTGCAGCGGGGCGAGCAAATCGCGATCCAGCTCCACGGCAACCAGTTGCCCCGCTGCCTGGAGCAGTGGCACGGTCAGGCTGCCCTGGCCGGGGCCGATTTCGGCCAGGGCCTGACCGGGCTGCGGATTGACCGCTGCGATGATACGGGCGATAACCTGCGGCTGATGCAGGAAATTTTGCCCAAACCGCTTGCGGGGTGCGGGGTAATTAGCCACCGTGCGCCAGTTCGATGGCCAATTGCAGAGCGGCCCGAAGACTGCCGCCATCAGCCGTACCGGTCCCGGCCAAATCCAGCGCGGTCCCGTGGTCCACTGAAGTCCGGATCAGGGGCAGCCCCAGGCTGATGTTGATGGCCTGGCCAAACCCCAAATGCTTCAGCACAGGCAACCCCTGGTCGTGATACATCGTCAGGACCACATCACACGCGGCCAGGTGCTGTGGGGTAAAAGCGGTATCGGCAGGCAGCGGTCCCAGCAACTGCATCCCTTCGGCGCGCAGCTGACTCAGCACCGGCTGCATGACTTCGATTTCCTCCCGCCCAAGGTGCCCGCCCTCGCCAGCATGGGGATTCAGGCCACACACTGCAATTCGGGGCTTGGGTAGCCGAAAGCGCTGCTGCAAGTCACGGTGCAAAACCCGCAGCACCCGCGCCAGCAAAGCCGGCGTCAGGGCCGCGCTCACTGCCGCCAATGGCAGATGGGTGGTGACCAGCGCCACCCGCAAGCCGGGCGTGGCCAGCATCATCACCACTTCGTCCGTATGGCATAGCTCGGCAAGAAATTCGGTATGACCACTGAACCGGACCCCGGCCGCATTGATCACGCCCTTATGCACCGGGCCGGTGACCAGGGCTGCTGCCCGCCCGCCCAAACAGGCCTGGGCCGCCACGCGCAAAGTTTCCAGCACATAGGCCGCATTGGCGGGATTCAATGTCCCGGCCTGCACCGGGGCCGACAAGGCGACTGGCGCGTAACGCAATTGCCCGGCCACAGATGCCTGTGGGGCCTGCTGCCAGGCGACTGCTTCCAGACGCAGGGGCAAGCCCAGTTGTGCCGCCCGCTGCGCCAGCAAGTCCGGGTCTGCCACGGCAACCAGCTCGACGGGCAGATCCTGCTGGGCCAGCTGCACACTCAAATCCGGGCCGATACCCGCTGGTTCGCCCGGTGTCAGCACAATGCGCAGATTCATGAGGCCGAGTGGATTTCAATATAGGCTTCTTCCCGCAGGCGCCGCTGCCACAGCTCCAGTTCTTCTTCAGCCTTGCGCTTGCGCAACTCGGCCCGCGCCCGCGTCTTGCGTGCCTCACTGTCATTGGCCTGCGTCCGCCGTTCCAGCACCTGGATCAGATGCCAGCCAAACGGGGTCTGCACTGGCTCACTCAGGCCGTTGACGGCCAACGCATCCATTGCCCGCTCAAATTCGGGCACCAGTTCACCCGGACTGACCCAACCCAGCTCGCCACCTCGGCTGGCACTCCCCTGATCCTCAGACAACTGACGCGCCAGTTGGGCAAAGTCAGCGCCACTGCCCAGTGCCTGACGGGCCTGAGCCAACTTGCGTTGGGCTTCAGCGGCGCTCTGCTTTTCCGTCCCCAGCAGGATATGCCGAACTCGGGTCTGATTGACTGTGGTCTGCCCAGCCTGGCGCACTTCGGCCAGCCGAATCAAATGCAGGCCGCTGGCATTGCGCAATGGCCCACGCAATTCCCCCACCTGCATGGTTTTCACTTCGTCCACAAACAGACTGGGTAACTGATTCAGGGCCCGAAAGCCCAAATCCCCGCCTTCCAGCGCCTGCTGGCCTTCGGAAACCCCGGCAGCCACTGTGGCAAATTCCTGCCCGCCCCGCAGTTGTTGCAGGGCGGTATCCGCTTTGGTCTGGGCGGCCCGCAACGCCTCGGGGGTCGCACCTTCCGGGACGCTGATCAGGATGTGCTGCAAGCGATATTCCTGCTGACTGCTGAGCAATTCCGGGCGACTGGCCAGGTAACCGTCAATTTCCTGAGGGGTGACTTGCACCCGTTCCACCTGCTGTTTTTGTAATTTGCCCAGGATTAACTCTTCACGGAGATTATCCCGAAATGCGGTAAAATCCACCCCGTCACGGGCCAGAATTTCCCGCATCTGCTCCAGGCTGACCCGGTTATTTTGGGCAATGCCGCGCAAGGCGCTGTTTACGGCGTCGTCCTCCACCTTGATACCCAACTGCGCTGCTTTCTGCACTTGCAGGCGCCGTTGAATCAGGCGCTCCAGCACCTGCCGGGCCAGGGCTTCCGTGGGTGGCAAAGGCGCATTGCGTTCCCGCAACTGCAAAACTGCGTTCTGCACCGCCTGCTCCAGCTCGCTTTGCAAAATCACATCATCGTTGACCGTCACCAGAACCCGGTCAAGTAGTTCAGCGCCGCTGGCAACCAATGTGGCTCCGGCCAGCAGGCCGGCGACAAGCCAAGTTCTAAAACGCATAGTCTTCTGTTCCATAACCTAAAATACGTTGTTGCAGCCGTTCGTTGAACGACTGGCCGAAACTGGTCAGCCCCTTGAGTTCCAGTTGTAGTCCCAGGGTGTGGCTGGGTTCCGTTTCCCCATCTGCGACATAACGGCTGGCAAAAGCCCGTAAAATCCAGCAGCAGCTCTCATATTCAAAGCCACCCAGGGTTTCCAGGGAACGACCTTCATCAAGGGCATAATTCCAGCGCCCGATCACCTGCCAGCGGGCGTCTACCTGCCAGCTCCAGGAAACATCCGTCTGCTCCAGTTCATCCTCACGCAGGCGATAGGCCAGATTGAGAATCCGGCGCCGGTCCGGCTGATAGTGCAGTTGCAGCACCGATTGCTCGGCATTCTGCGCCTCACTGTCCCACTGCACGGTGGCCCGCGCCGACCAGCCTTTCCCCCAGCGGGTGCCCAGTTCCGTCACCCAGGCAGAGGCTGATTCGGCCTCGGGCAATTGTCCCGGCAAGGTTACGGTGCGGTCTTCAAAATACAGGATGCGCCCGGCGCTGACCCGCGCCAGCTCGGCCCCGTCCGTATCGGCCAGCCAGCGTGAAGTCAGGGCCAGGGTCAACTGGTTGGCGTCGGCCCAACGATCATTGCCGCTGAAGCGATTTTCCCGAAACAGCTGGGCAAAGCTGAAATCCAGCGCTGCGCTGTCGAAATTGGGCAGATCATCCTGATCCTGCTGGGGTACGTACAGATAATACAGCCGAGGCTCCAGGGTCTGGGTCACCGCATGGCCAAACCAGGTACTCGGGCGTTCAAACCATAACCCGGCATCCAGGCTGGCCAGGGGCAACTGGCGTTCCGGCTGGGTGTTGCTGAGCGGATGGCCACCACGTTCGTCCAGGTCATAGCGGGTCAGACGATAACTGAGTTTGGGCGTGGCGTAACCCCAGGGTTTTTGCCAACCCAGAAAACTCACGCTGGGCAACAGATCCATCCGGCTCCCGGTGAGATTGTCCGGATGATCAAAATAAACATATTCCGCCTGCATCCCCAGATCGAAGCCGCCCAGATCCGGCTGACGATAATTGCCCAGCAACTGGGGCAGACGCCGGTAGGGCCGATTGCTGCGGCTGATATCCGGGTCCAGGGTCTGGAAGGATTGGACCCGACCCAGCAGGGTCCAGGGACCGCCTTGCAGCACCACATCGGCGCGCTGCTCCAGATGCTGGGTACTGACGACCTCCGGTGCATTGCCCAGGTCACGGAAATAGTCACGGTCGGAGGCATAATCCAGAACCACTTCGGAACGCAGCCCTGCCGTCCACGCCCCCCCCTGACGCAGCGAAATGCGACTGCGCGCCTGCTCCCGCTCGCTATCCTGAGGCAGATATTCCAGTTGGGCCAGGCCTTGCTGGGTAGGCAGCAGATAACGGCCTTCCAGCCCCAGCAGCGCGCCCCGGTCGCTCATCAGCCGAGGCGTCAGGGTCAGGTCATAGTTGGGCGCCAGATTCCAGTAGTACGGCAGGCTGACATCCAGGCCGGTGCTTTCCGTACTGGCAATATCCGGCAGTAAAAATCCGGATTTGCGCTGGCTGGACAGGGGGAAAGAAAAATAAGGCAGATACAGCACCGGGGCGCCAAACAGATGCAGGGTGGTATCACGGGCCACCCCGATCTGGGTCGTCTCGTCCAGTTGCAAGGTGGCCGCCGTCAGGTGCCAGCTCTGGGCATCGGGCGTGCAGGTGGTATAGCGCACCTGTTCATAATCCGTGTGCTCGGCATCGCGCAGGTGGATGGTGGCTGCACTGCCCAGCCCGTGGCGTCGGGGTAGCCAATATTCGGCCCCGGTCACAGTGCCACGATCCTGCTCCAGTTCCAGTTCCAGGCGTTCAGCGCGCAACTCGATATCGGCCGCCCCGTAATAAACCCCGCCCGAGGCCAGCACCCGACGTTGCGGCTGATCATAATCCAGCGTCGGGGCTTGTAGCCGCTGGTCTGCCCGCTGCAGGGTTACGTCCCCGCTGAATCGGGCCTGCTGTTCCAGTTCGCCGTCCAGTTCCGCCGCGCTGACTTCCAGCGGGCGCTGCTGACGGGCCAGGGTATCCACCACACCGGGCTGCAACTGCTGCACCCAGGTCGGGGGGGGCGCACACAGGCGCCAGGTACTGGCGGAAAATTCGGTGGGTCCGGCCCCAATAGCCGTCGGGGGCAACGGGCACAGCAGCAAACAACAGGCGTAGCGGTGAAGTTTCATGGGGCTATAGTAGCAAAATTGCGCCGCCAAAACGCAACGGGCACCAGTGCCAGAACCGCACACCCAAACGGCCAGCCACTGCCTGCCCGGTTATTACCGCATTTTATTTAAGTATATATAAGCAATCATCTTTCCAGATAAAGGCTATGCTTGGAAACCTACATCCTTCAAGCATCGCAGGCAGGTTCAATGATTCGCTCGATCCAGATCTCGATCCAGGTGGGTTACGCCATATTCACTGAAACCGGGCGCCTGCTGGCCGTACTGGTGGTATTGGGCTGGCGACGCTGGGTCATCAGACATGCCACCGGGGCGAGCGTGCGGGATGCCTTGCAAACCTTGGGGCCGGTATATGTCAAAATCGGCCAGGTCTTGAGTACCCGGAGCGATTTGCTGGCACCTGACCTGATCGCTGCGCTCAGCGAGTTGCGCGAACAAGTCCAGCCCGAAGCCCCGACGCGGATGCAGGCCGTGCTGGCGCGTAGCTTCCCCCCGGGTGCAGCACCGATCTTTGCCCAGATGCCGACACAACCCATTGCCTGTGGCTGCGTGGCGCAGGTGTACCAGGCACACCTGACCAGCGGTGAACGGGTAGCAGTCAAAGTGTTGCGCCCAGGCGTGCGGACACGGATCGAAGCAAATTTCACTTTGCTGTATGGCCTGCTGTTTTTAGTCGAATTCTCAGCCAGGGTCAGGGCAATGGGGGTGCGCGGGATGCTGCATGAAATCAGGGAATTGATGCTTACTCAGACAGATTTGCGTCATGAAGTCGCAAATTATCGCCGGTTCAATGCCAGTTACGCCCAACATCCCTGGATTCGTCTGCCCAAGGTATATGAATCCCTGAGTAGTGCCGAGGTGCTGGTGCTGGAGTTCATTGATGCAGTCGCACCCTACGCCTGGCAGACTTTGCCCCTGAGCGGCAAGCAGCTGGCCAGCCGGATCGATCACCTCCTGGACACGATGGTATTCATCAAGGGGTTGTGCCATGCCGACCTGCATCCGGGCAACTTTTTCTGGGACCAACCCGGCAACATTGTCCTGATTGACCTGGGCTTGGCCCATCAGTTTTCCCAACTGGAACGCACCCATGTCATGACCTTCTACCTGTCGTTGGTGGAAGGTCATTACGATTTTGCCACCCGCTACTTCATCCAATATTTTGTTGAACCCCAGCACGGCAAGCCCCTGGATGAGAGCAGCCGCACTCAGGTACAGGCAGAAGCCCATGCCGTGATCCACGCGCAATATGCCCAATCTGGCGGAAAACCAAATTTTTCCGTCATGTTCAATCAACTGATCCGCATAATGTATCGCTTCAAACTTCGATTGATGGCCAATTATGCCAAGATCTTCCTGACCCTGGTCACCGTCGAAGGTTATCTCTACAGCCTGGACCCCGAATTTGACATGGTGGAAAATGCCCGTAAAAGTCGTATGAAGCAGGCGGAGTACACCCAGGTACCCATTGAAGCCGAACGCCTGGTACTAGGGGATTTTGGCACCTATTCCACCGCGCTGTTTGGAGACGGTAACGCTGCACGCCAAGCCTGGGAGGACCGAGATCGTTATGCGCTGGATACCCTGAATCTGGCTCAGGGTGAATTTCTGATCGATGTCGGTTGTGGTCGAGGCAACCTGCTCCACAAGGCCCAGTTGCGTCAATGGCGCAGTCTGGGCATCACCATTAGCCGGTTTGAACACGAAGCCTGCCAGCAACGGCAATTGGCAACCATCTGGTCCAGCTGGGAAGATTTTGAACGGGATCATGGCGCTCATCACCCCAAGGCTCATGCCATCACGGCCATCGAGGTATTATTTCACCTGGCCAATCTGCATGAAAACCGCGAGGGCCTGCTGGTTTTGCGGCTGAGTCATTTTTTTGCCTGGGCCAAGCAACGGCTCCACGACGGGGGGAAGTTATTTTTGCAGACCCTGAATGTAGTTCCAGAATTCATATCTGGCACCCGCCATCAGGAAGAATATCAGCGGCTCACTCAGGCATTACCCTGGATGGGCTTTACCACCGTGCCTCAGATCCAGACCTGTTCGGCACCTTTCTTCACCGTGATACAGCAGGAAAATCATTCGGCTGATCTTGCGAAGACGTTCACCTACATGCAAACCAACATCCGCACTCATGAGCAGCGGCTGCGGGAACTGGTGCCTGCGGACATGTATGCTTATATGGAACAGGAATTGGCCTTGTTACTGGAGCTGGCCCAAAAGGGAATTTTGCAATTGCATCGGTGGTTGCTGATCAAAGCCCAAACCTGATGCGACCCGACCCGTCCTGTTGACAGAGTAGTGGCGGGTCGGCACCGGGGGCTTACCTTGCCTGGATCGAACTGGCCGCCCGCTGTTCAAATTCGGTGAAATCTTCTACTGTCTTCAAGGCCCGCCGGGAACCAAAAAGCCGTTGCACATTGACCCCGCGCAAGGCCAGAGCATCTACACGATGCCGGTGTTCATTGGGCCGAATATCGCCAACCGTGTGGGTTGCGGCATTGGTGTGTCCGTTGGCATGGCAGTCCAAGGCAGGCTACACCCTGATGAGCCTTGAGGCTGCGGCGGTCTTCGGATGCCAGCCCTGCCCGCCTCAGGCCTGGGTGCGGCTGAGTTCGGCAAAGTCATCGGCCCACTGTTGCAATTGCTCCAGCAGATAATCTTGCTGCTGAGGCGTCAGGGTCAAGGCCAGTTCCAGCAACAAGGTTTTGACCAGCGCCTCACTGGCGGCCAATTCCTGCTGCTGGGCCGGGGTCAGTGCCAGATCGGGCCGGGCCAGCAAGCGGGCAAAACGGACGCGAAAGTCGGGCTGCTGGCGCGTTTCCAGCGCTTGCCGCAAGGCCATTTGCCACTGGGCATCACTTTGCACGTAAAAATCATGCAGGGCATTGAAGTGGGCATTATGCCGGGCAAACAGGCGCTGCTGTTCCGGGGTGAAGCTCCCCAGCCAGGGCTTGAGCTGGCGCTTGACCCGGCGCACTGGGCGCTCCTGGGCCTGAGTATTCTCCACTTTCGCATCCCGCAGCCAGTCCAGAAATTGCGCAATCTGGGCATCGCTGGCAGTCTGCAGGGTCGCAGCCACGGGCTCGGCCAGCAAACCCACCGCCGTTTGCCAGTAAGTCTGCACCGTTTGATAGTGGTAGTCTATCTGCGGCGCAGTCAGGCCCTGGCTAATATCCTGGCGCACTTGCGTCAGCCACGTCTGATAGCGTGGCAATTGCTCCCGGCGGTGGGTACTCAGTGCCACCGGCAAGGTTTGGCGCAGCACCGTGGTTTGCTGCGTATCCAGCGCCAGCGTATATTCCAGATAAGTCGTCAGTAGCCAGTCCAGCCGGTTATAGACAAATTGCGTGGCACAACCCGCCAGCAGCAGCACCAGCAATAACAACCCTTGGAGTTTGCGCATGTATTACCCCAGACCGTACCTCAGCTGCGATTGTAACAGGTTCCCGGGAAGGTAACGTGCTCCGGCTGCGGACCCAGATCGTTCTGGTCCTGTTGCTCCTGGGCCTGTTGCCGCTGGCGGGTCTGGCCACCTTTACCGTCCCCACCATTCTGGGTCGCTTGCAGGCGGTCATTTACCATCTGCACCTGCAAAGCCTGCGTGCCAGTTTTGCCGACCTGGATGAATATATGGCCGGACGGCGGGAAATGCTGCGCTTTTTGAGCAAGCTCCCCCCCCCGACGCTATTTCGGGACGAGGAGAGTGTGGCTGACCTGGCCACCGATATTGAACAACAGCGTTTTGTATACTGGATTAATCAACTACTTAAAACCCCCCAGGATATCTATCGTCTGGCTTACTTTGATACCCTGGGTACCGAGCAGTTACGTCTGGAACGGCCTGACCTAGGCGCACCGCTGACCGTCCAGACAACCGGCACCCCGACTGCTGCTGATTCGGCCCTGTTTGAACAGGCCCTGACCCTGATCCGGGATAACGTCCTGATCGGTCCGGTCGGTCTGGGGAGCAGTTTTTTGCCCGGCGCCCCCGACCACCTGATTATCCGCTTTGCCGCACCGATTTATCTGGACAATGCCGAAACCCCTGCCGGAGTTGTGCTGGCCTTCATGGACATCGGTGGCCTGCCTCAGGCATTTGCGAACATCCTCTGGGCTTATGAGGATGGTCGCTACTTATTGCCATCCTTCGGTAGGGGCAATGCCTTTACCGACCACCCCGGCCTGGAGTCAATTTTTGCCCAAGGCAAGCTGGCACTCTGGCAGGACGCACAGGGCAAAGCCGTATTCTGGCTGCCGTTACTCGCCACGGAAACTGCCAGTGGACGGGTCTGGGTCGGGCGTCCGGTCAATGTCGGCGAGGTGGATGCGCTGCGACAAACCTTGTGGCTCCACGCCCTGGGCGTGTTGCTGGGGCTGGGGCTGGTGGTCATTGTGCTGTTGCGCTGGGCGATGTTTCGGGTCAGCGCATTCACTCAACAACTGACCGAGGGTTTGCGTCAGGTTCTGGCCGGGGAAACCGGAGTCCGGTTCGAGCTGGGCCAGGCCCTGGAATTGCGCAACTGGGCCAGCGATTTGACCCGGCTGGCCCAAACACACGAGCAAACCACCCAGATGCTCCGGCAACGGGCACGGGAACTGGAGGAGAGCAATCGCTACAAAAGCGAGTTTCTGGCCAATATGAGCCACGAGTTACGCACCCCGCTGCAAGCCATCCTGGCCCTATCCAACCTGCTGGCGGGCAATGAAGAAGGCCAT
>CAYNNN010000013.1:0-46792 GCA_964398665.1 uncultured Gammaproteobacteria bacterium | reverse complement strand
CCTTGACCGCGAGGGTTTCAGCCAGATCCCCTGCCGGTGTGGAAGTGCCGTGGGCGTTGATGTAGTCCACTGCCGTGGCATCCAGTGCAGCATCGTGCAGGGCCTGGGCCATGCAACGCTGCGCCCCTTCCCCACCTGCGCTGGGCGCAGTCATGTGGCTGGCGTCACAACTCATGCCAAACCCGGTGATCTCGCCGTAAATACGGGCGCCCCGCTGCCGCGCCTGTTCATATTCTTCCAGCAACAATACCCCGGCCCCGTCACTCAGGACAAAACCATCGCGATCCTTATCCCAAGGCCGACTGGCCTGCTGAGGGGCATCATTACGCACGGACAAAGCCCGTGCCGCCGCAAACCCACCCAGTCCCATCGGGCACAGCGCCTGTTCTGCACCCCCGGCCAGCATGAAATCGGCATCGCCATAGGCGATGGCACGGGCCGCATAACCGATGTTGTGAGTACCGGTGGTGCAGGCGGTGACCACCGAGAGATTGGGGCCACGCAAATGGTGCAGGATGGCAATTTGTCCGGCCACCATGTTGACGATGTTGGCCGGCACAAAGAATGGGGATATCTTTCGAGGTCCACCTTGCAGATAGGCATCATGACCGTTGACTATGCCGGGCAGACCACCAATGCCTGAGCCAATAGCCACGCCGAAGCGATCCAGATTCAGGTTTGCCAATTCCAGTCCGGAATCCTGCAGGGCTTCCGCCGCCGCTGCAATTCCATAATGGATGAACGGATCCATCTTCTTCACTTCCCTGACGGGGATGAAGCGTGTTGGGTCGAAGCCCTGCACATCGCCGCCGATCCTGACCGGAAACGCGCCGGCATCAAACCGGCTGACCGTAGCAATGCCGCTGACCCCTGCCAGAATGCGTGGCCAGGTTTCCGCCACCGTATTACCCAAAGGCGTCACGGCTCCCAGACCCGTGACGACGACACGTCTGCCTTTCAAAGTGCTCCCCTGAACAGGTCTTATTGCAGATGCGCCTTGACGTAATCAACCGCCTGCTGCACGGTAGTGATTTTTTCGGCATCTTCATCCGGAATCTCGCAGCCGAATTCTTCTTCCAACGCCATCACCAGCTCAACCGTGTCCAGGGAATCGGCTCCCAGGTCATCCACAAACGAGGCGTCATTCCGCAGTTGTTCTTCTTTGACGCCCAGGCGGGACACCACGACTTTCTTGACGCGCGCTTCGATATCGCTCATAACAGGCTCCGTTGGTAAAAATCTATGCAGTTGCTGCCAGTCGGTATTGTAGTGGCAAATTGGTTTGGGTCAACGCAAATCTCGGGTTACTTGGACTGGGCAAGCTGAACCTGGCCTGAAAATTGCCCCAATCCCGCAGCCCGTTCAGGCCATCCATAGCCCACCGTTGACGTGCAACACGCTACCGGTGATATAACCCGCCATCGGCGTACACAAGAATGCCACCGCCTGCGCAACCTCATCGGCACTGCCCAGACGCTGCATGGGAACCTGTTGCAACAGCGCCTGCCGATGCGCTTCCGGCAAGTTCCGGGTCATATCGGTTTCGATGAAACCGGGGGCAACCACATTGACCGTAATGCCCCGAGGCGCCACTTCTCGCGCCAGTGCCTTGCTCATGCCGACCAGTCCGGCTTTGGCTGCGGCATAATTCACCTGACCCGCGTTACCCATCGCGCCGACCACCGAGCCGATATTGACGATACGCCCCTTGCGTTGCTTGAGCATGGTGCGGATCGCAGCCCGGCAAAGCCGGAACGCGGCACTCAGATTGGTCGCCAGCACGGCATCCCAATCTTCATCCTTCAGGCGCAGCGCCAATTGATCCCGGGTGATCCCGGCATTGTTGATCAGCAAGGTTGGCTCCTGGGCGGCGCTCCTGAGCTGGACGAACAAGGTGTCAACCGCCGCAGCCTGGGTTACATCCAGCACCACGCCGCGCCCCTGGCTGCCCAAGGCTGTGCCGATGGCTTCGGCCCCATTGGCTGTCGTTGCAGTCCCAATCACATACGCACCTTGAGC
The DNA here is from genome assembly GCA_964398665.1 of uncultured Gammaproteobacteria bacterium. GTDB lineage: Bacteria > Pseudomonadota > Gammaproteobacteria > CAYNNN01 > CAYNNN01 > CAYNNN01. Next base: position 44,773 of record CAYNNN010000013.1, on the reverse strand, counting down.
GGCCAAGGCCTGAGCAATGGCCGCCCCGATGCCCCGGCTGGCTCCGGTCACCAGGGCAATTTCGTCAGCAAGCTGCATGGTAATGTTCCAAGGCATGAGAAAAAGAATCCGGATCGCCCAGCGGCCAGCAGGGTAGGGTGGGCGCAATGCGTTTCTGTAGTCCTTGCAGAACCTTGCCGGGGCCACATTCCACACTGCTATCGGTTCCTGACTGGTGCAGGGCCTGGACAGTCTGAGTCCACAGCACAGGCCGAGCCACCTGCAGGGCCAATGCAGCGCACAGCCCGGCCACATCCGGGTGCGGGGCTGCATCCACATTATGCCAGACGGGCCACAGCGGAGCCTGTACGCGGCAGCTTGCCAGTTGCGCGGCCAGCACCTCAACCACCGGCTGCATCAATGCAGTGTGGGCCGGGACACTGACAGCCAGCGGCAAAACCCGCTTGGCCCCTGCCGCTCTGGCCAGTTGCCCGGCCCGCTCCACGGCCGCTTTGTGCCCGGCGATAACCACCTGGCCTGGCGCGTTGAAATTAACCGCAGCCACGACTTCGTCCTGGGCAGCCTGAGCACAGAGGGCGATAATTTCCGCATCGGCCAGACCCAACACCGCCGCCATGCTGCCCATGCCCGCCGGCACTGCGTCCTGCATGGCTTGCGCCCGCAGGCGGACCAGACGCACGGCATCGGCCAGACTCAGGGCTTCGGCACAAACCAGCGCCGCGTATTCCCCCAGGCTGTGTCCGGCCAGGGCTACCGGGTCAGGGCCACCGGCCGCCCGCCAGGCCCGCCAGACGGCAACGTCAGCGACCAGCATCGCCGGCTGGGTGTATTCGGTCTGGTCCAGTTGTGTAGCCGGCCCTTGTTGCACCAGCTGCCAGAGGTCATAGCCCAGCACTGCCGAGGCTTCAGTGAAAGTTGCGCCCACCACCGGGTATCGGTGCGCCAGGCCGGCCAACATTCCGACACTTTGAGAACCCTGACCGGGAAAGAAATAAGCAACCGCCATGGTCAACCCCTAAAAACGCGCCAAGACCGAACCCCAGGTAAATCCGCCCCCGAAAGCCTCCATCAGGATCAGGTCACCGTGTTTAATCCGGCCATCACGCACCGCTGTGTCCAAGGCTAGCGGCACGGAAGCGGCTGAGGTATTGCCATGTCGGTCTACGGTAACCACTACCCGCTCCATCGGCATCTCCAATTTGCGGGCCGTGGCTTCGATGATGCGGATATTGGCCTGATGCGGTACCAGCCAATCCAGCATCGCTTGTGGGAATTGATGTTGGGCCAGGGTTTCCTCCACCAGGCGTTCCAGCGTCTTGACCGCGACTTTGAAAACTTCGCTGCCTTTCATCTGGATATAGGCACGCTCGGCTTGCAGCACATCATAGCCCTGAGAAATCCCGGCAGGCACAGTCAACAGGCTTTCATAGGCGCCATCCGCATGCAGATGCGTGGATAAAATGCCGGGCCGGTTATCCGCCGTCACCACAACGGCACCGGCACCATCACCAAACAGCACGCAAGTGTTGCGGTCGCTCCAATCCACAATCCGGGACAGGGTTTCTGCCCCGACCACCAGCGCCTGACGTACACTCCCTGCCCGGATGAATTGCTCTGCCACACCTAGGGCGTAGACAAATCCGGTGCAGACGGCCTGGATATCGAAGGCTGGACAGCCCGAAACCCCGAGGCGTTGTTGTAACAGGCAGGCTGTACTGGGAAATACCCGGTCAGGGGTCGTGGTGGCGACAATGATTAAGTCCAGTTGCTGGGCACTGATCCCGGCCATGTCCAACGCCCGTTGGGCGGCAGCATGGGCCAGATCACAGGTCGTTTCACCCGCAGCCGCGATATGGCGCTGGCGAATCCCGGTACGTTCCCGAATCCAGGCATCGCTGGTCTGCACCCGCTGAGCCAGGGCATCGTTGGTCAGGATTTCAACAGGCAGGTAACTGCCGGTGCCGGTAAGCCGGCCATAGTGTTTCATGCCGGGCAGACTCCGTTGTTCACCTGCGGGGTAAGCAGATGCTGGGCAATACGCACGCCGATATGCTCGGGCAGGTTATGCGCCACTTCGCGCTGGGCAATCTGTACCGCATTGGCAAACGCCAGCGCATCTGCGCTACCGTGGCTTTTGACCACGATACCCCGCAAGCCCAGCAGGCTGGCACCATTGTACTGGCGCGGATCGATGCGTTGGCGCAGCTGGCGCAAGACCGGCAGGGCCACCAGCCCCAACAGGCGGGTACGCCAGTTGCGGTTGAATTCCTGCCGCAGGTAATGCGCCACCATTTTAGCCGCACCCTCGCTGCTCTTGAGCGCAACATTGCCGACAAACCCATCGCAGACCACGACGTCCGCCACATCCTGGTACAGGGCGTCACCTTCCACATAGCCGATGTAATTCAGATTGCTGCTGCTCAACAACCGGGCGGCACGCTTGACCTGTTCATTACCCTTGATGGCCTCATGGCCGATATTGAGCAGGCCCACCCTGGGCCGTTCCATGTCATGCAAGGCTGCAACCGCTTCCGTGCCCATCACGGCAAACTGGTACAACTGCTCGGCGCTGCAATCCACATTGGCCCCCAGGTCCAGCATGTGGGTACGTCCGGCATAAGTCGGCAGGGCCGTCATGATCGCAGGTCGGTCTATACCCGGCAGGGTCTTGAGTACAAAGCGACTCTTGGCCAGGAGCGCGCCGGTATTGCCCGCACTGACACAGGCCTGGGCCACGCCTTCCTTCACCAGTTCGATGGCCCGGCGCATGGAGGAGTCCTTTTTGGCACGCAGGGCCTGGGCAGGGTCATCGTCCATTGCAACGACCTGAGAAGCATGTTGAATGCTGACGCGCGTCCGCAAGGGTGCCGGAAAAGCAGCCAGCGCCGCTTCCAAAGCTTCCTGATGGCCCACCAAGATCAGCCGTAACTGGCCATCACGCAGCAAGGCACGCCGCGTCGCCAGAACCGTCACCGGGATGCCGTGATCCCCCCCCATCGCGTCTATGGCAATGATGGGCGTGATTGTGGGGGTGGACATGCAAAACGTCAGGATTCGTCGGCAATTGGCTTGCGGGTATCAACAACCTTGCGGCCCCGATAGTAACCGTCAGCGGTGATGTGATGCCGCCGGTGAATTTCCCCGGTGTGTTTGTCAGTCGAAAGCGTGGGATTGGTCAGATGGTCATGCGAACGCCGCATGCCGCGCTTGGAGGGGGTAGTTCTACCCTGTGGAACGGCCATGAAGATCTCCGGGCACTAAAAAGGCAGCGATTATAGCTTGTCGCGCAGCTTTGCAAATGGGTTATTTGCCCCGCCCGTAAAATTGGGTGCCATTTTGGGCGTCTTGCACTGCTCCGGGGGATGTTTGGGGTAATCCGGCACCGCCAGCAACAGCTCATCCTCGGGCAATTCCCACAAGGCAACACCCTCCGGAGCGGGCAACCAGGGTTCATAGCCGGCAGGCAGCTGTTCCGTGCTGTCACCGGCAGTCACGACAGCCTGCGCGAATTCCAGCGCCACTGGCCAGGCCATGGGCTGCAGGCAGCGCTGACAGGTCAATTGTAATGTCCCTTCAATACGGCCCCGCACCGCCAGCCGCTGTGCTTCCAATAGCGTGAACCTGAACTGCACCCGCAGCTCGCCCTGAGTGTCGGCCAGTGTTTCCGCCAACCGACTCAACTGCTTGATCGGCAGCCGTGCTTCCAGTGTATGGGCTTCGCGTCCCCACCGGTGCAACTCCGCCAGACTCAAAATCCGGGTCAACATGACGCCCGCCTTATAACACGTTGTGACACACCATCAGACCAACTGACTCAAGCGCTCCCGAGGCAATGCAAGGGTATTGAAAAAACACTGCCCTGCCGGCACCTGCTGGCCAATCGGTACTGCGCCATCAAAGAGACTGTAGTCGTTGGCTGACAGGATGCGTGTAACCGCTGCGTTCGTCTCTGAACCCACCTCAATGTAAATGACCGGACGCGCCTCAGCCAGGAGTCGGCGTGCGCCTTGCATTACCAACACCTCTGCCCCCTCCACATCCACTTTGAGCATGGTAGGTGGGCTGAAAAAATCCAGCAACGTATCCAAAGTCAGCGTGGGCACGTGGACTTGGTAACGGGTACCACCCGCCACCGAACGATCACCGATAGTGGCCAGCGAGTTGGCCGCCCGCCCACGGGCCGCAATCTGAAAGCTGGCAACGCCGTCCGCCGCAGCAATGGCACAGGGTAATACCGTGATGGGCAATACCTTGTTTTCAGGTATCCGGGCCGAGCGTTGCAGCATCTGAGCCAACCAGATATCTGCTTCGACCGCGATTACGGCGCCCTGTCTGGCACAACTGGCTGCGGCAAAGGCAAAGACGCCGACATTGGCACCAATATCCCATACGATAGCGTCAGATTGCACATAACGGGCGACAACCTCCAACAATTGCGCATCGAATGCGGCTGCGCCCGGCTTCAGATGACTCAACCGGGCATCAGGCGAAAGGTACAAAGGCACGCGGCCAAACCGGGCCGGTAACCTACGTTTCCAGCAAGTACCCCGCAGCATTTTCTCGGTCCAGCGACGCCAAAACATCTCAATGCTCCAATCGGGAATAGATAGCTTGCAGGCGCTGCGCAACCAGGCGCCCAACCACAGCCGGAGAAAATTCTTCGGCAATCGTGGCTTGAGCACGTGCCCCCAAGGTCTGCGCCAGACCCGGTTCCTCCAGCAGGCGGCGCATCCAGCGAGCTGCCTGCTCCAGATCCGGCTCGGCCCAGTGCTGATGCGCCTGATAAGGGCCATAATCCTGTCCCAGTGCCACCAGACGGTAACCAACCGGGGCACAGTTATCCAGCCGCATGTAGTCCGTATTCCCCGACCAGGCCGTCAACAAGGCCACCTTGCCCAAACTCATTGCTTCTGCCGGTCCTAGCCCAAAGCCTTCTGCCCGGTGCAACGAAACAAAACAGTCGCAGGCATTGATCAGGCCATTCAGCTCACTGCGACTGTAGGTACCTTCGATGACATGAATATTTCGGTAGTTCCCCAACAAGGCGCGCAAGACCTGCATTTCTGCCGGCTGAGGATTGCTCACCTTGAGGACCAAACCTACCCGTGCATCTTCCGGCGCAAAAGCCCGCTGAAAGGCTAAAATCGCGCCCTGGGGGTTTTTCCGTTCCACGATGCTGTGAGTATCGTACATGCTCAGGAACAAAAATGCCTGGGCCGGGAGGCCAAAATGGGCCCGGCCCGGACTGGTGCGCAAATCCAGGGCAATGGCATGCGGGATGCGTACCACCGGCACCGGAGATTTGGCTGCGATGGCCTGCTGGACAAAACTGGACCCGACCCAGATTTCCTGTACGTGTCTGAAACTTTCCTGCCAGCGGTCTGGAAACTCCGGCAACTCCCACATCCAGTAGCCGATGGTATAACGTCCGGCAAATAATTCCGCAGGCAACTGACTCACGGCAAAAGGCGTATGATCTGCATTGACATGTAATATGTTGACTGCAAATTGAGCCTGAGCAGGCAGCACCTCATGCGCCTGCCAGGTCCGGTCGTTCATCCGGGCCGGATTTCCAGCTTCAAAATTGATGACCGCGAACGGCACGCTCGCTGCCTGCAGACAGCTGGCCAGGCTGCGCGCGCCCTGCCCCACGCCCATTTCGGCCCGGATATAGGCAATCAGATTCACCCCTTGTGCAGCCAGCGGGGCCGCAGGCAACGCCGAATTCAGTACGCAATCGGTACGATCTTGGGCCAAATTGGGATTAAAATACGGATCGCCCTGACGCAGGGTCTCGCCCCAACGTTGCCAGAAACGCTGTTCATCCTGTTCAATCCGGAGCTTTTTCCGGCTGATGCTTTCGTGGTGAATCAGCTCGGCATGTGGGGTGTACAGATTGACATGGCCCTGCTGGCGCAACTTCAGGCAAAAATCCACGTCGTTGCCCACGATGGGAAGACTTTCATCAAATCCGCCCACGGCCGCATAACAAGTCCGGCGCACCAGCAAACACGCACCGGTGACTGCGCTCACTTCCCGAGTCACGCCATCCCAGTGCTGATAGCCCTCACCCACCGCCTGGGCCTGAAACAGATGCCGCGCCCCACCGCCATGATCGACCAGAAATACCCCAGCATGTTGAATCTCACCGCTGGGATAGCGCAACAGGGCGCCAACTGCCCCCACTTCCGGACGCAGCGCCAGCGCAACCAGTGCCTCCAGCCAGTCAGGTTGGGTAATTTCAATATCATCATTCAAAAACAGCAACAATTCCCCCTGGGCCGCCTGAGCGCCGATATTGTTCAACCGCGACCAGTTGAACGCTTCCCGACACTCGATGACCCGCAAGCCACGTTGGCGCAGGTACGCAATACCCTCGGGATATTGGCCCCGACCGTTGTCGAGCAGGATGAGTTCAACCGGGTGATACGTACTTCGACTCAGGAGTGACTCGATACAAGGCTTCAGGTGGGTCAGTTTGCCTGTGGTCGGGATGATGATGGAAACCAGCGGCCTGGATTCCGGGAGTTGATAATGCACCTGACGCAGGCCCGCAGGCGTCCGGGTTACGGTAGCGGCCCAGTTGCGGCGCAGCAAGGCGGCCTCGACATGCGCCGCCTCGGCAGCGGCATCTGACACCGATGCCGCATTGGCATGCCAGAGAATCTGGGGCAGGCGCCGTACCTTCAAGACCCGATCACTGGCTTGCAGCAGCCGATCATAACGCCAGGCCAGCCCCGGCTGAGGGGACGCCGCAACGGCGGTGCTACGCAACAGATACACGCCACCCGTGTAGGCATAACCCAGGAAAAATTGTGGGGACCACTCCGGTGTCAGCACGGGCAGCCTGCGGCCATCAGGACCTACTGGAACATCATAATCAAATAGATATAAATCAACGTCAGGCGTCGTATCCAGAAGGGCCTGCGCCAACAAACACGGATCCAGCGTTTCCCCGGCTTCCAGAAACAGACTCCAAACCGCAACCTGACTCGGCTCACACTGGGCCGCCGCTATCCCCAGTGCCTGAGCCATCGGGGTCGGGTCAAATCCCAACCCATTCAATTGCCAATAGGGGTAGGTCTGCGCGACCAGACTTTCGAGCGTGGCCTGCAATGCGGCTTCATCACCCGGCACAAGCCAGATGTTCACCCATTCCGGCTCAGCTTGTTGCAAGGCTGCCTGGTGTTGCTTCATCCGCTCGGCCGGCGTCATCTGACGTTGATCCCGCCAGCGGGCGTAAAAATCCGCCGGATCCGCCAGCCAGAATTTGAGCGTTTCCTGATGTACCGCACCCTGCAAGGTCGATACCCGCAGCACCAGGGTATGTTCCCCAGCAGGCCAATGGCGCAAATCAATCCGCTGGCTGAAACCGGCTGGAATATCATCAGGCATGGCACCCAACAAGGCCGTGACATCCGGGCGTTCAATGGCCGTCATCCAGTCTGGATAGTCTTGATCATCAATCCGCAGGCTAAGGGATTTAATCCCGGCCGGTGCATGGACCCAGCCCTGGAGCAACAAACTGCCGACCACTTCGCCAGCCCCCGGCTGCTCGATCTGGCAGCGGATTGAACCAGCCGGCACCGCCGCTGGAACCGGCACGCGGGCAGTTCCACCCAACCAGCGTTTCAGGCGCAACCCCAGCCAGCGGTAGGGTCGCGTCAGGCGCCAGGATGCGCTGTGGACAAGCTCATCCAGCTTGCCCCAGGCATGCTGTAACTGGCGCTCCAGCTCAATGCCGCGCCGCTGATGCGCTTCCATCTGCTGCTGCAAGGCAGTCTGCTGAGCCTGCTGCTGTGTTTGCAGCGCCGTCAGCTGCCGGGCCGCCTGCTGATTTTGTTGCTGAAGCTGCTGGGCATGGGTATCCTGGAGTTGCTGCATCTGCAATTGATGCAGTTGAGTTTCCTGCTGCTGCCAAGCCAGCCATTGTTGTTGCTGCTGCTGCGTTGCCTGCTGGGCAGCCAGCAAATTCTGCACCTGTGCCTGCAAGGCATCACGGGCTTGGGTCAGCGTATCCAGATCACCATGTCGATCCAGATGCCATAACAAGGCATTCCAGGTTTCCCCCGACCAGCGGTGGCGCCATTTTTCGTACAGCCGCGCCCGCATTTGCTGCTCCCGCGCCTGGTCAGCCAGACGTGCTTGCGCATCCCGCACCGCCCCCCCCTGCGAATCTCCCCCGGCGCGATAGGAAGCACTGACCTGATCGATGCGCATAAATTCAGTCTGTTCAGCCAGTTGAAGCCAGAAATCCCAATCTTCGTACAAGTCGAACTGGGGATCAAAGGCACAGCCACGGTCACGCAGCTCACGACGAAACAGGACCGCGTGGATCGGCAGATAGTTGGTATATTTCAACCATAAATCATCATAGGTCTGATGCCAGATCACGCCTAGCGGCGTACCATCGGCAGCCACGGCCCGTACCCCGGCATAAGCCGCGCCGTACCGCTGCTGTGGTTGCAGAGCCGCGACCAGCGCGCTCAGATGCGAGGCATCCAGCATATCGTCATCATCCAGAAACAGCAGGTAATCCCCCAGCGCTGACTGCAAGCCGAGATTGGCAGCGGCTACCCGCGCCAGGGGCTGACCGTCGCCGACCGCACGCAAGGGAAACCGGCCGCACCAGCGTCCCGGTTCCGGATGTTCTCCCCCCGCAGCCTTGACCAGCACCACTTCGATATTGGCATAAGTCTGCAGGGCTACCGAAGCCAGCGCTTGTGCCAGGGTCGGGCGGGCCATACTCCGGATGATGACCGAAACCAGTGGGACGCGGAGCACGGGCAGACGGCATGACCCGGTTGCCGTGGCTTCGACCAACCCCCAGATGTGACGCCCGATTGCCTCGGCAGCCAGCTGGTAAAAGGCCTCGGCAGCCAGCACCGAACCAGGCAGGGTGTAGGTGCGATAGCGGTTCAATGCTGCGATGTGCTGATCATAGGCCTGTCTGGCCAACTGTGAGCCAAAGCATTGCATGGCCAGCTGTTTGGCCGCCCAGTACGGCGTCAGATCCAGGAGCAGATTGGGTCGTAGCGGTACACCCACCTCGTACAGCAGCAGCTGAATGCCATCCCCCTGGCGGCGCACCGCCTCCAGGGTCGCATAAGCAACTGCCAGATGATCGGGATGGATTTCCCAGGGTGAAGGCGCATAAACCACTTGTGCAGCACAGGCTGCAATTTGGTGCTGCAACTGCTGTACCAGCTGCTCGCCATAACACAGCCCCCGGTCAGCCAGGCCCCAAAATTCCGGGGCACCATAGCCCAGCACCTGAGCGGCGGCCTGGCTTTCCAGACGCCGCTGGGCAGCATCACCACCCTGGCCGCCATCGGTCAGAATCACGACTGTCACCGCCTGACCGGCAGCCCGATGGTTCAAAATGGCGCCACCACAGCCAAAGACTTCATCATCGGGGTGGGGCGCCAATACCAGCACCGGCCCTGCCGGCAACTGCGTGGTAGCAGAATACGGGATGTGTTGGGATTCAGTCATGTGGATATATCAACGGTAGTCCGAGTCTCCGGCCAGCAACCACCAGCGTCCGGTCAGCGTCTGAACCTGCAAGTTATTGTTGAGCGTAATGACCGGCAAAGGTATGTTGGGATCGCTGATGACTGCCCCCCCGCTAAAGTGGGATAGAAACGGCGCACTCACCCAGGCGGTCAATGCTTGCAAGCCCTGCCTGGCAACCAGATGCCGGGCCGCCTGCACGGCCAGTGGTACGGCGCCCAGTGGGGCGACCACATCAACCAGGGTCAGCGTGCTGCCTTCCTGACGCAGGATCAGCAAAGCCTGCCAGCGCCAGGGCAACCAGTGACTGAGCAGATACAACTGATAGTCATGCTGGGGATGTTCCAGATAACGCTGTTGAATCCACGCCGCATCCCGCACGCCGATGATGGCCGTGGGCAGGCTTTTTGCCATCTGCTGCCAAAGCCCTTGCACCACTTCCGCCCAGCGCGGCCACTGAGCCGGCTCCAGTCGTTTGGGCGCTGGCCCTGTCCAATGGGGCAAGGACGACCAGCGCAGTGCCATGATGCGATCCACCCGCTGATATAACTCCAGCCGTTCACCCAAGGTGGTATGACGGTCACTGGGGAAGCCGAAGCTCAGAGCAGGCCCCAGTGGATCGCGGTTGATATGCAGGGCCGCAAAAGCCGCTGCGGTGAGAAAAAAGGCGCCCTGTCGGGTCAGGACCCCTCGCTCCCGGCTGGCCACCATCACGTCAGCAATCTGCCAGGCCCACGCGGGCTGACCCCGGTTCAAGATGGCCCGCCGCAGGCCGCCGTAATGGGCAACAATTTCATCTTTATGCCAGGCAATGATGTTGGCCCCCCGTCCATGGGCATATTTCCAGTGCCAGAATGCCTGAGGCATCGGCTGCTGAAACACTCGGTCAAACAGGGCCTCGACAGCCGGCTGGTCAGCCGCCTGCAGGCGCGCCAGACGCCAGCGCCGCTCTTGCTGCTTGCGATACTGGCCATCCGCATCCAGGCCGAAGCCACCGTGTTCCAGCAAGAAATTCAGGGTGGCCTGAGGCCAGGCCCGGCCCGAAACCACCTCAAGCGAGGCACCGACCGGCAAGGCCGCGTACGCCTGGGCAATGGCAGCCAGTACATCTGGCTGGGTCTGCAAGTCCAGCGCCAGCCCCGGATGCTGGGGCACCGGTGCTGTGGAACAGGCGAGGGATTTATTCATGCGCATCCACCACGTCTGACCATTCCCAGGCTGTCGGGTGGGCACGCGCCAATCCGTCCAGTTCAGCGGCATATTGCTGCGCCAGCATCAGCACGGTATCCGCTTGCAGCGGTTTGATGGTCAGCACGAATTCATCCCGGCGCAACCACAGCAGGTGCACGCAGGCCAAGGCCGCACCCGCCTGCAGGGCCAGTTCAAAACTGCCACTCGGGATGGAGAAACGACTTCCCAGCGCCTCCAGCCAAACGTGACGCTTGGGGCGCTGAGCTACCAGAAAATCATTGGTACTCAACAGGGCCTCCCCACGTGCCAGGACCCGTACGGCTGCACGGGGCAGGCTGGGGCGCTGGGCGTCAATGTAGAGGTACCGACCACCGTTAAAATGATGTTCGCTGTCGTCATACATCATCCGGGCCTGACGCTGCAAGGCGGCGTACAAAGGGCTGGCCCGAGGGTCTTGTGCAATGACCGAAAGTCTGACCCCCAGCAGTCCAAGGATGGCATACAGCAACCCGTTATGGTGATGGTGGAAGGATAGCAGAAATAAGCCCCGACCCTGGGGCGGTTGCAAATATTCCACGCCCTGCACATGGACCCGATGCCGTACCCAGGCGGTATCCAGGCGGTGATAGAGAAAGAGTGCCACGTCATGTACGCCGACCTGGTACAAATAGCGCTGACGCAACTGGGACAACTGAGGTACGACCCAAGGCAGGGCGCGCTGCATCCGGGCCATGACTGTCGGCATCTGGGCCCGCTGCGGACTACAACAGGCAGCATAGCGGGCAGCACTGGCCCAGGCCAGCGGCAGCGGTAGCCAGGACAGGGCTTCGACACCGTAAAAATAACGTTGATAGTGCCGAAGCTCCACGACGCTACTGCCCTGCACCCATGCGCCAATAGCGGGCCAGGCTCACCAGACCCTGCTCCGGATCGCTTTGCTGCACTTCCAGCGTCGCCACTTCAACCGCCATGTCGTACAGGTGCAGACCGCGCTCACACAGCAAGTACGCTTCGAGGCGAAACCGGCCCTTCAGCAAGGCCAGCTGGGGAAATACCACGCTGGCTATCCCCTGTCCCTGGGAGTCCGGCGTGGTTGCCACGCCATCATTATGGCTGAGCGCACTGGCAATCCCCAGGCCATCTTCACGCACGAGCGCCACAGCAACACTGGGTGGGGGCAACGCGGGGTCGGTGCAGAACTGGACGCTGACCTGTAACTGGCTGCGCCGACTCTGGGCTACCAAGGTTCTGCCTTCGACCCCATCCACACGCACCTGGACCTGGACAATCCGGGCCGTACCCGGCGCTGCCCTGCTTACAGCCGGCGCTGGCGTTGCGGCGGGGGGCCGATGCCGGGCGTCCAGAACCGCCTGGTAGGCCGCCAGGACCGTGGCCGGCTTACCCTCGGCGCGCAAGCTGCCCTGATCCAGCCACAACACCCGGCTGCATAGGGCTTCGACCTGGTACAGGGCATGGGAGCAAAACAAAATCGTCTTGCCCAAGTCCCGAAACTGCATGATGCGATCAAAAGATTTGCGGGCAAAGGCACCATCACCTACCGAAAGGGCTTCGTCCACGATCAAGACCTCCGGGGGCACGCAAGTTGCCAAGGCAAATGCCAAGCGGGCAAACATGCCGGAGGAATAGGTTTTGACTGGCTGGGCCAAGGTTCTAGCACTTAACTCGGCAAAGTCGGCAATGGCCGGATACAGGGCATCCAGTTGGGCACGACTCAAACCCTGCACTGCTCCGCTCAGATACACATTATCCCGCCCACTGAGGTCAGGATGAAACCCGGCGCCCAGCTCCAGCAAGGGGGCAATCCGGCCCGCCACCGTCACCTGCCCGGTCGTGGGCGGGTGCGTGCCGGCAATCAGCTTCAACAGCGTGCTTTTACCCGCCCCATTGGCACCCACAATTCCAACCACTTCTCCGGGCAGCACGCATAAATCCAGTGGCTGCAAGGCCCAAACCCGCTCATGGCGGGATTTTCCGGTCAACAATTCCCACAATCGATCCTGCGGGCGGGCGTACAGGGCGTAGGCCTTGCCCGCTTGCGTCAATTGAATGGCCGCCGTCATGCTGAACTATAGCGCTTCACGTACATGTGGCTCTGCCCGGCAAAACAGGGCCCAGGCGGGCGCTGCCAGGAACAGCCACCATAACCAGGGTCGCAGCAGTTGTGCCCAGCCCCACGGACTCCCCTGCACCCAGCCATGCAGCAGGGCCAGCCAGTCAGCCATTGGATTGAGGCTGAACCAACCACGCCACTCCTGAGGGAACATCTCGGGGGTGTACAAGATGGGACTGAGGTATAGCAACGCTGTCAATAGCAAAGGTAATGCTTGCAGGAGATCCCGGTAAAATATAGTGATTACAGCCACCGCATACAACCAGGGCAGCAACCACAGGCTAAACAACAACCACCACAAAGCCAGCGCGGGCAAGGCCAACGGCCCTGCCAGCCATACGGCCAGCAGCGCCAGAACCACGCCATAAATCCCGGTCGCCACCAACCAGGGCACCAGGGGTAATAGCCCGAGTGGAAAAGGATTGCGTTGATAGACCGGGGCAAATTCGCTCAAGACAGTAGCGCCCCGGCTGATGGTTTCCGCCCACAACAACCAGGCGGCCATACCAAGCAGGAAATAATCCACAAATGGCAGGCTGGCACCGCCGCTGCGTACCCGCAGGATGATTACCAACAAAAACCAGAAACCCAGCACCTGGAGGGCAGGCTGTAACCCCAGCCACAGGACCCCCAACCAGGTGCCCGACGTGCGGGCGGCGATCTCGCGTTGCAGCAAGACCCGCAACAAGGCCCGCTGCCGCCAGGCCAGCCCCAGCGGCAGCCCTACACTCTCAACCGTGCGACGCAGATAACGCAACAGCACAAAGGTACTTAGAGTGGCAGGAAACCCTGCCCGTTGATTTCCCAGACCTTGAACCAGTCGCCATCCACCCAGACCCATTTATCTTTCAGTTCACGCTGAGAGGGCTTCTCCTTGACAACCTGCCCACCTACCGTCACGGTCTGGCGGCCTTCAAATGCGGCAGTCAGTTCCACATGAGCGCGGTTACCGCTCACCGAAACCGATTCCGGGATAATCTCAAATTGATGGAATTTGTAACGTTCCATCATTGAGCCATACTGCAACATGCTGACCCGGACCCGATAATAAGGATCGAGCAGCTCATGCATGGTCTTGTAATCATCGTTCACCCGCGCCTGCCAGTAGGCCTTGACGCGCTCTACTAGCCGCGCCTGACGTTGTTTGTCTTGCTCAGCCAGCAACTCCTTGGGTTCGGCCAATACCTTGCGCTGGGGGGCCGAAGCCAGGGTCAGCTCCGGCAAGCGCAAAGTTTCATGGGCCAGCTTGTATCGAGTCGCTGTGGTGTCGTCCAGCGCGTCTTCCCAAACCAGGGTGAATTCCCCCTGACCATCAGTGGCAACAGCAATATAGCTGGACAGGCGTTCCCCCGGCTTGTCATCCAGACGATAGTCCGATGCCGACCAAGTTTTCCCGGCATCCATCGAGTAACGCACATAAACATCTGCCCGCACGTTGCGCGAATCCCGCCAAGCCACCAAAATCCGGCCCGCTTCATCCAGGGTAATGACCGGAATCAGGGAATGGCTGCTCATTGGGCTGTCCGTATCCATGCGCACTGGCTCATTCCAGGTCTGGCCGTTGTTGTTGGAGCAAATGGTGAACACATCGGCAAAACGTTCGCCCAGGGTATTTGGCCCCGGCCAAGCCAGACACAACGTGCCCTGCGTATTTTGAGCAATGCTGTAACCCTGGCCCCCAATCACCTCCGTATGCGGCAGCGTGGTTGGCCCTTGCCAGGTCAGGCCTTGGTCTTTGGAACGCAGGCTCATGATGCCCGCTTCCCGACCATAGAAAACGATCATCAGTTCATCGCCTACGCGCAGGATTTTCGGGTTATAAATCGGCACCTGAGGTTGCAGGATGGTATAGGCATTGCACCAGGTCTTGCCGCCGTCCTGAGACTGCCGCATCCGCAACAAATTGCCTTCACCGGGATATTGCTCAATCCAGCCGACGATGACGCGCTGACCCACGACCGTGACAAAGGGATTGAAGGCCCGCATGGCATACTGCTCGGCGTCCTGTTCCGTCATGTTGACCCGCTGTTTCTCTCCCATTGCCGGACGTGTCCAGTCAGGGTGCAGGTTATCCATCCGCAAATCATCGGCCAGCCAGGTTTTACCGAAATCTTCGGAATAATTCAAAAATACCCCGTAACGCTGGGTACGCTCATCTTCCCAGGTCAGGTATACCCGATTGCCTTCCCATGCTTGAGAAGTTGGATTGAAAGCGCCGCCCCCTTGAGACAACACCTGAGGCGAGGTAAAAGCAGTTGCGCCCGGTTCCAACACGCTGGCGCGAATAATTTTGGTTCCCCGAGGTTCGCCCTTGATATCCTGGGCATATTTAGGACGCCATACCGCCAGCAGACGATCCTGCTGTGGCCAAAGGCCGATATAAGTGTTTTCCAGCTCAGGCTTACCCTGTGCTTCAATGAGATATTCCTGCTTTGGCCCCCGCAAGGCCAGCAGACGTAATTGTGACTGCTCATCCAGATAGGCTACCCAGGGCCGACCTTCGCGGTACACCACTTGGGGACCATCATAGCTCAGTCCATGCTGGAGATAACGTTCCGACAACACTTCGGCCAGCACGGGAGATAACCATAACAACAGGAACAACGGGAGCAGATTCTTCATGGCGGGTTTTTCTTGGCAAGAGACTACACGTAGACACAAAAAAGGGACGGGGGTTTCCCCCCATCCCTTCAGTCTTCGTCAAACGTCAGGCTGAGTAGCCTGAGCCGTCTTTAGAAGTCTGCGCGGTTCTGGCTGGTGTAGACTGCATCGCCACCGGCGGATTCAGCCTTGTAAACCAGAATACCGAAGTCCTGGTTCAGTGCACCCGCCGCGTTGGCCACGGTCAGGGGGCCAGCACCGGCAACCACGGCACCGAAGTTCGCGATCAACGCCGGAGTACCATCGCCGTCCTGGTTGATGTCGTAGGTCACAACACCCGTGGAGAGCGTGGTGGAATCCTGCGAGGCCAGGTGCGACCAGCCACCGTTCTGAGCATTGACCAAGGAGCCAGGGTCAACCAGGTTGGCAATCGTCAGCGCACCGAAGCAGACCACCGGGGCCAGCACGGAGGTCGAGAAGATGTTCTCGTTCCGGTTGAAGTAGGTGCCGCTGAAGTTCAAGCCCTGAATGTTGTTCGGGATGAAGCCGGTCGTGGGCAGGCCAACCGTCTGGCCAGTGGAGAAGCCCGAGAGCTGAACCACCTGGGTCAAACGGGTCAGGACGTTGGCCAACTGCAGGTCAGCACCAACCACAGCAACGTTATAGCTGGTGGTCAGAACGTTGAACGGATGCCAGATCAGCACAGGGTCATTCAGGACGTTGCCATAGCTCACGGAGAGCGCATGGACACCGTTGGCGCCACGGCTGGAGGTGATGACCGGCTGTGCAAACACGCCGTGGTGAGTCACCCAGCCGACGTTCTGGAAGTCGCCATCATCCTGGTCAACCGGGTCGTTCACCAAGCGATAGGAGCCGAAGAAACCGGTGTTGGGATCCACGAACAGGGCTTCGCCCACCATCGTGTGTTCGAGCGTGCTGTTGGCCACGTCGTCCACGGTGAACATACCCGCGAAACCCGAAGAGATGTAGAACGCGCTGGAGGTGGTGTCGCTGAACAGCGTGGTCCGGTTGGCCAGGTCAAAGGTGCCCAAGTCGTCTTCAGTCTGGCGACCGAAACCGTCGGCATGCAGGCAGGCTGCGCTGGCTGCGGTGCTGGTCTTGTAGATCCAGGTCCAGTGAGTGGTGATGGAACCGCCGTTGCTCACGCCATCAAACGCTTTGGTCACCGTGGAGACGAACGTATTCGCGCCACCGATGGTGTTAAAGTACGGCCCCAACAGGGCGTCTGCGTGCGCAGCGCTGCTCAGGACCGAAACCAGGGCCGCGGAAACAGCCGTCGTTAACAGGTTTTTTTTCATTAGAGACTA
This sequence comes from uncultured Gammaproteobacteria bacterium, assembly GCA_964398665.1. GTDB lineage: Bacteria > Pseudomonadota > Gammaproteobacteria > CAYNNN01 > CAYNNN01 > CAYNNN01. The sequence goes on along the minus strand of CAYNNN010000013.1, from coordinate 28,009 downwards.
CTCCCAGTTTATGACTCGTCGAGAAAATCCTGAGCCAATGTCGAAGCTCGAGGCACCTAGCCTATGGTCATAGGCATCAGCACAAACATCTTCAAGACTAGCCCGGCATTTTACACACGCGCCCCTGCTTGTCAATTTAACCTCACAAGCAACGGCAACTTTTTGTGAAGGCTTATAACACCCTTCAACATGGTCCTCATTGTAGTGGGGTGCCGTAGTAACGTCAAGGGTGAATGTGGTTTTTTTGTTTGCTTTTGTAGCAAACGATACAACACTCCACGCCACACGTCGCATTTAACCGGCATTCAGCTTGCCTGCAACCCTATTTTGCCGCTGAATACCCACCCGATTGCAGCAAAAACGCCACACCTGGAACAAGCTTCAAGGCCCCAGGCCCCGCAACTTGCTCCGCAGCTCCTGGGTCACATCGCGCGCCTCTTGCAAATTGCGTACCGCTCTGGGGGTGAGCAACACCAATAATTCAGTACGATTGGCTTCCTGGTTGGTCTGCCCAAAGAGGGGTCCTACCACCGGCAGGGCATACAGACCCGTCACGCCACTTTTGCCCAGGGAACGGTCATCCTGAATCAGGCCGCCGAGTACGATGGTTTCGCCACTTTGCACCGCCACGGTGCTCTGAATGGCGCGTTGGTTGATGGTCGGCGAGTCGATACTGGAAGTCTGGGTCTGATCCACGGAACTGACTTCCTGGTTGATTTCCATCAGAACCAGACCACTGCTGTTGACTCTGGGCGTCACTTCCAGCAATACCCCGGTATCCCGATACTGGATCAATTCTGTGGTCGTGCCCACCCCGCTGGTGGTCTGACCGGTACGCACCGGCACCTGACGCCCCACACTGATCTTGGCGGTCTGATTGTCACGCACCATGATGGACGGCGTGGAAATCACATTGAGTTTGGACTCGGCTTCCAGCATGCGCAGCAAAAAGCGCACGTCGCCGTCCTTGCTCAAGGCATAGCTGAAACTGCTCAGGCTAGCCGTCGGCAATCCCAACCCCAGGTCCAGAGCGCCGTCATAGCCGCTGACCCGGTTGTTCAGAAACCACTGCACGCCATAATTCAGGTCGCCTTCCAGATTGACTTCAATGATCGAAGCCTCGATGAGCACTTGCAGGGGCACATTGTCCAGCTTGCCCAGTGCCGACTCGATTTTTTGATACTCCGCCGGCGAGGCCATGATGAGCAAGGCATTATTTTCCGAATCTGCAATGACCTTGACCCCATCGGCACCAAACAGCTCGGCCTTGACCGCCACCGGCGCGGCGCTGACACCACTCCCCGGCGTACTGCTGACGGCAGGTGTCGCATTGGCCGCTGGCGTGCTGGCCGCCCGCGTAGCGTCCCGGGTCTGGTTACCGCCAAACAGGCTACCGCCCGGATTGCTGGCAGCCGTGCTGCCTGTCAGGCTACCCAGGCCAGTCGGCGTGCTGCTGACACTATTATTCGCGCTGCCTGGACTGCGCAAGGACGTGGCGACACGCCCTGGTGCGACGCTGGGCGTACTGGCGGTCTGGCTGCTGCCCTCGCCAAACAGACCACTGAGCATTTCGGCCAGATGTTCAGCCTTGCCGTTTTGAACCTGATAGACGTACAAGCGTCGTTCACTGCCCCCATTGGCACCGATTTGATCCAGCCGTTCGACCCAAATCCGCATTTCCCGCAGATACTGAGGCTGGGTCGTGACCACCAGAACAGCGTTCATCCGTTCCACCGGGATGATTTTCAAGGTACCGCCCAGCGGGGTCTGTTCGCCGAAAATAGCATCCAGTTCAGTTTTCAGCGTGGCTACTTCGGTATTTTTCAGCGGGAAGAATCCTACCGACATCCCCTTGAGCCAGTCCACATCAAATACGCGCACGGTTTCGAGCAGATTTTGCAATTCCCGCTGACTGCCCGCCAACATCAGCAGATTGCGCACCGGGTCCACGCGCACGATGGCATTTTGCGCCGCCAGCGGTTCCAGAATTTTCTGCATTTCTGTCGCTGCAATGAACTGGAGTGGCACTATCTGGATCTGGTAGCCTGCCAGTTTGGGGTTGGCTGCACTGGGCGTCAGCCCGGATTTGGCTGCATTGGCAGCAGGCAATACCTTATAGAGGTTTCCCTCCTGCACCAGCACCGCGCCATTGGCCTCCAGCAGCATTTCCAGCACTGACAGCAGGTCACCGTCCTGCAAGGCACGATCATGTGCGACCCGAAATGTCACCACGCCCTTGATCTGAGGATCTATGAAATAATTGACCCGCAGAATCTCGCCCAGAATGAGGGTAGCCACTTCACGCAAATCGGCATCGGTGAAGTTCAGGTCATTGCCACCGGCCTGTTCTGCGGGTGTCTGGCGGGGCCGTGGCGGCGCAACAAAACTGCCACTCCCCGGAAAAAGCTGAGCATTGACCGTCGGTTCCGGCTTGGCAGATTCTGCGGCGGGGGCCTTGGCCGCCGCTTCGGGCAATGCCTGCCGGGGGCGGGTATCGGCCAGCCGCTCGGTGTCGGGCCTGCGGGCCAGATTATCCCTCGGCAAATAGCTACAACCCACCAACAGCAGCCCCATCCCCAACAGCCCCAGCCTGCCATACCAGACCTTGCCGCACTTGCTCATGATGACCTCAACACTTGCATTTGATTTGCGCTCAACGCCGTCTGTCCTGACGCAACGGCACCGCAGCACTGCCTGACGCAGGCTGGACCACCTTGGCCACCGGTGCGCCAGCGACAGGACGCACCTCAAATTGCAGCCGACTGTCGCCCTGACTCAGCTCGGCACCTGAAGCGTGCAGTTGCTCCAGACGCCAACCCTCAAGAAATTCGCCCTCCCGCAGGATGCGCACCTGGTGTGTGGCCAACCACTCAAACAGGGCCACCCGCTGGTTCCCCTGAAGCAGGATGCCCTGCAGACGCACCAGTGTTTTCAAATCCGTCGTGACAGGCGCTACCACGGGCGCTGCTACAGCCTCCGGCTGGCGGTTGCCATGAAACAGGGGCCGCAGGCTGATGGCCTGATAATGTTCCAGGGCCGGCAGTTGTGCCAACCCGGTCCAACCCGCCGGCGCATCAGCGGGCAGGCTGACCGGCGTGACCACACGCGGCAAGGCACGCACGGAAGCGAACTGATACCAATAAATCTCTCCGGCCCACACCAGTCCCAGACCCAGGCCCAGCATGGCCAGGCTCCACCAGAAATAACGCTGTCCCTTACCCATTCAAACCCATCACACTCACGACCGACCCGGCCCGGCGCCTGATTTGGCCTGCACGAATTTTCGACAAGCGGCACGGAGAAAACCGACCGCCTCGGTTACACTATGGCCTCGCACACGATGGCAGCCTTTCGTGCAAGGCAACCGGCACCTTATAGCATGAGCCGTGATCGATCACGTAGCACCTGCATCAGCCTGCGGCTCATGCTATAGTCCGGGCTGGCTAGGGCAGTGTACCACTATTACGAAACCATGAAACAATACTCGTCGCTTTATTACAACACGCGCGTCAAGCGCATCCAGACGCTTCTCGACCAGGGTGAGCTTGCCGAGGCCGAGGGTCTGCTCGTTGAGCTGTGTACTCAGCACAAGACGGATGTCGAACTCTGGCTCCAGCTAGGTGAGCTGCGCATGCGCCAACACAAGCTCATCGCTGCCCGCGCTGCCTTCAATCAGGTTCTGGCCATTGAACCGGACAACGTCCAGGCCCTGCGGGGCCAGGCCCAGAGCCTGCTCGCCCTGGGGGATGTCAAAACCGCCGAGCCGCTGATTCAGGTCCTGCTGGCCCAGCAGCCGGACTCCCCCAGCGCCCAGTTGCTGCGGGTTGAGTCCCTGCGCCGCCAGTTCCGCTACGGCGAGGCCCTGAATCTGGCTCGCAGCCTGCGTGAACAACCCGTGATTCCGGCTTCGGTCAAGCGCCAGCTGGCTGTCGAGGAAGGCATGTGTTACCTGGGCCGGGCCGATTATGCGGCTGCGCTGGCGCAATTTGAAATTGCCCTGCAACGCCAGCCCAATGATATTTTCCTGCTGACCAACAAGGCGGCCTGCCTGCTGGAACTGGGTGATTTCGACAACGGGCTGGCAGTGGTCGAACGCGCCCTGACCTTCGATCCGGAATACATGCCTGCACAACTGAATCAGGCCAATCTGCTGGCGGTCAAAGGTGAACGCAATGCTGCCCAGCGCGCCCTGGAACTCATTGAACAGCGATCCCCGCACGCCCTGCGCTTTTTACGTCTGCAACATCTGCATCAGCCACCCCCGGTGGATAGCTGGCCCATGCCGCTGGATGCCGATGCCCTGTGGGTGCGGTATTACCTGCGCAAATTTGCCCAGGGAGACTGGCAGGATTATCAGCCCCGGATGCAGGCCGTGATCGATGCGGTGGAAGCCAGCATCGCCGAAAACCGGCTCCCGCCCCTGCTGCCGCTGGAAGGACTGACCGTACCAATGGCTGCGGCCACACAGGTACGTGTCGCCCAGATGCGGGTGCGTGCCCTGGCTCAGCACAGCGGCCAGCTCACCATCCATTACGAACAGGCCCTGCCCCAGACGCCGGCTGAAGATGGCCGCATCCGCATCGGCTACGTGTGTGGCGATATCCGGGATCATCCAACGGCCCAATTGCTGCGCGGCGTATTCACCCAGCACGACCGCAGCCGTTATGCCATCCATCTGTATCTGCTCCGCCCGGCAGATGCCAGCCAGTACGCCCAGGACATTCTGGCGCACTGTGATCAGGTTCTGGACTGCACGACGATGAGCAACGTGCTGGTCGCCGAACGGATCCGTAATGACGGGGTACATGTGCTGGTGGACCTGCATGGGTATACCCAGCATGGCCGCGCCGAAATCTTCGCCCTGCGCCCCGCCCCGGTGCAAATCAGTTATCTGGCTTTTCCCGGTTCCAGCGGCGGCCTGTTCTGGGATTATCTGATCGCCGATACCACGGTGGTTCCCCCCGAACAGCAGAGCCTGTACCCGGAAAAGCTGATTTACCTGCCCGACAGCTATCAGCCCAACGATAACCAGCAGGCCATCGCCAGCACCGGTCGGACCCGTGCCCAGGAAGGGCTGCCGGACAACGCCTTCGTCTATTGCTGTTTCAATGAAGCCAAGAAAATGGACCCGCAGCGCTTCGACTTGTGGATGCGCCTGCTCCAGCAAGCGCCCAACAGCGTCCTGTGGCTCTACGGCACTCAGGCCAAGCTTCAGGAAAATTTACGCAATCGTGCTATTGCCCAGGGTGTGGCACCGGAACGGCTGATTTTTGCCAGACGGCGGCCCAAGGCTGAACATCTGGAACGGCTGGCCCTGGCAGATTTATTCCTGGATACTGACCGCTACAACGCCCATACCACGGCCAGCGATGCCCTGTGGGCCGGTCTGCCGCTGCTGACCTGCCCTGGAGAATATTTTCCCTCCCGGGTTGCCGCCAGTCTGCTCAAGGCCGTCGGGCTGGACAGCCTGGTCACGGCAACACCGGAAGCCTACCATGCCCTGGCCCTGAATCTGGCCCAGACCAAGACCAAGCTGCCCAAACTGCGTCAGCAACTGGCCAAGCTGCGGGGTCAATGCGCGCTGTTTGACACGCTGCGATATACCCGGAATCTGGAAGCCGGGTATGCGCTGGCCTGGGCGCGTTACCAGCAGGGCCTAAGCCCCGACACGATCTACGTGCCAGGCGGCAAGTAACCGTACACCTCGAAATGGATGTCGAGTTCCGTACGCGTTGCCGGGGGTGGTTGCCCCGGCAGCGGCGGCGGGCGCACGGTGCGGCTTTGCAGCACCACGCCATTGAGCATCAGCGCCGGCTTCAGGCTGGCTTCCAGACGATGCACCACCCGCTGCAAGGTTTCGATCCCCCCGCTGATATGCACCTTCAGACCTATCCGTGTCACACCCGCTTCCGGCAACGGTGGCAGCGCCTGCACGCTGATCAGCCGTCCGCCACTGGCTTCGGCAGTTTGCCGCAATAACTCCTGCAACTCGGCCGCTGCCAGCGCCGGTGCCTTCCTGGCCAGGTACGCCTGCTGCACCGTCTGCTGCTGGCGCACTGCCTGTAACTGCTGCACCAGCGCCGGCCGCTGCGCAATCAGGCGTTGATAGCGCAGCAACTGATCTGTCAGTTCGGCCTGCTTTTCCTGATACAGTTGATAGCGACTCCAGCCCCAACTCGCAGGCACGCCCAGCAACGTGCCGCCCAGGCCCAACAAGAGGCCCCCGGCGAGCAGGCCGTGATAAGGCGGGCGCCACCAGAAGGCCGTGCCGGGCGGAATCGGGTTCATGGTGCCCCCTCGGGCGTCACGACCCGCATGCCCAGATGAAACTGATCCCGCCCGGTACGGGGTTCGCGGGTCACGGGCGAGCGGAAATTCACTTCGGCAAACAATGGGGAAGCCTCCAGACGTTCGATCAGGGCGGCGGCGGCGGCAGATTCGCCCCGCAGTTGCAGATCCTGCTGTTGCAATTCCAGGCGTTGTAGCCAGGTATCGTCGGGCAGCAGCTCAGTCAAGGCCGCCAGCACTGTGATCAACTGCGGGGTAGTCGCTTTTTTACGCTGCAGAAACTGGCTACTTTGCTGAGCCAGTTCCAGTTCATTGCGCAAGGTACTGACCTCAGCCGCCAGGACGCGGGCCTGACCTGCTGCTGGCAACAGCACGACAACCTGGGCACGCGCATACCAAAGCGGTGTTGCCAATACCGCCAATAGCAGCAAGCCTGTCATCCCGATCAGGAACCACTGCCAAAGCCGCAATCGCTGGCGGGGCGTGCGCTGTGCCTGGGGCAGCAGGTTGACCGCAGCCCCCAGCACTTGCAGGGCCGGCACCCGACGCCCACTGCGTGCCAGGGCTTCCAGCCAGGGTGCCAGCGGCTGCCGGGGCGTCAGATACAGGCGGGCCCGCACCCGCTGCTGGGCTGCCTGCACGCCCTGACAGGCAACCGCGTGATAAACCTGATCCGCAGGCAGGGGGCTGTATCGATCCAGCTCAAAGGTCACGGCAGCTTCAAGATTTTCCAGCACGGCCGCCGGCAGGTGCAGATCCTGCACCAGAACCGCTTCCGGCTCCAGCACCAGCCGCAGTGGTTCGGCACGCGGCACCCCGGACAGCAGCCCCTCCAGTGCGCCAGGATCGTGGGCATGACCCAGCAGGGTACCCGATTGATACAGCCGAAATGCCTCCGGGGTCCCCAGCAGATAACAGCCGGCAGTCGGCTCGGCAGCCCGGCGCCACGCCTGCGGCAGTAACATTTGCAGGCCTGCCAGCCACCAGCCCGCGAAAGTTTGCAAGCCCCGTTTCAAGTGCAAGATCTCATTCATGTCGCTGCCTCATGCGCATCACCAGAAGCCGGCCAGAGGGTTTGCCACAACAGGATATCAAATAGTCGGGCATTCCCCTCGATGCCATTTTCCGCCTGTGTCCCCCCTGGCGGCACATTCAGTACTGCTTCCAGCAGCACCTGGCCAGCAACCGTGCGGGCTTCTACCTGGACCCGATAAAGAAACTGGCCCTGGCCACTGAGCAGGGTCGAATCCACACCCGGCAGGTTCTGAAGAATGCCTTCGGCCCCCGGCGTACCACGCAACTGGAGATAACTCATGACGATGGCCGGGTCCAGCCCTGGCACCGCATTCAGGACGATGGTGGGGGCAACCTGCGGGTTGATACCGGCCTGTAAGCCGAACACGGTCAGGGCGGGAGCGATTTTGCCATACAGGTTCAAGTCCATGCCCAAAACCTGCTGCAACTCTTCCACGCTGGCAAACGGCGCGTCCTTGGCACCATAAGGGCGCCCGGCCCGTTCGTAATCGGCATCTTCGGCGCCATTGAGCCGCGCATCCGGGTCAAAGTCGCGCCAATCCTGGATCGCATCCACCAGCGCGGCCCGCTGCTGTGGATCACCCACCGCCCCGGCAGTGGCCAGCAGCCCGTCCAGCAGACGCGGGTCCGCCACATTCAGATCAATCAGCCCGGATTGATCCAGCAGGCGCACGGTCAATTCCGTTTCGGCGAAGGTCCAGGTCTGGGGCTGGTCATCCACGGGCCAGCGGCGCAAGAGCGGGTCGCGGCGCAGTTCAAAAGCTGCCTGCTGAACCGCCGCTTCGACCAGAAGCCGGGCCTGGGCACTGCCTTGGCTGTATTGGGCCAGGCGGATCTCCTGACGCATCGTATAGGCAAAACTGCCGGCCAGCACGGTCAGCAGGGTCAGTACCCACAACACGGCAATCAGCGCGATCCCCCAGCCATGAAGGCCTGGCTGGCTTGATAGGAAGGTGTGGCCATGATGGCAACGGTTAGCGGCGGCCACGGTGCACCTGTTTCAGGCGCCAGCCATAGGCGCACCAAGCTGGGCGGGCGCTCCAGATGCTCGGGCCAGGCGGCCCACCAACCCGCCTCATGGGTGTGCGGACAGGGTGTTGCCCCGGCGGTTTCGCCCGGCCCCCAGTAGCAGAGCTGGATAGTGTTGACATGCTCCAATAATACTTCACGTCGAGATTGTTGCGCCGCAAACGTTTCGCCCGGCACATGCCGGGCCAGCCGCACCTGCCAGGTTTGCGCCTCCAGCGTCAGTTCCAGCCAGTACAAGCCGCCTAGGCCCAGGTTCTGAAGTAAGGGCGTCACCACCAGCAGGCGCTGGGGCTGGCCGACAAACTCGGTCACCAGGCGCCCCTGGGCGCGGTCATGACGCACCAGGGGCCGGGATTGCTGCACGGCCCGGCGAAAAAACTCCACTGCCACCCGCTGGGCCTGGGCCTGTTCGGCAAAAGCCAGCCCCCTGTCCCAGCTACGCTGAGCCAGATGCAGCCCTGCATACAACAACACCAGCACCAGCCCACTCAGTGCCAGCGCCAGGCTGAGTTCCACCAAGGTAAACCCGCGCTGGCGCATCTTCAGGCGCAGGCTGCGGCGGCGGCCAGACCTCGCTGCACATCGGCCCGGATATCGGCGGGTGCTTCCAGACCCACTGCAATCCGCACCAGCCCTGGCGTCACACCGACTTCGGCCTGCTGGGCCGGGGTCAGGCGGCCATGGGTCGTGGTGGCCGGATGGGTTACGGTCGTCTTGGCGTCCCCCAGGTTGGCCGTAATGGACAGCCAGCGCAGGGCATCAATGAAGGCCCAGGCAGCCGCCTGCCCACCGCGCAGTTCAAAACTGACGATTCCGCCAAACCCGCTTTGCTGCCGGGCGGCCAGCGCGTGTTGGGGATGCGTGGCCAAACCCGGATAAAAGACCTGTGCTACCGGGGCCTGGGTGGCAAGAAACTCGGCCAGCTGCTGGGCACCGTTACAGTGGGCCTGCATCCGCAGCGCCAGGGTTTCCAGACCCTTCAAAAATACCCAGGCATTGAAGGGACTCATGCTCGGGCCTGCGGTGCGGATCACGCCAAAAACCTGCTTGCCGACCCGTTCGGCATCACCCACCACCGCACCGCCCAGACAGCGGCCCTGGCCATCAATATACTTGGTGGCCGAATGCACCACGATGTCCGCCCCCAGCGCCAAAGGCTGCTGAAGGCAGGGCGTGGCCAAACAGTTATCCACCACCAGGATTGCCCCACGCTGATGGGCCAGTTGCGCCAGGGCAGCAATATCCACCAGTTCCAGCAAGGGATTGGAAGGCGTCTCCACAAACAGCAGCCGGGTATTGGACTGGAGGGCCGTCGCCCAGGCATGTAGATCAGCCAGCGCTACAAAGCTGACGCCGATGCCGAAGCGGGTCAGGTATTGCGTAAAGAACACCGTGGTGGTTCCAAAGATGCTGCGCGAACAGAGCACATGATCCCCGGCCTGCAACAGCCCCAGACACACGGCGAGGATGGCCCCCATGCCGGAAGCCGTGGCCACACAGCTTTCTCCACCCTCCAGGGCCGCCAGCCGGGCTTCAAACGCCTGTACGGTCGGGTTGGTGAACCGGCTGTAAATCATGCCGGGCTGCTGCCCGCCAAAACGGGCTGCGGCCTCCGCCGCATTACGAAACACAAAGCTGGAATTGAGGTACAGGGCTTCGCTCTGTTCGCCATGATCGCTGGCGGTATGGCCGACCCGAATGGCACGGGTCGCCAGCTCCCAATCCTGATAATCTTCTGAATTCATGATATTCACCCCTGATTGGGCAAATCTACCACCGCCTGCTCCATCCGCTTCAGCCGCTGGTGTTTGCTCTGGTCATTCCGCACCTGGCTCAGATGCGTCAGATAGTCCGTGGTCACGCCGCCTGTGACATATTCCCCGTCAAAGCAGGAATTATCAAAGCGCGTGATCGCACGGTTCCCTTTGCCGACAGCAGCCACGAGGTCCGGCAAATCCTGGTACAACAGCCAGTCGGCGCCCAGTTCCCGCGCCACGCAGGCTTCATCCCGATCACAGGCGATGAGTTCCTCCCGCGCCGGCATGTCGATGCCATAGACATTCGGGTAACGTACCGGCGGGGCCGCCGAGGCAAAATAAACCCGATTGGCGCCGGCATCCCGTGCCATCTGGATAATTTGTCTGGAGGTATTGCCCCGGACGATGGAATCATCCACCAGCAACACATTTTTACCCCGGAACTCCAGCTCGATGGCATTCAGTTTCTGGCGGATGGATTTTTTGCGCTCCTGCTGGCCGGGCATGATAAATGTCCGTCCAATATAACGATTCTTGATGAAGCCCTCCCGGTAGGTCAGGTTCAGGGCATTGGCCATCTGCAAGGCCGCCGTGCGACTGGTATCCGGAATCGGAATCACCACGTCAATATCGCCCGCAGGCTGGGCCTGCTGGAGTTTGTGGGCCAGCTTCTCTCCCATGCGCAAGCGGGCCTTGTAGACAGAAATATTGTCAATGATCGAGTCTGGACGGGCCAGATAGACGAACTCGAAGATGCAGGGCGAGTGCAGGGTTTGGGCACTGCACAGCTTGCTGAACACCTCACCCTGCACGCTGATGAAAATGGCCTCGCCAGGGGCCACGTCACGGATGCGCTTGAAGCCCAGCACGTCCAGGGCCACGCTTTCGGACGCAATCATGTACTCCTGGCCCTGTTCGGTCTGACGTTGGCCAAACACCAGCGGCCGAATGCCGTACGGATCCCGGAAGGCCAGCAGGCCCTGCCCGGTGATCATGGCCACCACGGCATAAGCACCCTGGCAATGCTGATGCAGGCCCGTGACCGCCGCAAAAAAATCATCGGGTTCCGGGCGCAGCTTGGCCCGGCCATACAGCTCGTGAGCCAGCACATTCAACAGGACTTCGGAATCCGAATCGGTATTCATGTGCCGCAGATCTTCCCGAAACAGATCACGACGCAGGGCTGCGGAATTAATCAAATTCCCGTTATGTGACAAAGTGATGCCATAGGGGGAATTGACATAGAACGGCTGGGCTTCGGCCATGGTCGGATTACCTGCCGTCGGATAGCGCACATGGCCTATGCCCAGGTGGCCCCGCAACGATACCATGTGCCGGGCCTGAAACACGTCCCGTACCAGGCCGGTATCCTTGCGCAGATGCAAGCGGTTGGCCTCGCAGGTCACGATCCCGGCTGCATCCTGGCCCCGGTGCTGCAAGACGGTCAAGGCCTCGTACAAAGCCTCATTGACCGGGGTCTGACCCACAATACCGACAATACCGCACATAATACGCTCGTGTGAATAAAGGCTTAATCTATCTTGGGCATGGGGGCCGGTACCGCAGTATCCGTCGGCGGTGGCGTGGTGGCGGCGACCGGATCAAACTGGATCCGCCGGGCCAGATCGGCAGGCAGCCAGCTACGCACCCGCTCCGCCCAGGGCCGCACCTGATGCAGCATCGCGGAACGCTGCCAGATCGCTTCCTGCGTCAAGGGCGTCAGCCCGGCCACCAGCATCAGCAAGATCCAGAGCAAGATGCCACGCCCGAAGCCAAAGACCAGGCCCAGCAGGCGATCGACTCCGCCCAGCCCACTGAGCTTGAGCAACTGGCCCAGGGCGATGTTCACCATCACCCCCAGCAGCAGCACGCCCAGAAAAATCACTCCGAACCCGGCCACCAGCGCCAGCTCGGGATTGGGAATGGCCTTGGCCAGGGCCGCTGCCGCCCACGCCATACCCAGGTAAGCCAGCCAGAGCGCCAGCAGCCAGGTTGCCAGCGAGATGACTTCGCGCAACAGCCCGCGCACCAGACTGAGGCCCATGGACAGCAGGAGCAGGCCCAGCAAGCCGTAATCCAGCCAGTTCAGCACCAAACCTTTCATCGGTGTTTCACCACATTGGCATTCAAATTCATATCGCGTTCCAGGCGCTCGCGCCAGCGGTCGGCCTGTTCCCGGTTCAGATTCGGCCCTACCCGCACCCGGTACATCAGCTTGCCATCCACCCGTGCCGTCGTGACAAAGGCGGGCATCCGACGCACCTGCAACTCCTGACGCAAAATATCGGCCTTGATCTTGTCATTGAAGCTGCCCACCTGCACGGCCCAGGCCCCTGCAACGGGATCGGGTGCTGCCGCCTTGCGGGATTCCTGCCCAGCCGGTTTGGTCTGAGGCTTAAGTTTGGGCGTGGTCTCCTGAGGCATCAGCTTGGCCAGTCGCTCCGGGGCTGGGTTGGCTTGCGCAGTTTTTTCAGTCTTGGCCGGCTTTGCCGCCGGTTTTTCGGCCTTGGCCGTCTTAGGTGCAGGCTCCACCTTGGGCTTTTCAGCCGGCTTGGCCTTGGCGACTTTCGGGGTTGGTTCTTCCTTGGGGACGGTCCGCGCCGGCGGAGTGGCCAGCTGGGTCTTGGGTTCCACCCGACCCACCGGAATCGGCCCCGGCGTCACCGGGTCCTGCAGTGCCACACCGGGCATGGCCAGCTCCTCAAGCGGCAAGGTTTCCTGGCCTGCCGGGGGTGTCTGACCCGCAGTGCGGGTACCCGGCGTTTCCTGGGGCGGAATCTCAATGAAGGGATTGTCCAGCACTGCCGCCGGTTTTGCTGGCGGCTCACCCGGCAACTGCACACCGCCATCCGCCTGCATCCTGGGAGGCGTGACCGGTGGCTCGGAGTCCGGGCCAAAAAAGACCGGAATCAGCAACACTGCCAACGACAACAAGACGACGGCGCCTAGAAGCCGCTTTTTGAGTTGTTCGTCCACGCTCAGCCCACCTCATGACACCACCACCGCAGGGGGGCGATCATATCCCATCCCGCCTCAGGCTCAAAGAATTGGCACAAAATTGGCGCACAAACCACCCCGCCCCGGTAGGCAAGTCCGGGGTAGGGGTGTTAGCATTCCAACCTTCCGACCATAGGTACGCAGCACTTGGCCTGGCCGCAACGGGTTGAATTGCCCTATTTTCAAGATACACACCCTGTATTTGCCCCTTGGGCACGTCAGCCCTGGAGTGCCTGCTTCAGCAGTGGCCCGCCGCACGCCCGCCAGGGCCGCTACGACATCTGGGTGGCCCAACCATGGGCCACGCTGGAAACCTGGGGGCCAAAGACCCGGCTGGCCAGCCATGCAGGCGTGCAAACCTTGGGCACCGACCCCTTGGAACTGCTGCGCAGTCTATTGGGCGAACCCGCAACCGGCTGGCCGGACCTGCCATTTTGCGGCGGTGCCCTGGGTTATTGGGCTTATGAGCTGGCCCAATCCTGGCAGCCGTGGCTGCGCTTTCGGCACCCGCACCAGGGCTGGCCGGACATGGCTATCGGTTTGTACGATTGGGCAGTTGTGGTGGATCATCAGCAAGCCCGCGCCTGGCTGGTCACTCAAGGCCGCCGCCCCGCTACCCGGCAGCGCTGGCCTCGACTGGTGGCACAGTTACAAAAATCGCCCGTCCAGACCCGCTTGCCCGCACCACAGCTGGACCCGCCGGTACCGGTCTGGGACTGGCCAACCTACCAGCAGGCCTTTGCACACGTTCAGGCCCATTTGCACGCAGGCGATTGTTATCAGGTCAATCTGGCCCAACAGTTTCACGCCCGCCTGCGCGGCGATAGCTGGCCGCTATTTGCCCGCCTGGTGCAGCTCAGCCCGGCACCGTTTGCCGCCTATCTGCACCTGCCCTGGGGCACGATTTTGAGCGCCTCGCCGGAGCGATTTCTGGCCGTCCGCGCTGGCCAGGTCAGCACCGAACCCATCAAGGGCACACGTCCGCGCAGCCGTGATCCCGGACAAGATGCGGCCTGGGCTGCCGAGTTGTGCCACAGCGCCAAGGATCGGGCTGAAAACGTGATGATCGTGGATTTGCTGCGCAACGACTTAGGTAAAGTCTGTTTACCCGGCAGCATTCAGGTCACGGCCCTGTGCGAACTGCGTCGCTATGCCCAGGTCCAGCATCTGGTCAGCCGCATCAGCGGGCAACTGGCCCCCGGCCAGGATGCCTTGAGCCTTCTGCGGGCCACCCTGCCCGGCGGCTCCGTGACGGGCGCACCCAAGCGCAAGGCGATGGAAATCATTGACCGGCTCGAACCGGCCCGGCGTGGGGTCTATTGCGGCAGCATCGGTTATTTGAGCCAGGATGGCCAGATGGACAGCAATATCGCCATCCGCACCCTGACCACGCAGGCTGGCACACTGCGCTTCTGGGCGGGCGGCGGGATCGTGGCCGACTCCCAGGCCCGGGCGGAATATGCAGAATGCTATGCCAAAGCCCAGACCCTGTTGGGCCTGTTCCAGTCCAGCGCGTCCGGAAATATCCCGCCAGCGTCATGTTAAGCTGCACTTCCCTACCGACCGTCCATCACCATGCACGCTGCCAAACCACTTTTTTCCTATCGTAAACATTGGGCCGCCCGCTTTGGCACCACGCCCTTCCTGCCCACTACCCCCGCTGAACTGGCGGCGGCAGGCTGGCAGGAATGTGACATCATCATTGTCACCGGTGATGCCTATGTCGATCACCCCAGCTTTGGCATGGCGATCATTGGGCGCCTGCTGGAAGCCCAGGGGTTTCGGGTCGGGATTCTCGCCCAGCCCGATTTTCACGGTGTGGCCGATTTCCGCCGGCTGGGGCGTCCGCGCCTGTTTTTTGGGGTCACGGCGGGTAACATGGATTCGATGGTGAACCGCTACACTGCGGATCGCAAGCGCCGCTCCGATGATGCCTACACCCCGCATGCCCGCCCGGACGCCCGGCCTGATCGGGCCGCCATTGTCTATGCCCAGCGCTGCAAGGAGGCCTACCCCGACGTGCCGGTGATTTTGGGCGGCATTGAAGCCAGCTTGCGCCGGATCGCACACTTTGACTATTGGTCGGAAACGGTACGCCGCTCCATCCTGCTGGATGCCAAGGCTGATTTGCTGGTATTTGGCAACGGGGAGCGCGCCATCGTGGAAATCGCCCACCGGATGGCCGCCGGTCAGCCACTGGCCAGCCTGAACGATATTCGGGGCACCGCCTGGGTCCGCAAGACCCTGCCTGCGGAATTGAGCATTCTGGACCTGAGCCAGCCGGAAACCGATACCCCGATTACACCGCATCCTGACCCCTACGCGATGACCCAGACCCCGGCCTGTAGCGAAGCTCCGCCGGCGCCAGCGCAACAACGGGTGGCGCTGACCGCGCTGCAAAGCCGCAAGCGCCCGGCGGACGCTCTGCGTCTGCCTGCGTTTGAACAGGTCAGGGAGGATACCCTCGCCTACGCCCATGCCTCGCGCCTGCTGCATCTGGAAACCAATCCGGGCAATGCCCGCCCGCTGGTGCAACGTCACGGTGAGCGCGAACTTTGGCTGAATCCACCGCCGGTACCCCTCACGACGGCAGAAATGGATGCCTTGTACGAACTGCCCTATGCCCGGCGGCCCCATCCGGCTTATGGGAACGCGCCGATCCCGGCCTATGACATGATCCGCTTTTCCGTCACCATCATGCGCGGCTGCTTTGGCGGCTGCACCTTTTGCTCGATTACCGAACATGAAGGCCGCATCATCCAGAATCGCTCCGAAGATTCCGTGATCCGGGAAATCGAAGCGGTGCGCGACACCACGCCGGGCTTTACCGGCATCATTTCCGACCTGGGCGGGCCGACGGCGAACATGTACCGCCTGGCCTGCAAGTCAACCGAGATCGAAAGCAAGTGCCGGCGCCTGTCCTGCGTCCATCCGGACATTTGCAGCAATCTCAACACCGACCACACCCCTCTGGTGAAACTTTATCGGCGTGCCCGTGCCCTGCCGGGGGTGAAGAAAATTCTGGTTGCATCCGGCTTGCGTTATGACCTAGCGGTACGGGCGCCGGAATATGTCCGGGAATTGGTCACGCACCATGTCGGTGGTTATCTCAAAATCGCCCCCGAACACACTGAAGCCGGGCCGCTGGCCCAGATGATGAAACCAGGCATCGGGGCTTACGAGCAATTCAAGGCCCTGTTTGAGCGCTTTTCCAAAGAAGCGGGCAAAGAGCAATACCTGATCCCGTATTTCATCGCTGCCCATCCGGGCACCACGACCAGCGACATGCTCAATCTGGCCTTATGGCTGAAACGCAACGGCTTTCGGGCCGACCAGGTGCAGACTTTCCTGCCCAGCCCGATGGCGCTGGCCACCGCCATGTATCACAGCGGCAAAAACCCGCTGCGCAAGGTGACGGCCGAGAGCGCCCCGGTCTACATTCCCAAGGGCCTGAAATTACGGCGTCTGCACAAGGCTTTTTTACGCTACCACGACCCGAAGAACTGGGCCTTGCTGCGTCAGACCCTGAAGGAACTGGGCCGCAGTGACCTGATCGGCCCTGGCAAACGCCATCTGGTGCCCCACTGGCAGCCCATTGAAGCGCAGACCGAGACGACGGCAACAGCACCCACCACGACCAAACGCCCGCCCCCACGCGGACGCTTGCTGACCCAGCATACCGGCCTGCCGCCCCAGCCCACGACCCGCGCCCGACCTCCGCTGAAGAAACCGCACTAGCCTGCCCAGGCTTGCAAGCGCCCAGCCTGGCCACAAGGCTGGTCCAGCCTGACGAGGATTTGTCACAGGTGCACGGGCCTGTATTACGGCGCCCTGGACATGACGCAGGCCGGCATCACGCCGGTAATACTGCTTGATGGCATCATCAGCATCCAGCACTGGATAGATGCCCTGGAGCGTTTTGATCCATGAACCTTGGAACCCGCTGCAAGCTTGCAGGACGGGTACCCGACTCCAAAGCGGCTACACTGTCGGAAGTCATCCAGGAGTCAGCACCATGCACTTATTCAACTATACCCTCCGGTTCACCGCACCGGCATTCTTAGGCAATGCCGAGCAAAACGCCCAGTGGCGCACCCCGCCCATCAAAGCGCTGCTGCGCCAGTGGTGGCGGGTCGCGTATGCGGCAGAGCATCGGTTCAACGTCAATATTGCCGCCATGCGCCAGGAAGAGGGACGGCTGTTCGGCGTCGCTGCTGATATCGAGGGGGAAAGCCGCAAAAGTCTGGTGCGGATACGCTTGGACAAGTGGGCTGAGGGCGGATTGAAGAAGGCACAGTGGCCAACCGATACAGCCGTGAGTCACCCGGAAGTAAAAAACCGTGAGGGCAAGCTGGTTCCCGTTGGCAGCCATCTCTATCAAGGGTTTGGGCCGTTAACATACGACAGCCAACGCCGGACAACGACACTCAAAGCCAACGCCGCCATTCAGTTCGGTGAATCCGCCACCCTGTCTCTCGCCTGCCCCGAATCTCATTCTGATCTGATCACACACGCCCTCTGGCTCATGGACCGCTATGGCGCCCTGGGCGGACGCAGCCGCAACGGCTGGGGATCGTTTGCCCTCACGCCGGTACAGGAGACTGCCGCACTGGCAGGCACCTTACCGCTTCGCCACTGGCGCGACTGCCTTGGCCTCGACTGGCCCCACGCCCTGGGCCGGGATGAGCGAGACGCCTTGATCTGGGAAACCGCGGCGCATGACGACTGGAAGGCGCTGATGAAGACATTGGCAGTCATCAAGATCGGGCTGCGCACGCAGTTCAAATTCCCCCATGCCGCGCCACCCCATCAAGATGCACTACCTCGCCACTGGCTTTCCTATCCGATCACCAAGCACACGACACGGGCCTTTCCGCGTGATGCCCGCCTGCCCAACAGCCTGCGTTTCAAAGTGCGCCCGGCACCGAACGACCCGCAAAAGCTCGTCGGCGTGATTCTTCATGTGCCCTGCTTGCCACCGGCGGCGTTTCGGCCTAATAACACAGCGATCATGCAGGTCTGGCAGCAGGTGCATAACTTTCTGGACGCACCCGTTCAAAAACTCCACCGTATTCAGGAATAAGTTATGAATAACGATATCATCTGGCAAACCAAACTCGCTGCTCGCATTCACGACCCGGCGGAAAAAGCTCTGGTGCTGCTGCGCGACCCGGCGGGACACGAAAACGGCACTTCCCGCGCCCTGACCCGGCTGCTGGGGCTGGATCAGCGCCCGGATAATATCGACCCCGATAATGCCGAAGTGCTCATGACGGTGATCTTCAAAAAAGGCATTCCGTTGGAGATTTATCAACAGGTACAACGCGCCGACTGGTGGGCAGCAGCGGCAGACCGCCCACAGTGGCCGATGCAGCAGATCACCGTCACTACGAAAAAAGGCACGGAAAAAACCTTCGCCATAGCCCATTGGGCGCAGGTGCGCTGGACGCGGCAACCGGTGCTCATCCATCCACTCACCGGTGATAGCTTCGATCTGGGCAGTTTGGGCGATACTGACCTCATCGATCTCAAACAACGCAGCTTCGACCACTTTTCCCACCTGCTGGTCGCCCTGCACCGCGCCAACCCCGTGCAAGACTTGCGCAAGCTGCTGCTGAGCTACTGGCGCTTCGGCCCGGAACTGTCCGAGACCACCGACAACGGCAAACTCGGTGAACTTTGGCCATTGCTGCCTGCCGACACCCGCATTCCTGACCATAGCATCTGGGATCACCTTGACCTGACTTCTGCGTTTGCTGGAGCCTTTGCCGCCGATCCGCAGGGCGAGGCGGCGCTGCTGGCGCTCTCCATCGGCCCGGTGCAGGGCTTCATCGCCGCAGCCCGCTCAACCTCTGACCTCTGGGCGGGTTCGCATCTGCTCTCGCGCCTCGCTTGGGAGGCGATGCGCCCGCTATGCGAGGAATTGGGGCCGGATGCGATTTTATTCCCCCGGTTGCGCGGTATTCCGCAAATCGATCTGTGGCTACGCGATCAGATGGAGCTGCCCAATGGGCTGTTCAAAAACTGCGTATGGAACGAAGGCAGCACCGATGCCAACCCGCTGTTCTCCGCCGCCTTGCCCAACCGTTTTGTTGCCGTCGTGCCTGCCAGCCGGGCGCAGTTAATTGCCGAAAAAGTCACTTCTGCCGTGCGCGAGTGGTTGTTGAACACGGGCAGGGACGTGGTGTTCCGCCTGCTGGATGTAGCGGGCTTGGATACCGAAACCGCCACACCCTACGAACAAATGAAGGCCCAACTTGCCGACTTCCCCGAAGTCCATTGGGCCGCCGTGCCTTTCTCCCTCATCCGCTGCCGCGACGCAGCCAAACAGCGCGACCTCGACACCCACGCGATATCCGCCGCAATGGCCCCCTTTTTCGGTGCGACAGCGGGGAAAAACTGCGGCTTTCTCGACTCGCCCGCCTGGAAGGCCCTCCAGAAAGACATCGCCTGGGGCGACAACACCACCTTCTTCGCCCCCAATCCTGGGGTGCTTTACCCGGCAGTCTATGACCTAGCCGAGCGCGTGCTGGCCGCCGCCAAGGCCGCCCGCACCTTTGCGCAAACCCGACAGGAAGGCTGGCGCTGTTCGCTCACCGGCGAGGCGGAGTGGCTGACCACTGACCGGACGCAATTGCAAAAATCCTACCGCCAGCAAACCAATACCCTGTGGGCCAAGGTGGCAGCCAAGAAAAAATCCTGGGCCAGGCCGGGCGAACACCTCTCCGCCCTGCCCGCCATCAAACGCCTGTGGCCGACGCTCTTTGCCGAGGAGGTGGGCAAGGCGACGGATAAAGACATAGGCCGCTTTGTTGTCTCCACCCACACGATGGCGCTGGCGCACCAGCTTGATCAATGGCTAGAAAAGGGCGGGCTAACCGCCGAGGGTTTCGCCAAGTCCGCTCAGGAAGCCGAACCCGTGGCCTTGCCACGCAAACTGATCCGCAAGCACGCGAAAAACCCGGCACTAGCCGATGCCAAGTGCATCCCCGGCCTGCTGGAAGCCGCACGCGATACCGAAGCAGACGACACAGCGTACGAGCGTGCGCAGCGGCTGGTGAGGCAAACCTTGGGCAAGGCGCTGGGCAAGGACGAAGCTAAGCTTGAGACCTACTACGCGCTGCTGATGATGGACGGCGATTCGATGGGCGCGATTCTTGCGGGCGACGCAAAAACCGCAATTGCTTACCGCGACAGCTTTCACCCCCAGGTGCAAAAGGGCTTTGACCAACACGCGGTCAAGCAAGCGCTGATCCAGCAATACGGCAACCAGAAGCGCTCCATCTCCCCCAACCGGCATCTGGCCATCTCCGGCGCGCTGAACGATTTCTCGCAAACTGTGGTGCGTCATGTAGTCGAGGAAGAACACTTGGGGCGGGTGATCTACGCCGGTGGGGATGACGTGCTGGCGATGTTGCCGGTAGCCGACTTGCTCCCCACGATGCAGCGCTTGCGTCACGCCTATTCCGGCACCGTGCCCGAGGATGCACCCGTGGACTGGGGTGACTTACGCCGTACTAAAAAACTGGTGTGCAAAAACGGTTTTGCCTATTTGAATGGCCGCTTGATGCGCATGATGGGGAAACACGCTACCGCCTCGACCGGTGCGGTGATTGCCCACCATCAGGCGCCGCTGGGCGCGGTGATGCGTGAACTCCGTACGGCGGAAAAGCGCGCCAAAACCGAAGGCGGGCGTGACGCGTTTTCTCTCACCATCATCAAGCGTTCCGGCGGCGCCTTGTATCTCACCGCAAAGTGGGGCGAACCGATGGCGCTGCTAGGTGATTTGCGGGATTTTCTGGCCGACAGCGACACCTCGCGCCGGGCGGTGTACCACAGCCTGGAGTGGCTCAAAGACCTACCCGACCCCAAGGGCAAACCCGAGATGCTGGAATCGCTGCTGGCCTATCAATTAGCGCGCCAGTCTGGGGGCAACACGCAAGCCGCTCATCTGGCTAAACGTCTCGCCCAACTCACCGCCTGCCAACCTAAAAACGGCCTGAACTGGCTGGAAAACTTCCTCACCGTGGCCGAGTTCCTGGCCCGCGAAACCCGCACTGGAGTAACCCCATGAGTGCTGTTGCCTATCGTTTTCTTGAACCTCTGGACGTGCTGTTCCTGCGCGGCAACAAGCTGTTTGGCGACCCCGGCAGTTTCGGCGAAGCGCTCATCCCGCCCTGGCCCTCGGTGGCGGCGGGGGCCATCCGCTCGCGCATGTTGGCGGATGCGGGCATCGACTTGGCCGCCTTCGCCCGTGGCGAAGTGCAACACGCCGAACTGGGCACGCCGCAAGCGCCCGGCCCCTTCACCGTTATCGCCTTCCATCTGGCCCGACGCTGGGGTAAGGATGCCGTGGAAATCCTGCGCCTACCCCCCGCCGATCTCATCATCACCGAAGACCACAACGGCGTACCCGGTAGCAAGGCCCTCGCACCTACGCCACCGGCGCCAGGCTTGACCAGCTCCGCACCGCTGCCACTGTTGCCCGTACTGGCCGAAACCGAGCGCCGCAAGCCTGCTGCGGGTTATTGGCTGACCCAATCCGGCTGGGCCAAATACCTTGCAGGCCACACCCTGACCGGAGCTGACCTGTTGAAATCCAGCGCACTGTGGCGGATCGACCCGCGTGTGGGTGTTGGCTTGAACCCCGAGACGCGCAGCGTAGCCGAAGGACGCTTGTTCTCGGTGCAGGCAGTCGCCATGCAAGCCGGTGTCGGCTTCCTCGCCGCCGTCACCGGTGCCGTTCCGCCCTCAACCGGCATGCTGCGCTTAGGGGGTGACGGACGCGCAGCAACCATTCGTCCTGCCACCGTCACGCTACCTGAACCAGATTATCTTGCTATCGTCCGCGCCCGCCGCTGTCGGCTAATACTCACCACGCCAGGCTTATTTAGCAGCGGCTGGCTGCCCACCGGCATCCAACAACAATCAGACGGCAGTCACCGCTTCGCGCTGCATGGTGTCAAGGGCCGCCTTGCCTGCTCTGCGGTACCCCGTGCCGAAGTGGTCTCGGGTTGGGACTTGGCCCGCTGGCAGCCCAAACCGGCAGAACATGCCGCCCCCGTGGGCAGCGTCTACTGGCTGGACGAATTGGAGGCTACGCCCGACGCCCTGCGCAAGCTTGCCGACCAAGGTTTGTGGGGCGAACCCTGTGAAAATCCCCAACGGCGGGCAGAAGGCTTTAACCGATTTACCTTTGCACTTTATTAACAGGAATCCCCATGTTCGAAAAACACGCTGCCCTATTTCTCTATGCCATCAGCCCTGTCCACATGGGCGCGGGCCAGGCCATCGGGGTTATTGATAACCCCATCCAGCGCGAACGCCACACCAATCATCCCTGCTTTGCCGGCTCCGGCATCAAGGGCGCGGTGCGGCATGGATTTGAGGCGCTGGGCGGTGACAAGGCCCTGATGGACCGGCTGTTCGGCCCGGACGCTGGCAGCGGTGACCTCCATGCCGGCGCGGTCAGCTTCGGTGACGCCCAGCTCGTCGCCCTGCCGGTGCGCTCCCTGAAAGGCGGCTATGTCTACGCCACCTGCCCGCAGGCGATTGCGCGCACACAAAGGCTGCTCCAGCTCATCGGCGTTGCCGTGCAATGGCCCAACTTGCCCGAAATAGCCGAAGGCCGTTGTCTCGTCACACATCGCGGATTACTTTCTGGTGAGGGCTTGCACCTGGAAGCGTTTGAATATACCGCGACCATCTCATCAGTGTTGCCGAAAATCTCGACTGATCTGGCCGCTAAGGCACTGCCCAATCACGAGGCATACCAATTTTTCAGTGACAAGCTCAATGCCGATTTAGTCGTGCTCTCCGACACCGATTTTGCCTATTTTGCTCAAAACGCCATGCTGGTCGAATCGCATGTGCGGATTGATCCAGATACCGGCACGGCCAGCGACGGTGGCCTGTTCTACACCGAAAACCTGCCGCCCGAAGCACTGCTCGTCGCGCCCTTGCTGGCCAGCCAGACCCGCACCGGTAAAGGCGAGGAAAACCCGGCAGAGGTGGTCATGGCCCAGATCAAGGGCGTGATCAACGGCAAATTGCTGCAAATCGGCGGTGACGCCACCACCGGGCGCGGCCTGGTGCTGGCTAAAGTGGTGGAGGCTTAAAGATGACCCTGGAACAACAACGCGCTCAAGATGCCTGGAACCAATGCGCAAACTATACCCAGGAACACGTCAACATCACCAAAGGCTTGCCCGCGCTTATCATGAACTCGGGGTTGATGCAGGTGCTGGCGTTTTGCCACGAGAAGGGCGGAGCACACGAAGCTGTGGCACAACAGTTACGCATCTGGTTGAATCAGCGGTTCAATCGGGTGAACCGCGACCCTGGCTTTGAACCATTCATGCAAGTCCTGATGCAGGCCACCCCTGGCCAATACCAGGCCATCACCACCGAAGCCTTCGCCTGGCTCAAATGGTTGCGGCAGATGGCGGCGGCGCGCAGAGGAGGGAATTAACATGCCCATTGCCGCCGTACCTGCCTACATCCAGAGAAATGATCCGGAGTTCTATCTCTCTGCGCCACCAGGACATCGATTCCTCCTCTATTTCGCCGTCTGGGGCGACAACCAGGAAACCGACAGAATCGATTGGCGCATGAAAGACCGCGTGCCCAGGATGAGGCGACAACAAGGACAACTGAGTCAGCAAGGTTGGGATGATTCGCCCAACGACCAATACGCCTGCACCATCGCTGCCTGCAAGACACCGGCCTTCGATGCCGAAAGACCGCGGCGCAACCGACCCCGGACCGACCCCGGACTCAAGCCCTGGCTGCCGATGATGAGTGGACTCCTTGCACGCCAATCTGCGCTGGCTGCCACCTTCCCCGCCGTTCAACTCCTCCACCTCGACGCGCTGGCCATTGCGCCGTTCACTACTGGCCTGGGCAATGAACACCCGCTAGAAAACGGCTTTGCGTTTCTCAATCCTTACGGCCTGCCGTACCTGCCCGGTTCGGGTGTCAAGGGTGTGCTGCGCCAGGCGGCACGGGAATTGGCCAACGGCGAATGGGGCGACACCCACGGCTGGAGCGCCGAACCGCGTTACGCGCTGAAAATCGGCAAGGAAACGCTGAATTTTTCCTTGCTGGACGCACTGTTTGGGCTGGAATCCCGAGACGGCGACAAAACTCACCTGCGCGGGGTGCTGAGCTTTTGGGATGTGCTCCCGCAAATCAAGGGCGACAGTCTCATGGTCGAGATCATGACCCCGCACCAAAGCCATTACTATCAGCAAGGCGCATCGCCCCACGAATCCGGCCAACCCAACCCCATCAGTTTTCTCACCGTGCCGCCGGGCTCCGGTT
The DNA here is from genome assembly GCA_964398665.1 of uncultured Gammaproteobacteria bacterium. Lineage (GTDB taxonomy): Bacteria > Pseudomonadota > Gammaproteobacteria > CAYNNN01 > CAYNNN01 > CAYNNN01. Next base: position 3,581 of record CAYNNN010000013.1, on the reverse strand, counting down.
TTGCCTTTCATGTCGTGTGCGACCTCACCCGGCTCAAACAGCTTGTTCCTGGGCTAGAAACGTCATGGCAAACGCTGCTGCGCGCTGCGTTCGCGCACGCCTTCCAGTGGCTGGGCTTCGGCGCCAAGACCGCCGTAGGTTATGGCACGATGGAATCTGTCGCGATGCGGGAAACTCGCGAAGCGCAAGCCAGAGAAGCCGAAACGGCGCGCCAAATCTCCGAAGCTGTGCCCTGGTCAGGTGCCCGTCTGAAGTACAACAAAGCCAATGGCGCCTTGAGTGCCGAGAAGAACGGCCAGTCCGCCACTGCCATCAGGCCCAAAGGCGACGAGCTCCTAGCCAGCCTCCCGACCGACATCCGGAACAAAGTCAAGACCAATCAGTTCGTGCGTGTTACGGCCCATGTGTCCGGTACGACTTTGGTACGAGTCGAACCATGACCACCCACCTCAGTACCCGTCACCCCGGTGCCGTCGAATGGGCGGCGCGGCAAGGGGTTCGTGCCGACCATCGACTGGATCATCTTGACCCCGGTATCGTCCAGCCGGGCGACACCGTGATGGGTGTTTTGCTGGTCAACCTCGCTGCCGAGGCCTGTGCGCGGGACGGGCGGTTTTACAACCTCTCCCTCGACCTGCCGTCCGAGGCGCGGGGACGCGAACTCACAGCCGACGAACTGGAGCGCTACGGCACCCGGCTGGATGCATTTACCGTGGAGGCCACATGACCACTTTGATCAGTTTCCTGGGCAAACAACAAAAGGGCTACCGTACCGCGACCTATCGTTTCGATGCCGGTTTTGCCCGCAATGCCCCTTTCTTCGGTATGGCACTGGCCGAATTTCTCAGACCCGACCGGCTGATCCTGCTGGGCACCTCCGGAAGTATGTGGGATGTCTTTTTCGACCACGAGACATCGGACAACGACGAAGGCCTCATGCAGTTGATCGAAGCCGCGTCGGAGAATCAAGTCACGGAGACCATGCTTGCCGACCACGCCCAACGACTCTCCGAACGACTGGGCTACCCGGTCAACTGCCAGCTCATTCCATACGCCCGTGATGAAGCCGAGCAATCCGCAGTTCTGGCCGAACTGGCCAACACACTCAACCCCGATGAAAAAGTCGTTCTGGATGTCACCCACGCCTTTCGCCATCTCCCCATGCTGGCGCTGGTAGCGGCGCGTTACCTCAAGCACATTCGTGGTATTGAAGTCGAAGACATCTACTACGGCGCTCTGGAAATGACCCCCAACGGCGGTGAAACTCCGGTGCTGCGTTTAGGCGGCATGCTTAAGATGCTGGATTGGGTCGAAGCCCTAGCCAGCTACGACAAGGACGGCGATTACGGCCCGTTTGGCCGACTCCTGCAATCCGATGGCATGGAACCCGTTCGGGCCAAGCTATTGGACAAAGCCGCCTATTTCGAAAGAACCAACAACCCAGTCAAGGCAAGGGAAACGCTGATCAGCATCTTCCCCAGCGTGGAAAGTCATGAAGGCCCGCTTGGCAGATTATTCCGTGACGAATTAAGCAAACGCATCCGCTGGTTCCGTGGAAAAAACCGGGATGCCTGGGAACAATCCCTCGCCAAGGCCTATCTGGAACGGCGTGATTATGTCCGTGCCGCCACCTTCATGTACGAAGCCTTTGTCACCCGTGCGACCTCCCAGAACAAACTCGACCCAAATAACTTCGACAACCGCAAAGAGGCCTACGATAACGCCCGCACAGAAACCCCAGCGGTCAAAACCCTCGAATATATCCGCAACAGTCTGGCCCACGGCGTTCGCCCACGCAATAAGAAGGACCAAGACATTCTGGCGGACGAAAACACTCTGCATACCGAACTCACCAACTTCATGAAAGCGCTCTTTCCATGACCATACCCCACTTCCCTGTCGCCCGCTACCGGCTTGAATTTCAGGTTGAAACACCCATCAGCCTGCCGGAATATGCCGGTTCGACCCTGCGCGGGGCCTTTGGCCACGCCCTGCGGCGACTGGCCTGCGTCACGCGCTTGCCAAGCTGTGATCCTTGCGCGCTGTACCGCACCTGCCTGTATCCTGCCATCTTTGCAAGCCCACCCCCGGAAACTGCAACGACACGGCAACACTTTACCCAGATTCCCAACCCCTTCGTGGTCGAACCGCCCGCCTGGGGCGAGCGGCTGTATCAGCCTGGTGAAATACTTGGCTTTGATTGGGTGCTGCTTGGCCCGGCCCTCCAGCACCTGTCGGTCATCGTCCTGGCCTGGCAGCGGCTGGGGGAACTGGGCCTGGGCAAGTTGCACGGCACAGCCCGGCTGCAACAGGTGCGACACCTGACCCCCGAGGCCCAAACCGTCATCTTTGACGCAGCCTCCGGCAAGATGTGCCCCCACAGCCCTACCCTGCCACCACCACCCGCTCCCACGCAGGCCTGTACCCTGCACCTACACACGCCATTGAGGCTGCAACATCAGGGGCATCCTATTGACATTGCAGACCTGACACCCCAAGACTTACTGATGGGTCTGGTGCGACGCATCAGCCTGTTGAGCGAGTTGCAACTGAATCAGCCGCTGAACCTGGACTTTGCTGCCCTTAAAACCCTGGCTGCGCAAATTACCAGCGAAAAAGCGCTGCGCTGGCGAGATTGGACGCGCTACTCCAACCGGCAGCGCCAGGAAATGGTCTTGGGTGGTGCAGTCGGGCGTTGGCACTTGCAGGGCGACTTGGCGCCTTTCTGGCCTTTTTTATATCTGGGTCAATGGCTGCATGTAGGTAAAAACGCCACCTTTGGCCTGGGGCATTACACGCTGGAACCGACGGGCCATTCCCCAAACACCTGAGGTAAAGCGCAGCGCGCTGTCGGGCAATTACTTGCAGCCCGTCGGCAAGCTTGCCATTTGCATCAGACGACCCGACACTGCTTAGGCTTGAGCCATCGCATCACTGTGCTGGCCCACTGCCATGTTAACCCGCGTTAGCCGCTCGCTTTATCTCATCGCCTACGACATTGCCGACCCGCGCCGGCTGGCAGAAGTCCACATGCAGCCACAGCTTGAGACTTGTACCAAGCTTGCCTCATTACGTGGGCTGGAAGGTGCTGCTGCCAATCAATATTTTAGTGCTTATGCCCGGCTGGCGCGCCCAGTGTGCATTTTCATGGCATCCTGGCTGAGCTGGTGGCACACATCAACCCCAAAACGGATGATTTGCGGTGTTATCCGCTGCCTGAGCGTGGCTTGAAAACGCGCCTGGGCAAGGCAACCTTCCCCCAGGGGATTTTGTACACCGGTCTGCCCGCCGCCTGGTCAGCGGATTTACCCTGAGCGGACCGGCAGCGGTGAATACCCGACTTTGCAAATAAAATCGGTTTGATTCTGGCCACCAATACGCTATAGTTCCACCGTCTGTGGAACGGTTGGCGGTTGGTGGTCAAAAACACTCCTTTCGGGTTTGGCGTAAAAATCGCTAACCCCCAGTGCTGCTCTTTGAAAACTCAACTGTTTTTCGCGCCTGCAGTCCAAACCTTGCCCTGATTTCAAAGGGATTAAGACAGTAGTTGATTGACAGGTTGGGGATTTTGTCCTTGTCCA
>CAYNNN010000012.1:0-51569 GCA_964398665.1 uncultured Gammaproteobacteria bacterium | reverse complement strand
AAACAGACTGGTTTTGATGGCGCTTTTTTTATTCATGGCAGGGGCTGCTGCTTTGGGCACCTCTAAAAAACCTTGATGTATTATGTTGATGTGACAAAACAGCGGTCTGGGTGACAGAGGAGGACAATCAGCAAGGATTGTCCCGAGGTCTGAGATCCAACGGGGATGACGTTTGGCCTACCCCAACGAACTGATGGAGGCTATAAAGGCTATAAAGGCTATAAGCATATCAGCACGCCCGATCAAGCAGGTTTTTTCAACGGCCTATTCGGGGGGCTACCTGATCAACTGTAGCTGATTGTGCCGGGTCTGCAAGGACGGCAGGGGTATTGTTGCCGGGTTGAAAGTGCAGGGTGAAAAAAAGCTTTTGCTCGGTAGCCAGTGGGGGAAATTGCCAGGTGGTAAACAGGCGTTGCCATTCGCGATCCATCAAGGCCCAGGCATTGTTTCGGGTTGGAGTGACGCTGGGGACGTGGACCAGCGGTTTATAAACCTGCCCCTGAGGCGAAATGCTGAGCGCCAGTTCCCACTGATCTGCCAATTGCGGGCGTTCTGTCTGGAAGAAGCGCCAAAATTGGCACAGTGCCGGGAAGTTGGGCACGATGACTGCATGGGCTTGGGTATGGCTGAGCTGGCCGCGCACCGCCACGGTGCTATAACGGCAGCTGGCCTGATTTTCCGGCAAGGGGGTCAGCAGGAGCGGGGGCAGCGGGGTATGCTGCGCATCCACCAGTTGCAGGCGATCGGCTTCGATGGCGCTGATGCGCGCCCCTTCCAGCCCCAGCGGCTGACCGACGCGCAGCCGCTGGGGTTTACCGGTTGGGCCGCGCATCAATGCCAATGGCGTGGGATCGGGCAGGGTGGCAATGAGCTGAAGTTGAGCCAGTGGAACTGTGGCCCACGGGTACGGATTTTCCGGTGGCGGGGTGTAGCTGCGATCCAGCGGCTGGTTGTCATAGCGGTTCTGGTTATAGTGCCGCCAGACAGGCATGGGCTGCTCTTGAACCTTGGGTTCTAGGGCCTGAGCGGTGGGGATGGGCGTTGTTTGTGCCCAGCCGGACCGAGCAAAACTACCCAGGAGCAAGATCGGCAGGATGATGTGATACATCAAGCACCTCGACAAATAATTCACGGTAAGCCTGCACCATGCGGGGCAGGTTGAATAATTGGCACGCCCGCGCCCGGTTGAATTCCCCCATGTGTCGCCGGAGCCGGGCATCACTGGCCAGGTGGTTGAGCCAATGTGCAAAGCAGGCAGCATCTCCAACCGGACACAAAAAGCCGCCCTGACCCTGGACCACCAGTTCCGGCAAGGCCGAGGTATCGCTGGCGACGATGGGGAGTCCACAGGCCATGGCTTCGGCTATCCCCAGCCCAAAGCCCTCGCGTAACGTGGGAGCCAGCAAGATGTCCATTTGCTGATAACAGGTGTGCATCTGATCGTGCGGCCAACAGCCCAGCGCGTGGAGCCGAGGCTGGCCGGCCAGAATGTCCGGAGTCCGCAGGCCCTGGGTATAGTGGATCTCCATGCCTGGCTGCAATTGTGCGGCGATGGCCGGTAGCAGCCAGGCGCCCTTGCTGCGGGTCAGGTTGCCACTGAACAGGATCCGCACCGTGGTACCGGGGCGGTGGGGTCTGGGTTGGAAGCGGTCGGTGTCCACGCCGTTGTGAATCACCCGGACAGGCCCTGAGTGCGGCAGGTCATGGCGGATCAGGTCGGCGAGAAAATGACTGACGGCCACGACAGCCTGGGCGCGGGCAGCTGCATGCGCCGTGAAATAACGCAAATCGGTACGATAATGCAGCTGTTGTAACCAGGAAGCATGGCGGTGAAAGGCAGCATCCAGTGTATAGCCGTGAAAGGTTACGACGAGCGGTTGCCGAGGCCAGACTGCGAATACGGCATAATCGGGCGGCGCATGGACACAGTGGGCGCGGCGGTTGCGATAGCGATACAGCAGCGGTGGGCAGAACGTGTGTCGGGGCGGGTAGGCCTGCAATTGATAGCCCGGCAGCCCAGCGGCCAGCATCTGATGCAGGACATGGGCGCCGTTACCGTGGGCCAGCGTGCTGTAAATGTGCATGGTTAGCGTGAGCGCAGCGTCAGGAGCAGGATCAGATCACGCGCCACGCTGGCCCAGCCGTTAGCTTCCTGCCAGTAGCCACCATGACGTACCTCCCGCCAGATACCCGGTAGCCGGGGCTGGCTCAGTCGGTTTTCCAGGTGGCGAATCCGGTTGTGTAGTCGGGTCTGATGGGCCGTGCCAGGGGGAATCCGGTCGGCCAGCAGGCGGTAAGGTTCCGGATGCTCTACGTGTGGCGTGCTGATGAGTTTGATTAGTTTTTTGATTTTTCCGATTGATGTGCGTGGTGCAAGGCCGATCTGATTATGGCCATGCTGTCGGTAGGCGATCAGGGGTTCGGGAATGGCATGGACTTGTCCAAAAGCGCTGGCAACCAACCCAAGCCAGGCGTCATGCACCATCGTATCCGGGAAGGGAAGCGCCAGCGAAGCAAGCGGGCGTCGAAAAGCACAGGTAGCCCCGGTAATCCAGTGGTGGCGCATCAATTCGTTGAAGCTCGGCTGGGCGGTAGGGGGATGCGGTAATGCCTGCCAAAGGCGCCAGCCGAGTGGTTCCAGATGTGCATTGACCAGATCGGCATCGGAGAAGAGCAGCAGGGTTGCAGGATCAGTTTCAAAGTGATCCATCAGGGTGGCAACCTTGTGCGGGTACCATACATCATCTTGATCGCACAGGAAGATGATTGCCCCGCTGCAACGGGCAATGGCTTGGGCAAAGTTGCCAACGAACCCCAGGCGCCGGGCATTGCGGTAAATATGGAGTGGTAGCCCGCGTGCCTGGGCTGCCGTGGCGATGGCCACCGTGGCGTCCCGTGAGCCATCGTCACAGAGAATGATCTCGTCAACTGCCTGAGTTTGAGCAGCAATACTGTCCAGTTGTGCTTGCAGATGGGTAGCACCATTGTAGGTACACAAGGCCACCGAAGTTCTGAGGGCCATCAGGGCAGTCGTCGAAACAACATGAAAGGTTCCGCAGCATTAACCCCGTACCGTTGCGGGGCTTGTTGCGGGAGTAGCTGGGCGTGGGTCCGGATATGTGGCTCAAAGCCGATTGCGGCGATACGCTGAAAGATATCCTGGCCGTAGAGTCGGACATGATCTTCCTGACCATAAGCCAGCAGACGCTGTTGCGGGCTGCGGATGCCCGGATCTTCCCAAGTATGGTGCAGGCTGGCCGCATAGGGCGTTTGCAGGATGGCCCAGCCCTGCGGCGCCAGGACCCGGTGCAGTTCCCTCAGGCCCTGGAGATCGTCTGCGACATGTTCCAGGACATGATTGGCCAGCACCAGGTTGAAGCTGGCATCGGCAAACGGCATGTGCAATAAATCCACGGGCTGAATATCGGCAGCGGTCGGGTACAAATCTGCCTTCAGATAGCGGATGGGCTGGTGGGCTGCCAGCCGGGCTGCCAGGTGCTGTTCAGGTGCAAAATGCAGGATGGTACTGCCGGCAATGGTTTCCAACAGGCCGGAAGCTTGCAGGTACAGCCATAGATGGCGTTCCCGGTCATGGGAAAAGCAGGCCGGGCAACTGAAACGATCCGGATCGCTGCCCACAATATCAAGTGCCCGTATCAGCGGGGGCACTGTTTTCCAGCCACCTCGATAGGGAATAAAGCTGCTGAAGTGATGACCACACAGGCAACACCAGCAGGGACGGAAAGGTGCAGCCAAACGACGCACTCGGCCGCCAAGGCGCAGGATTTTACTGGGGATTTTATTGACAATCATTGTGTGTTATTTGATGCGGATGTGGTACAGGATGCGCAGGCTGCGACCACAGATGCGCCGGTATGACCAGCGAGTGACTTTGAGATAGCCTACCCTGGGCAAGATCCATAGCAACAGATCGGTAGTGTGGAGTCGATGATGGGCCTGTATCAATGTCAGCAGGTTCCACAGCAACTGCCATCGGCGCCGGGCAATGAGTTGCCCGGTAATATCCTGACAATAACGTAATATTCCAGCCCGAAAGATCGCTGGCGTGACCTGCGGCTGCATGGATAGCAGGGCTTCCAGATACATGACTAGCGTTTTTTCCCGACGCTGGATTTGGACCGAGGTGGGGCTGAACAGACGGTAGACTGTCAGGGTGGCATTCAAAAAGCCCAGTGATCCCTGGGTGGCCAACAGCAGGTGGATGCGATAATCGATCAAGGCCGTCGGGTATGCGAATAGCAGGCCACGATGCTGGGCACGATACAGTAATGAGCTGTGATTGAGAAAATTCCCGGTGCGTACCAGCATCTCCAGATTCAGGGTCTCGGGAAGTGCGCTGTTGAACAGGCCCAGGGTGTGTTTTTGGGTGTTTACGACCAACGCATTGGTGTAACAGGCCGAACAGTCCGGATGAGTTTGCAGGAATCCGAGCTGCGCCTGCAATTTGCCCGGTAACCAATAGTCGTCGCCATCCAGATGGGCGATGAAGTCACCTTGAGCCTGGGCAATGACAAAATGCAGGTTTTCTGATGGTCCCAGATTCTGGGTGTGACTGAACAGACGAATTTTATTGGGATATTGCACCGCGATATGCTGGACGATGCGGGCTGTGGCATCCTGGGAAGCGTCATCCCCAACCAGAATTTCCAGTTGAAATGCGCCCCATTGGGCCAGGACGCCCATCAGACAATCGGCGATATAGTCCGCATGATTATAGGTGACGATGCAGACGGAGATCAGGGGGAGCATCAGGTTTGACCTTGTTGAATAACCGGGCGCGCAACTCCGAGGCCGCAAGTCCTCCGGCCAGCAGGGCGGCCAGGCCCACCACGCACACCTTAAACAACAGCCAGCCAAGCTGCTCACTGGCGGGGAATACGGCGTAGGCGCCGTAGCTGGCCAGAATCACGGCGCTGATGATGGGCAGCACGTCCCGACCATACCACAATCGGTTGAGTCCGGGGTAAAAGCAGTGATGTACCCAAGGCACCCAGAGTACGAAAAGTAGCAGGTTGCCCAGCAGCCAGGCATAGCCTGCGCCGATGGCACCATAAGCCTGGGTTGCACTGATGCTGGCAGGCACCAAAAAAACCAGGAATAAGGCATTGCCCAGTAGATGCAGGCGTAAGTTGCCTTTGGCATACTGGAGATAGTAGGGAAAGGCGCAGAGGGCAAGCAGGCCGTTACCCAGTGCGTACGGGATCAGGATGGGGGCTGCCTGCGCAGTCAGCTGTGGGTTGCCGGTCCAAAGCTGTAACAGCGGTGTCGCGCACCAGGCCAGGGTGAATGCTGCGGTACTGGCCACCAGCGTGACCCATTGCGTGGTGCGGCGATAATAGCTGAGTAGCAGCGCGGTATCACCGGCCGCCTCCAGCTTGGCCAGCCGCGGTACCAGCGCGCTACTGATGGGGGCGCTGAGCAGGGTGACACTACTGGCGATCAGGACTGCGAGACTGAAATAACCGTAGTCTGTCAATGATAATAAGTGAGATAACAGCATCTTGTCTATCTGGGTCATCAGAATCCAGACCAGAGAGGCGAAGGCAATGCTCAGGGAAAACCGGTACACCGCCTTGAGTGGCTGCAAGCTCCAATGGAGAGTTTGCCCGGTGGTCAGCCGGGGCAGCAGCTTCAGAACCCGGTACCAGAGCATCACGATTTCCAGCAGCGCGATAGCCAGCTGAAATTGAAAGAAGGTTACGATACTCGCATCTATCCAGATCAACACCGGCAAGACACCCAGGGTACGTAGACTCGTGATAAGGGCGTTAAGACCGCCCAGCCAGACCAGCTGCTCAGCCCCGCTGATGATGCTGCGATAAATCCCGCCCAGCCAGCGCAAGGCGATATTGATGGCTATCAGCTGGAGCGCGACTTCCACCTGGGGCAGATCCAGGGTGGTTACTTGCAGCCAATGACGGGCCAGCCAGCCGGCACTCAGCCACAGGCTCAGGCCGCCCCCCAGTGCAAGAAGTAAAAACAGGATTTCCAGGGTGCGTACCAGCTGTCGGTAAGCATAAGCCTCCAGCTGCCCGCCCTGAAACCGGGCCGTTTCCCGTGCCAGCATCGGCATCAGACCCATATCCAGCAAACTGAACCAGGACTGGAGCAGGGTAAAAAAACCCACCAGCCCATAGGCTTCTACCCCCATATAGCGGATATACCAGGGCAGAACTGCCAGGCCTATGAGAGTGGTATAAGCCTGGCTCAGGTAGTTGGCTAGAATATTGGCTTTCAGGGACACAGGTTAACAACGGAAGGTGTCAAGTAGCGTGTGGTACAGGTTTATTGCGGCCGGATCAATATTGGGATAAAAGCCTTGTGCAAGCGAATGTTCTGATATGTCAAGCCGGTCCAGTGCCACTCCGGATCGGAGTTGTCGGTGCAAGTGGTGGAGTGCAGCGCACTGCTGCGCAAAAATGACATGCCGCAGGTACGCAGCATCAACACCCAGGGCGGGCGTAATTGTCTGCATGATTTGTGGGCCGGTATCCATTCCTGCATCAATGAAGTGTACCGTGCTGCCAGCGAGAATGGCGCCACTTTTCAGGGTATCTTCGAAGCCATGCAGGCCCGGGCATGCGGGTAACAGAGAAGGATGAAAATTCAGTAGCCGGTGCCTGTAACGTTGGAGTAATTCCCCTTTTAACAGGCGTTTGAAGAAAAAATAGGCATAATCGATCTGATTGATGTCAAGAATGCGCTGCAGCGCTGCCGAAAAATCGGGGTGGGTTGCTTGATCCAGCACTACCAGGGGAATGTCATTTTTTCTTGCAAAATTTGCGGCGCCACATTCCCGATCGGTAACAACCAGTTTTAAATCAAATTGATGCCTCTTGGTGTGCTGATACACTGTTCTGGCAACAGAAGCTTCTGTCGAAGCAACCAGCGCAAAATTCTCAGACAAGTGAATAGGCCCCGATCAGTTCAATCAGTGTTTGTCTGTCACAATGCATTAAAGCGTCAATGATGGACAGGTGTGCGACGAAATCACCCTTTCCCTGTGGGTAGGGCTGCATGTTGCTTTGGATGAAGCGCAATTCAATGCCGGCTTCTTGAAAGGCCGTACCATCGTAAAGCATCTGCCCACCGATGGCATTGCGATATTGGTCAATGCCGAGCTGCCGGCAAAGTGCGATGATGCGATCCTGGCCTTTCTGCACGCCGCATGAGGCCACTTCAGAAGAAAATAGGAATACCCGCTCCAGTCCCAGATAAGCAAACACGGCCGTGAGACTTTTGGCATTCTTGCGCGCCACATTGTTATCAGGGTCCATTGCGACGCTTTCAATGAGCGGCATCACCGTGTCAAAGAAGGGCGCCTTCCTGTAGGCCTGTTGCACGAGCCGCAGGAATGACGATAAATCATCCTGATAGTCGTGCAACTGTATTGTTCTGTTCTGGCTGAGCTGCGAGACGGGAATGGAAAATGCGTGTCGTCTGCCTTGGAGTAAAATCGCATTGCGGTTGATATACCCCTTTTTAATGAAGTTCACGTCGTCCAGGAATACGTACGTGTCAACTTCATACGCCAGTTGATAATAACCGATATAGGGAAAAAAATAAGGCTGCATGATGGCACCTTTCATGGTATCGCATCCATGATTGCCTGAATAATATGCTGCTGCTGCAAGGGATCCAGATCAGGGTAAATGGGCAGGCACAGGATCTGCCGGGAAATGCGCGTGGCGACTGGCAACCATGCGGGATTTGCGCTAGGTAGCCCCCGATACATGGAGAACTCGCTGATGAGCGGGTAAAAATAGCGTCTTGTCCAAATTTCCCTGGCGCGTAGGCGGTGATAAAGGTCATCTCGACTGAGCGGGAAATGCTGTGTCACTAGGATGGGGAAATAGGCGTGATTGGGTGTGGCATCTGGTTGCAGCGCTGGCAGGACGATACCGGGAACGGCTTCGAGTTGCTGCCGATAAAACCGTGCGACTTCAGATCGCTGCCGGATGCAGTGATCAATATGCTCAAGTTGCAGCAGACCCAAAGCGGCCTGAAACTCGTTCATCTTGCCGTTGATGCCGGTAGCCGCAACTGTGGTTTCGTCCACGAAACCAAAATTCTTCAGGTAATCTATCCGCTGCTTGGTTTTGGCATCCGGGCAGATGATGGCACCCCCCTCGAACGTATTGAATACCTTGGTAGCATGGAAACTCAATACCGACAAATCGCCATGACTGACGAGGGGCAGACCCTGATATTGGACTCCAAACGCATGCGCTGCATCGTAAATCACGCGCAGGCCATAGGTATCGGCAATTTTCTGGATGCGTGCCACCTGGGCCGGAAAGCCATAGACATGAACACCCAGAATGGCCGTGGTCTGAGGTGTAATGGCCGCCTCAATCTTATCCGGGTCCAGGCCAAAGCCGTGCGGTTCAATGTCCACAAACACGGGTTTGATCCCGTTCCAGAGCAGTGCGTGCGCGGTGGCAACAAATGAGTAAGGCGTCGTGATCACCTCGCCGGTGATACGTAAAGCCTGCAAGGCTGTTACCAGGGCCAGCGTCCCATTGCTGAACAGGGCAGCGTGTGGGATCTTCAGGTAACGGGCCAGCGCAGTCTCAAACTGGACATGGAATGGTCCGGCATTGGTCAACTGGCGGCTGGCCCAAATTTGCTGCAAATACGGGAGAAACTCCTCCAGCGGCGGCAGGTAGGGCTGAGTGACGTAAATCCTCTGGCTCATGGACGGCTTCTTGGGGCTTCTTGGGGGAGCGGCCAGCCCAGACTGACCCACAGCAGGGCCTGGAGGGGTACCAGGCAGCGGCAGCGGCCACTACGCACAACCGCACGCAAAGCGAGCATGAAAAGACGCAGGCCACGCATCGGGAGGTGTTCCCAATGTGCTGGGGTCAATGTTTCGACGGCTAACCAATGTCCACGGGTCACGTGATATTCGTAAAACAGGCTACCTACGCGGCTGCTTTGACCAGGCTTGTGTTGCAGCAAGGGCTGATGCAGCAGTTCGACCGCCCAGCCCTGGCGCTGCAAACGCCAACTGAGCTCCACATCTTCGCCATACATAAAATATCGCGCGTCGAAAATCGTGTCACGTAAGATGGTTGCGCGTAGCATCAAACAATAGCCAGCTGCAACTGGAAAACTGCCCATGATCGGCCAGGTAAACATCAGCCCCGTCCAGCGCTGGTAGTAAAGGTTTCCGGCAGGTCCATGCCCACTGTCCGTGGTTGCACCGAGGGCTGCTGTTCGGGGATGCGTGGTCATATGGGCTAGAAGTGCGCTAACCAGGGCGGGATAGGCAACAAGATCATTGTTCAGGACCAGGACGTAATCCCACGACCCCAAGCGCTGAGCCTGTATCCAGGCCAGGTTCATGCCACGGGCAAACCCAAGATTTTCCTGAGCAATGATCACCTGAAGCCACCCATCGGGGAACTGCCTGGCCAAGGCCAGGGTGCGCTGATTTTCGGCATCATCCGCAGAGTTATCCACCAGGATCAGCCGTTCAATACCCTGTTGTACCAGGGTGCTCAGGCAGCGCCGCGTCATGTCAACCTGAAAGTAAGCCAGCATCAGCCCACAGATGCGCGGCGTGACGGATACCATGAGGATCTCCAGGCAGACAAGCCCCGTACTGAGACTGCGGAGCGGGCGGTTGGGGAACATCCGGTTTTTGGCACAAACCGGGGCTGTTCGTCAAGATGAGGTGGCACGTATCATGTGATAGTCTCGCAGCAGCGGCTGCTCGACCCGAGGCTTTTCTCGCTTGCCGTGTTACAATCGCCTGCATGCGCAACTTCATGCTTATTTTTGCCGCCCTCCTGGCCCTGGGCCTGGGTATCTGGGCCGGTTGGCGCCTGCAGGCCCCCCCGGTCGTGCAGCTTGCCACCCTGTATCCACAACCGCGCCCACTGGCGGATTTCACCCTTCAAGATCAGAATAATCATCCATTTACCCTGGCTCAGGCGCGTGGACACTGGACACTCTGGTTTTTTGGTTATACCCATTGTCCCGATATATGCCCTGCCAAGCTGGCAGTCATCCGTCAGGTATATGCGCAGCTGGAACGCCAGAAACCCGGCGTGGTGCCCCAATTGCAGGCTGTGTTCGTCTCGGTGGATCCTGGCCGGGATAGTCCCGCCCATCTGGCTGAATATACAGCTTACTTTGATAAACGTATTCTGGGGGTGACCGGCATGCCGGACGCACTGGCCCTGTTGGCCAGGCAAATGGGCGTGGTCTATCTGCAAACGCCCAACCCGGCCGGGGGCGATTATCTGGTGGATCACAGTGCCACCCTGTTGCTAACCGACCCGGATGCCCGCCTTTACGCCCTGTTTGGTGCCCAGAGCGACGCCAACGGTATTGCCCAAGACCTGATTTCCATTATTCATTAGGATCTTTCATGTATTATCGCTGGCTTGCCCTGTTACTGGGCTTCGTTGTCTGCCCCGCGTGGGCCGTAGAAGTGGTCTTGGTGACGGATCCCTGGATTCGGGCCATGCCACCCCGGATGCCGGTGACAGCGGCTTTCATGACCGTACAGAATCTGACGGCCCAGCCGCTGAGCCTGATTGCGGTGGAAAGTCCGGCGTTTGGCCGTATTGAACTGCACCGCACTGAAATTGATGCACAGGGGCTTGCGCGCATGGTTGCACAAAACCAGTTTGTTCTGCCGCCTCATGGCAGTCTGAGCCTGGCACCCAAGGGCAATCACCTCATGCTGTATCAGCCGCAACAGCCGCTGCAACCCGGTACCCAATTGCCTTTGACCCTGATTTTTGCCGAGGGGCAACGGGTAGTCGTGCAGGCTGAAGTCAAGGCCGGTCTGGGCGACGACGCTATGGATCACCACCATCACCATTAACCATGCGTACCAGTCAATTTCCCTATTTTACCCTGCGTGATACCCCCGCCGAGGCGGAAACTGTCAGCCACCAGCTGATGTTGCGAGCAGGCCTGATCCGCCGCCTGGCCTCCGGTTTGTATACCTGGCTTCCGCTGGGACTGCGAGTGCTGCGTCGGGTGGAGCGTGTGGTGCGGGAGGAGATGGATCGTGCGGGGGCGCTGGAAGTGCTGATGCCCGCCGTACAGCCTGCGGAACTTTGGCAGGAATCCGGACGCTGGGAGCGTTATGGGCCGGAGTTGCTGCGCCTGCAGGATCGGCACCAGCGGGCCTTCTGCTTTGGTCCCACCCATGAAGAGATCATCACTGATCTGGCCCGTCAGGAATTGCGCAGCTATCGGCAGTTGCCGGTGAACTTCTACCAGATTCAAACCAAATTCCGGGATGAGGTACGGCCCCGGTTTGGCGTGATGCGTGCCCGGGAATTCCTGATGAAGGATGCCTATTCCTTTCATCTGGATGCCGCCTCGCTGGAGGCAACCTATCAGGCCATGTATGCGGCTTATACCCGCATTTTCACCCGTCTGGGGCTGGAGTTTCGGGCCGTGCTGGCCGACACGGGCAGCATCGGCGGTCAGTCTTCCCATGAATTCCATGTTCTGGCTGATACGGGCGAAGATCTGATCGCCTTTTCCGACCGCAGCACTTACGCCGCCAATGTCGAATTGGCCCCGGCGTTGGCGCCGTCTGGCCCACGTCCAGCACCCCTGCAAATGCTGCAACGGTGTGCCACGCCAGAACAACGCAGCATCGAAGCGGTCAGTGCTCACCTGCATGTGCCTCCGGCGCAATGCTTGAAAACCTTGCTGGTCGCCGGGCGTGCGGGTGGGGTTGTGGCGCTGATCCTGCGTGGCGATCACACCTTGAATGCCATTAAAGCCGCCAAGTTGCCCGCCGTGGCCGACCCCTTGCGGCTGGCTACCCCTGCGGAAGCGGCTGCGGTTCTGGAATGTCCTGCGGGTTTCTGGGGGCCAGTCGGGTTGCCGGCCACCCTCCCGCTGTATGTGGATGCCAGCGCAGCCCAGGTGGCGGATGCAGTGGTGGGTGCCAACCAGGCAGGCTACCACTACAGTGGGTTCAACTGGGGTAGGGATGCGCCGGAGCCCGAGGTGGCTGACTTGCGTCAGGTCGAAGCCGGTGATCCCAGCCCGGATGGCCAGGGGACTCTAGTGCTCAAGCGCGGCATTGAAGTCGGTCATATTTTCCAGTTGGGCCAGAAATATAGTGCGGCTCTCAAAGCCAGCGTACTGGATGAGCAAGGACGTCCGGTGGTCATGACCATGGGTTGTTACGGGATCGGGGTCTCGCGGGTAGTGGCTGCGGCCATTGAGCAAAACCACGATGCCTCCGGTATTTGCTGGCCGGAAGCCTTGGCACCATTCAGTGTTGCACTGGCACCGGTGAGCCTGCATAAATCGGCCCGGTTGCGGGAAGCGGTCACCCAGCTTTACCAGACGCTGACTGAAGCCGGGATCAGCGTATTGCTGGATGATCGGGATGTGCGGCTAGGGGTGATGCTGGCGGATCTGGAATTGATCGGCATTCCGCACCGTTTGGTTGTCAGCGAACGTAACCTGGATGCCGGGTTGGTGGAATATAAGAATCGCCGGGACGGGAGCAGCCTGAACCTGCCGTATACGGAACTGTTGGGCTTTCTGCGAGGACGGTTGGGGGAATGAACGCCACGACCCCGGCGGGCCGGTGATTCGGCTGCCGGGGTTGGGGTAGTTGGGCGAACTGGAAGTGCCCTAGATCGCGGCGACCGGAGTCGGGGCGAGCTTGGCCTGTTCTTCAAACAGGTTGCGCTGGGCTTCAATCTGCTTCTGCATTTCGGCCCGTTGGGCTTCAATCTGCTTCTGCATTTCAGCCCGGCGGGCTTCGGCCTGCTTCTGGAATTCGGCGCGCTTGGCTTCAATAGCCTTGATGGCTTCGGCGTGCTTGGCTTCCTGTGCCTTGGCATCGAACTGGGGCACGGTCAGGGATGCGGGCTTGCGCAGGGTCTCGACCCGGGCCTGATGTGCCTTGGCAAATTCTGCCTGGCGCTGGGTGGCTTCTGCCTGGCGCGCCGCGAAATCTTTCTGCATCTGTTCCTGCATGGCCGCGATCGGTGCGGTATACGGATTGGCCTTCAGGGCCGCCAGTTGCTGGGCCTGGATGGCCTGGATCTGGGCCAGTTGTTCAGCATGGAATTTTTCGGCCTGCTGTTTTTGGATTTCGAATTGTTCCTGCATCGCCTTGACCTGATCGGCATAGGTCTGGGGGGCAGTGGCTTCGGCGTGGGCCAGGCCCATGCCGACCACGGCGGCGGCCAGCAGCGATATTTTCAACGTGTTGTGTAACATGAGCAAACTCCTGAATACAAATGTGATGGAACTTCGTTATGATGGAAAACCCAACAGGCGGGCTACCCGTCCTGACTGGGAATAATGGTATATTACTTTATTATAATATGCAAGTGGCTTTATGCAAAATCCTGCCGTCGCCTGCTTACGTATCCGTTGTCCCGACCGTCCGGGGATTGTCGCCGCCGTGTCGAATTTCCTGTACCATCATGGGGCCAACATCACCGAACTGGATCAGCACTCTACCGACCCGGCGGGTGGCACTTTCCTGATGCGTCTGGAATTTCAGAGTCCACACCTGGAGCACCTGCGTTGCGGGCTGGAACCTGCCTTTGCGCAGGCGGTGGCCCAGCCGTACCAGATGGAGTGGTGTATTGCCTATGCCAGTCCGCGCAAGCGCATGGCCATTTTGGTTTCGCGTTATGACCATGCCCTGCTGGAGCTGCTCTGGCGCCATGCCCGTGGTGAGCTGGCTGCCGATATTCCGCTGGTGATCAGCAATCACCTGGAGTTACAGGCTGCGGTCAGTGCGTTTGGAATTCCGTTTCTCCATATTCCCAATCAGGCTGCCCTCCGGCCCCAAGCGGAAGCTGAAATGTTGCAGCATCTGGATGGTCAGGTGGATTTAATCGTGCTGGCACGCTACATGCAAATCCTCAGTCCGGATTTTATTGCGCGCTTCCCACGTAAGATCATCAATATCCACCATTCATTCCTGCCGGCCTTCATGGGTGCCCAGCCCTACCGGCAAGCCTATGATCGGGGCGTCAAGCTGATTGGTGCAACCGCGCACTTCGTTACCGAGGAACTGGATCAGGGGCCGATCATCGATCAGGATGTGGTGCGGGTATCGCACCGTGAGAATGTTGCCACCCTGCAGGAACTGGGCATGAATATCGAACGTATTGTATTGGCACGGGCGGTGAAGTGGTTTCTGGAGGACCGCATCCTGATGCACGATGACAAGACCGTGGTCTTTGTCTGAACCAGCAGGCCGGGGCAGGGCCTGCTGGCAAAGTCGCTACTGCAAGGCCAGCGGTGCCAGACGCTGATGCCAGTCGGTCACTTGTTGATACTGATGTGCGACATTGAGTAAGCGGCCTTCGGAAAAATCCGGGCCGATCAGTTGCAGACCTACCGGACGTCCGTTGACCAGGCCGGCCGGGATGGATAGGGCAGGCAGGCCAGCCAGATTCACCGCAATGGTATAAATATCCGATAGATACATTGCAATTGGGTCATTTGCCTTGCTGCCCAGGTCAAACGCCGGGCTGGGCGCAGTTGGTCCCAGGATCACATCCACCTGCGTAAACGCCTGCTGAAAATCTTCCCGAATCAAACGCCGCACCTTCTGGGCCTGCCGGTAATAAGCATCATAGTAGCCCGCCGACAATACATAAGTGCCTATCATGATGCGGCGCTTGACTTCGGCGCCAAAGCCCTCGCCGCGCGAACGGGTGTACAGGTCTTCAAGATCGCGCGGTTGGGCGCAGCGATAACCAAAGCGCACGCCGTCATAGCGGGCCAGATTAGACGAGCACTCTGCCGGCGCGATGATGTAGTACGCCGGAACCGAGAGGCCGCTGCGACTCAGGCTGATGGGCAGTACTTCGGCGCCCAGGCGCCGATATTCGGCAATGGCCGCCTCCAGCGCAGCGGCTACCTCCGGCTCCAGACCGGGGCCGAAAAACTCCTGCGGCAGGCCGATTTTCAAACCTTGCAGGCTGTCTTCCAGGGTCAGCGTGTAATCCGGCACCGGCATGTCCACGCTGGTGGAATCCCGAGGGTCAAAGCCCGCCATTGCCTGCAACAGCAAGGCTGCGTCGCGGGCAGTGCGTGTGAGCGGGCCGCCTTGATCCAGGCTGGACGCAAACGCAATCATGCCGTAACGGGATACCCGGCCATAGGTGGGCTTCAAACCGGTCAGACCACAGAATGCCGCAGGCTGGCGGATAGAGCCGCCGGTATCGGTGCCTGTGGCCGCAGGTGCCAGCCAGGCGGCCACTGCTGCGGCTGCTCCGCCTGAAGACCCGCCCGGCACGGCCTCCGGGGCCCACGGATTGCGCACCGGGCCGTAATAACTGGTTTCATTGGAAGAACCCATGGCGAATTCATCCATGTTGGTTTTACCCAGCAACACCATGCCGGCTTGGGCCAGATTTGCCGTCACGGTGGCATCATAAGGGGCAATGAAGTTATCCAGCATCCGGGAGCCGCAACTGGTTTTAATCCCGGCGGTGCAGAAAATGTCCTTGTGCGCATAGGGCAGTCCCGTCAACGGGGTAGCCTCGCCCCGCCGCAGTCGGCCATCCGCAGCGGCGGCCTGGGCTAGCGCCTGTTCGGGTGTGACCGTGATATAGGCATTCAGCAACGGGTTATGCCGGGCGATACGCTCCAGAAAAAACCGGGTCAGCTCCACGCTGGAGAAAGCCCCGCTGCGCAGGCCCGCCGCCAGCGTGGTCAGGTCATAGTGAGGGTGCATCATTCAATTACCTTGGGCACGAGGTACAAGTCGCTTTCAATCCGAGGTGCGATGCTTTGCAAGACGGCATGTTGGTCGGATTCGGTCACGGTATCGGGGCGCAGCCGCTGGGTGAGCGCATGGGGATGGGCCAGCGGTTCGACACCCGTGGTATCCACCGCCTGTAGTTCCTCCACCAGGGCCAGAATGCGATTCAAGGCCTCATGGTGGCGGGTCTGTTCTTCGGGGGTCAGGCCCAAACGGGCCAGATGGGCGATTTTGGCGACTTCGTCAGAGGTGAGCATAAGCAGGTCCGGCGCTAGAACCGCCCGATTCTAGCGACTCGCTGCCGTGGACGCCATAGCCATGCGTCCGGCCTGACTCAGGCTCCGTTGCGGCCCAGGTTGGCCCGACTCGTGATCAGCGGGTCTACCTGACCCAGGTTGCGCACGTCCTTGCCCTTGTAATCAAGTTGATGTAATACATAGCGCATTGCGTTGATCCGGGCGCGCTTTTTGCAGTCCGACTTGATGATGATCCAGGGTGATTCCGAAGTATCGGTATGGAAGAACATCGCTTCCTTGGCTTGGGTGTAATTGTCCCATTTGTCCAGCGAAGCCAGATCCACCGGGCTGAGCTTCCACTGCTTCAGCGGGTGCAGCTCACGTTCCTTGAACCGGCGCCGCTGTTCCTTGCGGCTGACCGAGAACCAGAACTTCACCAGGTGAATCCCGCTCCCGACCAGTTGACGTTCCAGTTCGGGAACCTGACGGAGAAAATCCTGATACTCCCGCTCGCTACAGAAACCCATCACCTGTTCCACCCCGGCCCGATTATACCAGGAACGGTCAAACAGCACGATTTCGCCGGCAGTCGGCAGATGCTGGATATAGCGTTGAAAATACCACTGTTTGCGCTCGGTTTCGGTCGGTTTTTCCAAAGCGACCACGCGGGCGCCCCGAGGATTGAGATGTTCCATGAACCGTTTGATGGCGCCACCCTTGCCTGCTGCATCCCGGCCCTCGAACAGGATCACCACCCGCTGCCCGGTCTCCTTGACCCAGGCTTGCAGTTTCAGCAGCTCAACTTGCAGATGATATTTGAGTTTCTCGTAAGTTTTGCGTGAGAGGCGATTTTTGTAGGGATAAACGGCCGAACGCCAGCCCTCGACCAGCTCATCATCCGGGCTCACCGGCATTTCGGTCTCGAACTTCTGCCAGCGTACCAGGGCCGTTTTCAGAGCCTGGGCATCATCCGGCGAGGCGCCTTCCAGAATGGCTCCCAGCGTCTTGAGCAGGGCTGCGTGATCCATGTTCGGCAGATGATCCGGTTCGGCGGCCGCTGGTGAATGCTGGGTCAGAATATCGGTGACGGCAGCCAGTTGGGCGTCTTGAGCTTCTGCCGTGGCCTGCAGGACTGCAAATGCTTCAACCCCCGCTTGCGTAGCGTCCGAATGTGCCTCCGATTCAGCTGCGGTCTTGAGCGCAGAGACTTCGGATTCTGGCGGCAGTGGCGCGGGTTTTTTATCTAAGTCAATATTCTGGTTTGATTCCACACTACACCTCGGGCTGGGTAACTCTCCTGCAAGGTTACGGTAACCGCATCGTCATGTAAATCCCACGCCCCGGCTTTTCCATCCCGCCTGACTACTTGCCAATACGTAACTGACTCTTGGCAAGCCTATGCCACTCAGGTAGAATGCGCCCTCTCGCTTGCGGGCCGTTAGCTCAGTCGGTAGAGCAGTTGGCTTTTAACCAATTTGTCGCAGGTTCGATTCCTGCACGGCCCAATCAATACCCCGCCTCAGGCATCACCGGCCACGTGCGCATCATCACCCTGAATGTCAATGGCTTGCGCGCCGCAGTGCGCAAGGGCTTCTGGACTTGGCTGGCCGATCAGCAGGCCGATATCGTCTGCGTCCAGGAAATCAAGGCGCAGCTTGCCCAATTGCCGCCGCCGCCCAGCGGGTTCCACGCCTATTACCATCCGGCCCAACGTCCGGGTTATGCCGGGGTTGGCCTGCTGTGTCGCATTCCCCCCGAGCACGTGCAGTATGGTCTGGGTGGTTCAGCCTGGGCTGATATTGATGCCGAAGGCCGTTATCTGGAAGCCCGTTGGGGCACGCTGGCGGTAGTCTCGTTGTATCTGCATTCGGGGAGTGCGGGCGCGCTGCGTCAGGCACTGAAATTCGATTTCATGCGCCGTATGGAATCACACCTGCATGCACTGCGCACCAGCGGGCGATCGTACGTCCTGTGCGGCGACTGGAATATTGCGCATACGCCCAACGATCTGAAAAATTGGCGTAACAACCAGAAAAATTCAGGTTTTCTGCCGGAAGAACGCGCCTGGCTGGACCAGGTGTTTGGTGTTTGGGGCTGGCGCGACGCCTATCGTGTGTTGGAGCCGGACGCCAGCGATGCGGGCTACACCTGGTGGTCAAACCGAGGGCAAGCCTGGGCAAAAAATGTCGGATGGCGCATTGATTATCAAGTAATTACCCCAGATTTGGCGCCGCGCGCCGTCATGCTGGAGAAGCGCCAGCGCTTTTCCGACCACGCCCCGTTGTGTCTGGATTACGACCGGGATTTTCCGTAGCAAACCCTGGGACAGGGTGTACAGCGCTCAAGAAACGCCTTCGACAAGCCAGCGTTTGCGCTACACTGAACACTTCGGCAGCACAGCAGGCCGTGTCTCCCAATCTTGATGCCAGGAGTTTTACGATGCGACGCTTACCCGTATATTTATTGCTGGACACCTCGGGTTCGATGATGGGTGAACCCATCGAGGCGGTCAAAAATGGCTTGCAGACCCTGCTGGCGGCCTTGCGCCAGGACCCCTATGCACTGGAAACTGCGTATCTGAGTGTCATTACTTTTGAATCGGCAGCCAGACAACTGGTACCGCTGACCGACTTGGCCAGTTTCAAAGCCCCGGATTTGCGTGCCGGGGGTGCTACGGCCCTGGGAGATGCACTGGGCGTATTGGCGCAGTGTATTGACCGGGAGGTTGCGCAAAACACCCCACAGCAGAAAGGCGACTGGAAGCCACTGATCTTTTTGATGACGGATGGTGGTCCTACCGATAGCTGGAAAACCAGGGCCAAGGAGCTCAGGCAGCGCAAGCTGGGTTTGTTTATCGCCTGCGCCGCTGGGCCGGGTGCTGATGTGCAGATGCTCAAGGCGCTGACCGAAATCGTGGTACAACTGGATACCGCAGATTCAGCGACCATCAAGGCGTTCTTCAAGTGGGTTTCGCAGTCGGTTTCCAGTGGCAGCCAAAAGGTCGAGCAACAAAAGGAAGTGGCAGGCTTGAGCGATTTGCCCCCGCCGCCGCCGGAAATCAATGTGGTCATTTAGGAGGCAGTCATGGCGGTCAATCTCAAGAAAGGTCAGGGCGTCAGCCTGCAAAAAACCGAGAACAAGGCCAACGACCTGTCTCAAGTCACCATCGGCCTGGGCTGGGACGTGGCCCCAAGCACAGGTGGGGGGCTGTTTGGCTTGTTGAAAAAGCCTGAGGCGGAATATGACCTGGACGTGGTGGCCTTTTTGCTGGGCAGCAACGGCAAGGTCAACAATCTGGGCCGGGTGGATGGCCAACGGGGGCCTGTGGATGGAGACGTGATTTTTTTCAATAATATGCGTCATCCTTCCGGGCAGATCTGGCTCACCGGTGATAATCGTACCGGGGCGGGGGATGGTGACGATGAACAGATCATCGTCAATCTGACCTATCTGCCCCCGGAATATGCCAAAATCGTTTTTGTGGTGCAAATTTATCAGGGGCAGCAACGTCAACAGCGTTTTGGCAAGATCAAGAATGCCTTCATCCGCGCTGTAGACCGCAAGGGGCGGGAGATGGCACGCTTTGATTTGTCCGGTACCGGGGCATATGCCAACGCCTGTTCCCTGATTTTTGCCGAACTGGAACGTCAGGAGTCAGACTGGCGCTTCACCGCCCTGGGTGAACCCTTTGACACCGATTCGTTCGGGTACATCCTCAAACAGCGTTACCTGCCGTCATGAGCGGGCGGCGTTTGCCGGTCTATATCCTGCTGGATACCTCCGGGTCGATGCATGGCGAGCCGATCCATGCGGTCAATGTCGGGCTGCGGGTGCTGGTGGATGCCTTGCGTCAGGACCCATACGCGCTGGAGTCGGTGTACCTGAGCGTGTTGACCTTCGACCTGGAGGTGCTGGAGTTGTTTCCCCTCACGCCACTGGATCAGGTCAAACTGCCGCAACTGGCGACGCCGGATTCCGGGCCGACATTTCTGGGTGCGGCGTTGGCGTTGCTGCATGAGCGGGTGGTGCAGGCGGTTTTGCCCAATACCCCGACCCAGAAGGGCGATTGGCGGCCCTTGTTGTTCCTCATGACCGATGGCGCGCCTTCGGATCTGGCCTTGTATCGGGAAATGATCCCGCAGATTCAGCAGCTCAATTTTGCCAACATTGTGGCCTGTGCTGCCGGCCCCAAGGCCAGAATTGCCTTATTGCAGGAGCTCACGCCGCAGGTGGTCAGTCTGGATATCACGGACAGCGCTGCATTCAGCCAATTTTTCAAGTGGGTCTCGCTGAATGTTGCCAGCGGCAGCAGCAGTGCCGGGGTCGGTGCCCCGCCGAACTTGCCCCCGCCGCCGCCCGAGTTGCAGGTGGTGATTTGACATGCCGACTACCCAGTTCAGTTTGCCAAATGCGATGGTGGGCCGGGCTTACCGGGCAGCCCTGCAGGTGGTGTCGCATAGCCCCGGCGTCGAGGTGCTGGGTTGTGCGGTGCCGCCTGAGCTGGGCCTGCACTTTGATGTTGCCAGTCAAACCTTGCATGGCCTGCCACAGCAGGCAGGTGAATTCAGCTTGCAGGTCGCGTTCCGCTTTGCCCAGGACCTGCGTGCTTCGCCCCGCCTGGAACAGTACCCTTGCCTGCTCATCATCAATCCTGACCCACGCAGCTTGTGGAAAGACCTGCCCAGCGACACCCAGGCACCCTATTACCGGCCTGATACTGACGCCGGCCTGCACATTGCCGGGATGCGCCGCGTGGCGTATGCCAGCCGCCGGGGCCGTGCCCATGCCCATGTAGGTGGCTGTCGCGATGATGCCGTCTGGGTGACGCATGACCCGGCGACCGGCTGGACGGTAATGGCTGTGGCCGATGGGGCGGGCAGTGCGCGTCTGGCGCGTCAGGGCGCCCAACTGGCGGTGACAACGGCGGGCCAGCACTTGGCAGCAGCGCTGGTCGGAACCCCGCTGGCGGCGCTGGCCCTCCAGCGCGACAGTGATCCGGGACTTGGCAAGGCGTTGGCCGAATGCGCCTACATGCTATTTGGCCGCGCTGCCTGGGCGGCCCTGAAGGCCATTGAAGCCGAAGCTGAAGCGGCCGGACAGCCACCCAAGGCATTTGCCACGACCTTGTTGCTGGCCATCCATCAGCCGACGGCACAGGGGCAGGTCGTCGCGGCATTTGGCGTGGGAGATGGTGCCATTGGCCTGTACCGGGATGGGCAGGAAGCCCTGTTGCTCCAGCAGGTGGACAGCGGTGAATTTGCCGGACAGACGCGCTTTCTGGACCGTGGCAGCCTCAGTGATGCCCAGGGCATCCTGGCACGCATTCAGGTGCGTGTGGTGCCCGACCTGACCGCGCTGCTGCTGATGACCGACGGGGTTTCAGATGCCCGTTTCAATAGCGACGCCGAACTGCGCGACCTGGTTCCCTGGACCAGACTGTGGCAGGAGTTGGCCCCTGTTCTGGCTCAGGAAGCCCCCGAGGCAGCGTTATTGACCTGGCTGGATTTCTGGAGTCCAGGCAATCACGATGACCGGACCCTGGCGGTGCTATGGTAGCCCGGCGCCCGCGCAAAACCTCGCCCCAGCCTCGTCCCACGCCGTCACCTGGCCCACCCATGAAGATCATCAAACTTACCACCCTGGATGGCAAATCCGTCGAATATGTCGACCAGATCATCGGCCAGGGTTCCATCAAGGACGTGTACTTCAGCCCGGACAAATCTTATGTCATCGGCTTTTACCGCCAGCCGGCCGATGCCCAGACCAAAAGCCGGCTGTTGGCCATCACCGGTACGCTCCGCGAGCGCATTTTTAACCAGACTGGTGGAGATTACTGGCAAAATCTGCTCTGCTGGCCTACCGGGATCGTCGAACATCAGGGCAAAATCGGCGTGGTGGTTCCCAGCTATCCCGCGCACTTCTTTTTTGCCTGGGGTTCTAAAAACAATGACATGCTCAATATCAAGGGCAAGGAAAAAGAGGGTAAATGGTTTGCCTCGGCCTCGAACCGGACGCGTTTTCTAGACGAGCGCGAACTGGGCAACTGGATGAGTTATCTGCGCATCGGGGTGTTGATGGCGCGGGCGGTGCGGCGGTTGCATGCAGCGGGGCTGGCGCACTCGGACTTATCCTATAAAAACGTGCTGGTAGACCCGGTGGGTGGCAATGCCTGCATCATTGACATTGACAGCCTGGTGGTGCCGGACAAATTTCCTCCCGATGTCCTGGGCACGCCAGATTTTATCGCGCCCGAAGTCGTGGCCACCAGTCACCTGGCCAGACACGACCCGCAGCGCAAACTGCCCAGCATTGCGACTGACCGCCATGCACTGGCCGTATTGCTGTACCTGTATCTGCTGTATCGCCATCCGCTGCGCGGCGACTGCGTGCATGATGCTGACCCGCAGCAGGACGAAATCCTGTCCATGGGTGCCAAGGCCCTGTTCGTCGAACACCCGCACGATAACCGCAACCGCATCGACCCTGGCAGGCGCAAGCCCAGCGAACAACCCTGGGTGGATACGGGCAAGTTGCCCTATACCCTGACCGGGCCGTATCTGGCGCCGCTGTTTGCGCATGCTTTCATGGAAGGGCTACACGACCCGAACCGACGCCCAACCGCAGATGATTGGGAAACTGCGCTGGTCAAGACGGTGGACTTGTTGCAGCCCTGTCAGAATACCGCCTGTGCTCAGAAGTGGTATGTATTTGATAATTCAAGGTCACCGGTTTGTCCCTTCTGCCAGACGCCTTTTCGGGGCCAATTGCCGGTCCTGAACCTCTATTCGGCCCGCAAGGCGGGCAGCTTCATGCCTGATAATCACCGTCTGATGGTGTACAGCAACCAGTCGCTATTTCCCTGGCATGTCAACCGTAGCCTGTTTCCCAATGAAAAACTGGCTCCGGAACACAAACGTCGGGTCGGATATTTTGTCCTGCATGAAAACCGCTGGTATCTCAAGAACGAGGCCCTGCCTGATCTGACCGAAATTCCCAGCAGGCGGCCCATTGCAGTCGGGCAGGCGGTAGAACTCAAGGATGGTTTGCAATTGCTGCTCTCCCGTGCCGAGGGCGGGCGGTTGGTGCAAGTCCAGATGGTGCAGGCCGGGCCCTGAAATAGGGGCTGTCCCAACACGGATGGGCCGGCAGTCGGTTCATCTGAGCGCGGGACAGGGCCACCCTCATGGATATCTGTCTGGGATACTGAACGCCGCCGTGGATGGAAAACAGCGCCCGGTGATCCCGGCGCTGGTTTTTATGCCAGACCAGGGCAGTGCTGCTGACGCGGCCAGCCGTGGCAGTTTGTGGAGGTGATCCGTATAATCATCGCCTTTGTATTGCCCTTGGTTATCATGATCCAGAATTTCCGTACCGTGGCCCGCCGTCATGCCGTGCAGGCACTCTACCAATGGCAATTGTCCGGCCAGTCGCCCACTGAAATCGTAGCCCAGTTCCGGGCCGGACTGGGCCACGATGACCAGGATTGGCTGGCCATCCAGCAAACCCACCTCAAATTGTTGCGCAACCTGTTTGAGGAGGTAATGCCAGGGGCAGTGGACCAGGCCTTGCGTCGGGAGTGGCGCCAGGCTCAGCATCCGGAGGCAGAATTGGGTTCCGCCCGTCAGCAGCTCAAACAGCATCTGCGCAGTTATTGGGATGCGCTGGTGCTGCCCTTGCAGCAACTGGCCTATTTTGAGGAACTGGTCGCACAGACCGCAGTGCATCGGGCAACGCTGGATGCGGCCCTACAGCCACATCTGAAACGCAAGCACAAGGCGCTGGCGGAAGATCAGCGCATAGACCCGGTGGAACAGGCCATTTTGCGCCTGGCAACTTATGAACTCATGTTCCATGCAGATGTCCCATATCGGGTAGTCATCAACGAGGCGGTGGAACTGGCACGCCTGTTTGCCTCGGAGCAAAGCCATGCCTTCATCAATGGCGTTCTGGACAAGGTGGCCGGGCAACTGCGGCCCCAGGAGGGCGCCGCTGCCCCGCCCAGACGCCGCAGTACCCGTACGGTTCTGCGTGAGGCAGACGAGTAGGGCTGCGACAATCAGTCGCATGTCACCACTGGTACGAATGCGCTAGGCTGGCAGTTCTTACTAGCTGATATTGAGGTACGAACGTCATGCAAATCTTGCATCGCTTGGGGCTGTGTCTGGGTGCCCTGCTGCTGAGTCTAGGGCTGTTGCTGCCTGCCCATGCAGGGAGCGATGATCCCTTGTTCATCAATTTGACGACTGATGACGCCCACCGGGCCAAAATGGGGATTGTGTTTGGCAAGAAGCAACTGGAACGCGGACACCCACTGACGATCTTTCTGAATGACAAGGCGGTGGCGCTGGGTGCCAAGGGCAACGCCGCCAAATTTCCCGAGCATCAGAAAATGTTGGGGGAGCTTTTGAGTCAGGGGGCGACGGTGATCATCTGTCCGATGTGCATGCAGCACTATGGCGTAGCCGAGGCTGATTTGTTACCGGGTTTGAAAATAGGCAATCCGGAACTGACGGGTGAGGCTCTGTTCAAGGACCATACCCGCACGCTGGGCTGGTAAGCTGTAGTCTGCAAGCAGGCGGAGCAGCCTGACAGGCCGTGGTCAAAACTGCTGGAGTGCTTCCAGTTCCGCGCTGCGTTCCAGCCAGATTTCCTCGGTGCGGGCGATCTCGGTTGTCAGACGGGCCTGATGCTTGAGTTGCCGCTGTAATTCGGCGCGCTGGGCGGGATCGTAGCTGGCCGGGTCGGCCAGCCGGGACTCGACTTGGGCCAGTTCGGCCTGAAACTCGGCCAGCTGACGCTCCAGTTGCGTGATGGCCTGCCTGAGCGGGCGCAGCCGGGCGCGCTGGGCGGCATCCAGCTTGCGTTGGGCTTCGCCGCGACCTGTTGCGGCCTTGGCAGCGAGCTCCGGCGGTTCCGGGGCTGGGCGTTGCTGCACCCAGCGGGCGTAGTCCTCCAGGTCGCCCTCAAATACCTGACACTGGCCATCGGCCACCAGCCAGAATTCTTCACAGACGGCACGCAACAGGTGCCGGTCGTGGGAAACCAGCACCACACTGCCGCCGTAGCCGCTCAGGGCTTCGGTCAGGGCTTCGCGCATGTCCAGATCCAGATGGTTGGTCGGTTCGTCCAGCAGCAACAGCTGCGGACGCCGATAAGCCAGCAGGGCTAGTGCCAGCCGGGCGCGTTCTCCGCCGGAAAACAGCCGGGTCGGGCTGAAGGCTCGTTCGCCACCGAAGGCAAACTGGCCCAGAAAATTGCGCAAGGTCTGCTCACTGGCCTTGGGATCCAGTCTCAGCAGATGGGTATAAGGGCTGGCCTCGGGGTCCAGCTGTTCGAGCTGATGCTGGGCAAAATAACCCAGATTCAATTCCGGGGCCGGCAGGCGCTGCCCGGCCAGCAGGGGTAATTCACCGGCCAGGGTGCGGATTAAGGTGGATTTCCCGGCCCCATTCGGCCCTAACAGGCCGATGCGCTGGCCGGGTAACAAACTGAGGTTCAAGCCCTGCAACACGGGCTGGGCGTAGCCCAGGCTGGCCCGCATCAGCCCCAGCAGCGGGCTGGGCAGTTTTTCCGGTGCGGTCAGGTTGAAACTGAACGGACTATCCTGGCGCACCGCAGCGACTTCCTGCATCCGTTCCAGCATCTTGAGCCGGGACTGGGCCTGTTTGGCCTTGCTGGCCTTGGCCCGGAACCGATCCACAAAGGCTTGCAGATGGGCCTTGCGCGCCTGCTGTTGCGCATGAGCCGCCTGCTGCTGGGCCAACTGGGCCGCGCGCAGGATTTCAAAGGCCGAGTAATTGCCGGTATACAAGTTCAGCTTGCGGCCCTGTAAATGCAGGGTATGGGTGCTGACTGCATCCAGAAAATCCCGATCATGGGCGATGACCAGTAACGTACCCGTGAAATTATTCAGCCAATCCTGCAACCACAGCACGGTTTCCAGATCCAGGTGGTTGGTCGGCTCATCCAGCAGCAACAAATCCGCCCGCGCCAGCAGCGCCTGGGCCAGATTCAGGCGCATCCGCCAGCCTCCCGAGAAGGCGGCCACGGGCTGCGTCAGTTCGGCCTGGCTGAAGCCCAGTCCGGTCAGCAGCCGGGCGGCGCGTGCCGTGGCACTGTAGGCATCAATATGGTGCAGCTGTTCATGCAGATGGGCCATCTGCAGGCCGTCATGGCAGGCTTCTGCTGCGGCCAGGGCCGCTTCCAGCCGCCGCAGTTCGGTATCGCCGTCCAGGGCATATTCCAGGGCAGGCTGTGCCAGGGCCGGGGTCTCCTGGGCCACACTGGCGATTTTCCAATGGGCGGGGAGTTCAAATTCGCCGGTATCAGCGTGTAACTCACCGCGCAACAGGGCAAACAGGGTGGATTTGCCTGAGCCGTTGCGGCCCACAATCCCCACTCGCCAACCGGCGGCCAGGGTGCAACTGGCCTGCTCCAGCAGAGGCGTAGCTCCGCGATACAGGGAAATCTGGTCAAGGCGTATCATGGGCCGCAGTGTAACCGACTCTGCCGGGGCACTCAAATGCAGGTTTTTAGCAACGTCCCCTTGACGACGCGGGCCAATTATGGCCCAATGAGCGCCTTCCAATGCCCAGGTAGCTCAGTCGGTAGAGCAGGGGACTGAAAATCCCCGTGTCGGCGGTTCGATTCCGTCCCTGGGCACCAAAATAACGCCTGGTGATCAGGCTCTTGAGAGTCTTTTCCTCTCTAGTCTCACCAAAATCCGCAACGTGACCGGATCGTGACTCGACGTCCAGTTTAGCGACCGCAGCGCCGGATGTTTTCTGGGGCTAGGTGAGCATGTTTTTCAGTCATCGTCACCGTCGCGTGACCCAGCAAATCCCGCACCTCGGCCAGCGGCACCCCCGCCGATACCAGCCACGCCGTACTGCGGGAAGATTGCAAACTCAGCCATTCTCCTGGCGTTGAGCGGCGTACGAACGCAGCCTGTACGAGTTGTAAAAATGGGGGGCCTGGCTTGCCTGCCTGATCAAAAGCCGGTGGACTCGGCTATAGTGAGGTCACATGGCCCAAACGGTGCGGCCAGCTTGTAGAAGCGGGGGGTAGCGATGGAATTGACTCAGCGTTTTGACGTCATTGTCGTGGGGTCCGGTGCGGGCGGTGCAGCAGCGGCGTATGCCTTGGTCCGGCGTGGCCTGCAGGTGCTCCTGATTGAGCGGGGCAGTGTCTTGCCCAGGGACGGCAGCACCCTGCGGGTGGACCCCGTCTTGCGTGAGGGCAGGTTCCGCCATCCGGAAGTCTGGCAAAGTGCGGATGGCGAGCCGTTCCAGCCCACGGAATTCAACAACTTCGGTGGCAAGACCAAGTGGTATGGCGCAGCGCTGTTGCGCTTTGCCCCGCATGAATTTGCGTCAGAACCCGGCTTTGCAGCGCAGGGTTTTCCCCTGCGCTATGAGGAGCTGGCGCCCTTTTATGACCAGGCAGAACAGTTGCTGGAAGTGCGCCATTTTGACACTGAACCTGAACTGGAGCGGATGCTGGCGGGTTTTAGCCAGCGCGGCTGGCAGCGTCAGGCCTTGCCGATGGGGTTACGCCCCGCCATTTTGCAACATCCCGAGGAGGCGCGCCGTTTTGACGGCTTTGCATCGCCCAGTGACTTGAAACTGGACGCCCAGGTGGCTTTCCTGAATCGGCTCACCGAGGCGCCGAATCTGGCCGTGCTGGTGGATGCCGAAGTGACAGGGCTGGAACCCCACCCGGAGCAACCCCGTTGCGTCGGGGCGGTCACCTTGCGTGATGGCCGCCGCTTGTGCGCCAGAGCCGTGGTACTGGCTGCGGGCGCCCTGCATTCCCCCCGTTTGCTGACCCGCTACCTCCAGCAAACCGGGCTGGAGGCAACCTTGCCTGCCGCCCGCCAGGTCGGTCGCAACTACAAGTGCCATTTCAATACGGCTTATGTGGTGTTTGCCGCCACGCCCCGCCAGGACCTGCTGCGCAAAACCACTTTGCTGCTTCATCCGGATTTCCCGCACAGCAGCGTGCAGACCCTGGGCTGGATGGATGGAGAGCTGGTGGCGCTGGAAGCCCCGGGCTGGTTGCCACGTGGCCTGGTCAACCTGTTGGGCGCACGGGCCTATGGTTTCTGGCTGACTACGGAAGACCCTTCGCACCCGGATAACCGGGTATTGGCCACGGAACCACCGACACTGGATTATGACCCACACCGTACGCCGGGGGCCTGGGCTGAACATCGCAAGCTTATTGGGGCCGTACGCGGTGCCTTGATGGTGCAGGGTCTCCTGGGCAGTGCCAAAACCATGCCGCTGGGGGCCACGGCCCATGCCTGTGGTACGCTCAGTGCGGGGGCTGATCCGACTCGGGCCGTGGTGGGTGCCGATGGTCGGGTGCATGGTCTGCATAACCTTTATGTGGCTGATGGTTCTGTCCTGACGCGCGCCTCACGGGTCAATCCGGCCCTGACCATCTACGCCTGGGGGCTGCGGGTGGGCAGTCACCTGGAACCATCAACCCAACCGTGCTGAGGGCTATATGCCGCTGACCGCAAGTCTCATCTACCTGACCGGGCTGGCACTGGGCCTGACCCTGGTCAGTTTCCCGGCGCTTTCCGGTATTCTCAAGGAATTACAAGGATTGAGCGATGCTCAGTATGGTGCCATCTTCCTGCCGCAGGTGGCATTTGCTGTCCTGGGGTCACTCTTGTCAGGCAATCTGGCTCAGCGCTGGGGTCTGGCGCATCTGACCGTATTGGGCTTGCTGGCCATCGGAGCTTCCCAGGTATGCCTGCTGATCGGCGGGGCGACCAGTTATCCGCTGCTGCTTTTGGGCACGACTTGTCTGGGATTGGGTTTTGGGCTGTTGGCGGCCCCGTTGAACAGCTATCCGGCCTGGTTCTTCCCAACGGTACGGGGGAGTGCCCTGGTGGCCATGCACACCTTGATAGGCTTGGGCTTGGCGTTGGGGCCGGTGGTGCTGGCACAGGCCCAGGGCTGGGGTAACTGGCAGGCGTATCCAGGTTTGCTGCTGGGCTTGAATGCTGTGCTGGCCTTGGCAGGACTGTTGCTGCCGGCAGCGAACAGTCCAGCGGAACAGGTCATTGCCACGCCAGGGCCGCTATGGCGGGAACCGGCCTTTGCAGTGTTTGCTGCCATCGCCGTGTTATATGCCTTTGCAGAAGGCACATTTGCCAACTGGGCAGTGATTTACCTGACCAGCAAGCCCATTGATCCGGCAGCAGCGGCCTACGCCCTGTCGGCATTCTGGCTGGCATTGGTACTGGGGCGTCTGGGAACAGCGGTGCTGGTGCTGGTTGTGCCGCCCGTGCTGATCTGGCGCAGCTTGCCGCTGGGCATGGCAACGGTGTTCCTGCTGCTGCCCAGCGCCCATGACGCAACGACCGGCATTGCCCTGTTTGCCTTGGCCGGACTGGCTTCCTCGGCAGTGTTTCCCCTGACTATCGAACTGGCCAGCCAACGCTTTCTGGCTTATGGTGCCCAGGTGGGGGCCTTGATGACGGCGGCCCTGATGCTGGGGGTGGGCCTGGGGTCATATGCCATTGGCCTCCTGCGTGGATTGACGACGCTGGAAACTCTATATGTCCTGTCTGCATCGTATCCGGTGTTACTCTGGCTGCTGAGCTGGGTGGCAGTGCCGCGTCAGCGCGTCTGATATTGGGACTTGCGGGGAACAGGGCCGATGTCGATACTGACAGACTCCCCTGAACCTGGTTGGCTGCCATGTCTGCGAACATCTTTTTGACTGAGGCCCGGATTCTGGCGCATACCGCCCATGCGGGCGGGCAACAGGTGCTGCGCCTGCATGCGCCCGAGTGTGCCACGGCAGCCCAGCCTGGCCAGTTTGTCCACCTGCGTTGCCATGCGCAGCTGGCCTTGCGTCGCCCTTTATCCTTGCTGCGCACTGACCCCCAGGCGGGTTGGGTCGAGGTGCTGTACAAGGTGGTGGGTCAGGGCACCGCACTGCTGGCCAGCCAGCCAGTGGGTGCCACGCTCAGCTTGCTGGGGCCTATCGGCCAGGGCTACACCGTACCGCCCCACTGTCGTCAGCCGGTATTGCTGGGCGGTGGGGTGGGCATGCCGCCAATGTTTTTCTGGGCCCAGCAGTTACGGGCCCGGAATCTGACGCCTTGGGTGGTGCTGGGTTCGGAGGTGCCTTTCCCCTTCACGGCCCGACCCTCCCAGTTTCTCATCCCCGGTCTGCCGCCGGAGGTCATTGCGGCTGCACCCTTGCTGGAAGATTGGGGCGTGCCGAGTCGCCTGGCCAGTTTACAGGGCTATCCGGGTTGTTTTGAAGGTTATGTGACCGAACTGGCCGAGCGCTGGTTGCGTACCCTGACGCCGGATGTGCTGGCCGGTGTAGTGATTTATGCCTGTGGGCCACATCCGATGCTGCATGCCAGCGCCCGGCTGGCCCAGCGCTTCGGCCTGGCTTCGCAACTGGCTCTGGAAGAATTCATGGCCTGCGGTGTGGGTGGTTGTGCCGGTTGCACGGTGGAACTGCATTTGCCGACCGGGCGGGCCATGAAGCGGGTTTGCGTGGACGGCCCGGTCTTTGCCGGTGATGCAGTGTTTCCGCCGCTAACCTAAGCCTGCGGGTGGAGGTATCGCCATGACCGAGCCTTATATCATTTTGATTAGCGTGCATGGTCTGATTCGCAGTCAGGCCCTGGAACTGGGGCGGGATGCCGATACCGGGGGCCAGACTCGCTATGTGGTCGAGTTTGCACGGGCGCTGAGCCAAATGCCCCAGGTCGGGCGGGTTGAACTGTTGACCCGTCGGATCCGTGACCCGTTGGTCAGCACAGACTACGCGCAGGCGGTGGAAACCCTGACGGCCAAAGCGCGCATTGTGCGTATCGATTGCGGTGGCGAGGGCTATGTGCCCAAGGAACAGCTCTGGGATTGCTTGGATAATTTTGCTGATTCTGCGGTGGATTATTTTCGTCAGCAACCACGGCTGCCCGCGCTGATTCACGGCCATTATGCTGATGCCGGTTATGTGGGTACGCGCATTGCCCACCGCTTGGGCATTCCGCTGGTATTTACCGGGCACTCTCTGGGGCGCAGCAAGCGGCGCCGGCTGCTGGCTGCAGGCTATGCCAAAGACGAAATTGAAACGCGCTACAACATCACGCGCCGTATCGAAGCCGAAGAGAACACCTTGAGCATCGCCGAGCGGGTTATCACCAGTACTCAACAGGAGGCTACCGCACAGTACGGGCTGTACGACCATTATCAGCCTGAGCGGATGCGCGTCATTCCGCCCGGCACTGACTTAGCCCAGTTCCATCCACCGACGGGTGACGAGGCCCAAAGCGCCATTGCCGCCGAGCTGGCCCGGTTTCTACGCAACCCAGACAAGCCCATGATCTTGGCGCTTTCTCGCCCTGATCCGCGCAAAAACATTAGCCAACTGCTGCGTGCTTACGGTGAGTCGGCACAACTGCAACAATGTGCCAACCTCGTCATTGTGGCGGGAAATCGAGAAGATATTAGAGATTTGGAGTCTGGCACCCAGGAGGTACTCAACGACCTGTTGCTGACTATCGATCAATATGATTTGTACGGCAAGGTGGCCTACCCCAAGCACCACCAACCCGATGAAGTCTCGGTGCTGTATCGGCTGGCGGCCTTGGGGCACGGGGTGTTTGTCAATCCAGCCTTGACTGAACCTTTTGGCTTGACGCTCATCGAAGCTGCGGCCTGCGGTTTGCCGGTGGTGGCAACTGAGGATGGTGGCCCACAGGATATTTTGCGCAACTGCACCAATGGCTATCTAGTTAATCCACTAGACCGATCCGATATTGTTGATAAATTACTGCAGGTGTTGACAACCCAAGAATGGCCAGTCTTGGCTCAAAATGGCCTAGATGGGGTGCGGCAGCACTATTCCTGGCAGGCACACGCGGCCAAATACTACGCAGTGGTCGCACCGCTGATTAGCCGCGCTGAAGCCCCTGCGCCCCTGCTGACCAAGCGGCGGCGCCAATTGCACCATGACCGTGCCTTGTTTTCGGACCTGGACCAAAATCTGTTGGGGTGCACGCAACCCGCACTCCGGACCTTTGTCGAGCTACTGCACACCCACCGCCAGCGCATCTTGTTCGGGATCGCCACGGCACGGGCGCTCGATCCAGCAATAGCCGCCATCAAGAAATGCGGCTTGCCCACGCCCGACGTGCTGATGGTCAATCTAGGTACCGAGATTTATTATGCCCCTGACCTGACACCCGATATAGCCTGGGAAAAACATATTGATTATCTATGGAATCCGCGCATCATACGCCGAACGCTCGACTCTTTGCCGGGCTTGAAGCTGCAAGTCCGCGATCATCAAAGCCGCTTCAAAATCAGCTATGATGTTGACACGAATCTGGCACCCGATATGATGCAGATCAACAGCCTGCTGCATCAAGAAGGCCAAGCGGTCAATGCAACCCTCGTGTTGGGGCAATACCTAGACATCATTCCGGTGCGCGCCTCCAAGGGCCTGGCCCTGCGCTGGTTTGCTGACCGACGCGATATTCCCCTAGATCATATCCTGGCCGCAGGCGGCTCTGGCAGCGATGCCGACATGATGCGGGGCAATACCTTGGCCGTTGTGGTCCAAAACCGCCACCGGGAAGAGCTGGCCAGCTTGGAAAATGCCGAACGGATCTTCTTTGCCACCCAGCCGCACGCGGCGGGTATCCTGGAGGCCATTGCGCATTACAATTTTTTGGCTGATTGTGAAGTCGGTGGGACATGAGCCGCCCTTTGCTGTTGGCTACGGATTTGGATCGCACCTTGCTGCCCAACGGCTTGGAGCCAGAATCGCCGGGAGCCCGTGCGCGCTTGGCACAGGTGGCGGCCCTGCCTGTAGTAACCTTGGTTTATGTCTCCGGGCGTGACTTGAGTCTGGTCCAGGAAGCCATCGCAGCTTATCATCTGCCCAAGCCCGATTTTATCTTAGCCGATGTAGGCAGCAGCATCTACACGCGCTCGGGTGCAAGCTGGCAACGCCTGGAGCGGTGGGATGCGCATCTGGCTGAAGTTTGGGCGCAAGACACGCCCGCTTTGCTGGCTGCGTTGCTGGCGCAGTTTACCGCGCTGCATCTGCAGGCAAGTGAGCGGCAAGCTCGCTACAAGCTGAGTTATTACACCGATCTGAGCACAGATATCTCGTGTCTGCATAGGGATATTCAAGCAGTAATGGCACAAGCTGGCGTCCTAACCCAGCTCATCTGGAGCAGCGACTTGGCTGCTGGGGTGCATTTGCTGGACATTTTGCCTATCAGAGCTGATAAATATCAGGCACTGGTGTTTTTAGCTGCACAACAAGGGCTTGCGCGAGACGATCTGCTGTTTGCCGGTGATAGCGGCAACGATTTGCCGGTGCTGACTAGCTCGATTCCAGCGGTGTTGGTCAGAAACGCCGCGCCAGAGGTCGTGCAAGCTGCCCGGCAGGACGCCCCGCCCGCTACGCTCTACTGGGCCAACGGCGGGTTTGAGGGCATGAACGGCCATTATGCGGCGGGCATTCTCGAGGGTATCGCACACTACCGCCCCGACATCATGAAATTTCTGGAGGCTCCAGGCCATGTCTAGTCCATCCTCGGCCCCGCTGACAATTTTTGGCGAAATATTATGGGATTGCTTCCCAGATGGCACTCAGGTACTAGGTGGCGCGCCGTTCAATGTCGCTTGGCACTTGCAGGCATTTGGCCAACACCCGCGCCTGATTTCCTGCATTGGTACCGATACGTTGGGGGCGGAGATTCAGGCTGCGCTGCAGGATTGGGGTATGGATTTGAGCGGGATACAACGCGATCCTGAGCACCCGACTGGACGGGTTGCGGTCAGTTTTAGCGCGGAAGGCGAACCGCACTATCACATCAGCCCGGACAGCGCCTGGGATTTCATCCGCCCGGAGGCACTGCCCGCTGCACCCTCAGGAGTGCTGTATCACGGCAGCTTGGCGCTACGTCAACCGGTCTCTGCGCAAGCCTGGCATCAGCTTTGCGCACGCGCAAGCCAGCGGTTTGTGGATCTCAACCTGCGCCCGCCCTGGTGGCAATCGACCCAGGTGCGAGGGCTGCTGGCAGGTGCGCGTTGGTTGAAACTGAATGCCGATGAATTAACTGCGCTGCAGCCTGAACTACTGGATTTGCCGAGCCGGGCTCGGCGGCTGCTGGCAGATAAACATCTGGAGTGGGTGGTGGTGACGCAGGGCGCGGCTGGGGCCAGTGCCTTCATGGTCCGAGGCGAACAATGGACCGTGACGCCCCAATTTACTACCAAGGTAGTGGATACCGTGGGTGCGGGCGATGCCTTCAGCAGCGTTTTGCTTCTGGGCTTGCAACGCGGCTGGCCCTTGCAACAGACCCTGCCACGAGCACAGCAATTTGCCAGTGCCATCGTTGGGTTACGGGGTGCCATCACGCAAGAACGGGCTTTCTACCAACATTTTGTCCGGGCATGGGGGCTATAAATGTACGAGCAAATTTCGCATTCATTGCTTAATGACCTCCTGGCCAAGCTGCAGATGGATACGCCCTGTGAGGGCATGCGCTACTTCTACACGCGCCTGGGTGCCAATTTCTACAGCATCCATGCGTTGTGCAACACGCTGTATGGCAAGCGGCCCGATTTCAACGCGCAGATGCAACGCCTAGTTGAAACTTTGGCCCACCAGTATGTACAGCGGCCTGCGCAGTTGCGCCAGTCCGATCTGGAGCGTGAGAAGAATCATAACTGGTTTCTGAGTCAGGAATGGGTGGCCATGACCCTGTACACGGACGGTTTTGCCGATAATCTTGCCGATTTGCTTACCAAGGTCGGCTATTTTCAAGAGCTGGGGGTCAATATGGTGCATCTGATGCCCCTGTTGCAATGCCCCCCAGGTGCCAGTGATGGTGGCTATGCAATCAGTGATTTTCGTGCGCTCAATCCGCGCCTTGGGACCTTGGCCGACTTGCAGGCCCTGGCCGAGGAACTACGCCAGCGCGGCATTTTATTGACGCTGGATGTCGTGCTGAATCATACCTCGGACGCACATGCCTGGGCGCAGCAGGCCCGGGCTGGCGACGTATCCTATCAGGATTATTACTATATTTTCGATAGCCGCGAGTTGCCGGACCGATTCGAGGCAGGCATGCCCAGCATCTTTCCCGAGCTTGCGCCGGGCAATTTCACCTGGGATGCGACAATGGGCAAGTGGGTGATGACGGTATTCAACAGCTATCAGTGGGATTTGAATTACAGTAATCCCGCAGTGCTGATCGAGATGCTTGATATTGTGCTCTATTGGGCTAATCAGGGCGCCGATGTGCTTCGGCTGGATGCTGTGGCATTTTTATGGAAGAAAATTGGCAGCGTCTGCCAAAACGAGCGGGAAGCACATTTGCTGCTGCAATTGCTGCGTGACTGCTGCCATGTGGTGGCACCGGGCACGCTGTTCATTGCGGAAGCCATCGTCGCTCCGGTCGAAGTGACCAAATATTTTGGTGAAGACGCCATCAACGCCAAGGAATGCGAAATTGCCTACAATGCCACGCTCATGGCACTCTTGTGGGATGCGGTAGCCACTAAAAATGCCAAATTGCTGAATATCGGGATTAAAAATCTACCCACCAAGCTTGAGCGTGCAACCTGGCTGAATTATCTGCGCTGCCACGATGATATCGGGTTGGGCTTCGACGATAACGATGCCCGCACAGCGGGTTATGAGCCTTACGCCCACCGTCGATTCCTGCTCGATTATTACACGGGGGCCTACGCCGCATCACCGGCACGCGGTCTACCCTTTGGTTATAACGGCCGCACCGGGGACGCACGCATTTCGGGTTCCTTAGCTTCACTGGCAGGACTGGAAAGCGCGCTGGAAACCGGTGCTACTGATGCCATTGATTGCGCGGTTGAGACTATCTTACTGCTGTATGGCATGATTCTCGCCTTTGGGGGTATGCCGTTGCTGTACTACGGCGATGAGATCGGGACATTCAACAGCCGTGCTTATCTGGATGACCCAGCCAAGGCCAATGACAGTCGCTGGGCACACCGCCCCAAACTTGACTGGAGCATCGCTGAATTGCGCCGTATGCCGGGAACCTTGCAATATCGCCTGTTTACGGCCATCAAGAAAATGATCGCGGTGCGCAAGGAGACTCCCGCATTCGCCGACTTCAACAACCGCGAACTGCTGGAAGTCCAAAATGAGCACTTGTTTGTTTTTACACGCTTTGAATACAATCAGCCCACCAATCGGGTGCTGGTGGTGGCCAATTTTGATCAAGCACCGCAATGGCTCAATCTAGAAGGGCTAAACCGCAAGGCTTATTTCCAATTTGGTACCATGTATGACCTCTATTCAGGCCGCACCCTGACGGTTAGCCAAGACGGCTTACTGATCCCAGCGCGGCATTTTTACTGGCTGACGGAGCGCTGAGCCTACTTGACCCCTGGCAGGTACTTCAGCCACAGCGCCCGCACCACATTTTCAGCCGTGTCGCGGGAGCCGAAGCTGCCCAGATAGATGCGGTAATACTTGCTGCCGCGTTGGGTGATGGTGGTCAGGAAGGCATTGCTCCAGACTTTCTTCAGAGTATCCACGGCCGCACTGCCGGCCACTTCATCCTTGAACGTGGCGTAGTAGATGAAATAATCGCCATCCTTGTTCTGGATGATGAGTTGCTCACGGGCCAGCAGCGGCAGCTTGACATTGACTCCGGGCGGCAATTTGTCCACCACGGCCAGTTCGGGATTGGCCGACAGGACGATGTCTTCCACCGTATCGTTCCATAAACCATACAGGCGCGCTGCGGCGATCAACACATCGTCGGGTTTGCTGACCTGGACGTTGGTGGTGGCCTTCATCAGGGCTGCAGAAAAAGGCACGGGCAGGGCGTCATGAGCCGGGGTATCCAGGGCAATGGATACGGTTGCCACGGTCTGGGTTGCGGTTTCCGGGATTGGGGTCCGGGCTGACTCACGCGGAGCCTGGTAGTGTTGTTCGGGGAGCAAGGCGGGGAGCTGCTGGACAGGTCGTCGGGCCCCATCGTCCGGGGATCCGGCTGGGGATGCCGTCTGATTCAGCCACCAGACGCCCACGCCGCCGCCGCCTGCGCCCAGCGCCAGTGCCAACAGCACAAACAACAGGCTGCGCAGGGACGGATTGCTGGATGCCTTGGGGGGGGGCGGTGGGGGTATGGGTAGCGGGGACGGATTGCTGCGGCGCGGGGGCGGACGCGCTTCACTTCGGCGCGGCGGAGGGGCATCTTCCGGGTGGGTGGGGATATAACCAGGACGGTGTTCGGCCTGACGCGGGGGTGGGGTCTGCGGTCGTGGGTGAAGGTTGCCTGGAGGCGCAGCGGCAGCGGCAGGCGGGGGTGTGGTTTCGTCGGGCAGCCGCTGGCTGGCGATCACTTCGGTAACCACCTCGGTATCCACATGATTCAGGCTGTGGGTATAGGTAACCAGCAGGGCATTATCACACAGCAGGTTGATCCGGCGCGGCACCCCGGCAGACTCACGCACGATGAGATTCAGG
The DNA here is from genome assembly GCA_964398665.1 of uncultured Gammaproteobacteria bacterium. Taxonomy (GTDB): domain Bacteria; phylum Pseudomonadota; class Gammaproteobacteria; order CAYNNN01; family CAYNNN01; genus CAYNNN01. The sequence continues at coordinate 14,060 of CAYNNN010000012.1, read as the reverse complement.
CTTTCCGGGCTGAACAGCATGGCGCTGCCGCCTGCAACCCGCAGCCGGAACGCAATGTAATCCTGAGTTTCTTCCGGACTCAGGGGCATGAGGGTGCAGCGCAGGGCAATACGTTGTTCCAGTTGACGCAGGGAGTAGCGGGCCAGCTTGGCCAGGAGCTCTTCCTGACCCAGCAGCACAATCTGGATCAGTTTGTGCTGGGGTGTTTGCAGGTTGGAGAGCAGGCGGATCCCTTCCAGGGTGCGGTCGGGGAGCAGGTGGGCCTCATCCACGGCCAGAACCACGCGCCGATTTTCGCCGTGCAGACTGATGAGCTTGTCCCGGAGCGCCTCTATGAGGCTGTGCTCGCCTTCGTCGGGGGGTTTGATCTCCAGTCGTACCCGCAGGGTGTGAAGCAATTCATCCGCAGAAATCCAGGGGGTGGATGTTTCCACCACCCAGTGCTGTTCGCCCAGTTCCTGCTTGAGTTCCTGAATCAGCATGGTTTTGCCGGCGCCGACATCCCCGGTGACCAGAATCAGACCCTTGGCTTCACGTACGCCATACACCATATTGGCCAAGGCTTCTCGGTGGCTATGGCTGTTGAAATAAAATCGGGGGTCAGGGGTATTCTCGAAAGGATACTCTTGCAGACGAAAATATTTCTTGTACATGACAACGTGCGCTCATCACCGTGGTTCTTCAGAAGTTGTGTGGTCGTTACCCGCGTTCTTTAGGTATCATGATTTAGGTGCGCGGTTCGTGCTGGCGAGAGTGTTGCATAAATGCCATGAGATAGGCAACATCGTTGTCTATTGGCGACTATGGGCTGCTATACTCTCGGTAAGCCTGTTCATTATAGTCCTGATTCACACAGGCACCCGGTGTGGCCGGGACGGAATTCCATCGGGGCTGTGTATTTAATTCAGGTTAATTGTATGCGGGTCCTGCTTTGTCTTGTCGCCTTGTTGAGCGCCTGTAGCGCCTATACCCCTCATCCAGCGGCCGAACTGGAAGGAGGCAGGCAGGTTTATGCCGAACAGGTAGTCAGCTACGGTCGGGACTATCTGCTCTCGCCGGGCGATGAGATTGAAGTGACCTACCACGTCAACGAAGTCCAGCAGGAAGAATACCAATTGGCAATTGGCGACCAGATTCGGGTCGAGTTTTACCATTACCCCCAACTGGATCGCACCCTGATTGTCCGTCCGGACGGCAAGATCACGGTGCCCTACAAGGGTGATGTGCCGGCGGTCGGTCTGACGCCGATGGCGCTGGGACAGCGGGTGGATGCCCTGTATGCCGACTTTCTCAAATATCCCAAGGCCACAGTATCGTTGGTCCGCTATGGGCAGCGGATTCGGGACTTGAAAGATGCCATCAAGACTGCACCACGTGGGCAGAGCCGTCTGGCGCTGGTCCAGCCGGATGGCCGGGTGAGTCTGCCGCTATTGCCGCCCCTGAATGTAGCCGGCCAGACCATCGATACTGCAGAGCGCACCATCAACAAGGCCTATAACCAGTTGATACCCGGAATGTTTACCTCAACAGCCCTGCTGACGGCCAAGGGTAATCTGGTCTATGTCATGGGCGCAGTGGCCAAGCCCGGCTTTTACGAGTTGCGCGGTCCGACCACGGTCCTGCAGGGGGTGGCTTTGGCCGGTGGTTTCAGTCCCCATGCAGAAACCGCCAGTGTGTTGCTGATTACCCGTGATGAGCGTCAGCGGGCTGTGGGGCGTCTGATCGATGCTTCAGCGATGCTGTCCAGCGGCAATATCGGCACCGACACCCTGTTGCGGCAAGCGGATGTGGTCTACGTGCCCAACACCCGCCTGGCCCAGACGGCGATAGTCTTTGACTTCATCCGGCGTTTCATTCCCTATAGCTTCGTGTTTTCCTATTCGTTGCAGCAAGACGTGCAACCGGCAGTGGAATTTTAGGGGGCGATCATGGCGACTGCGGTTCATCCTGCCCTGGAAAAAGCGGGCCCGGTACGGCAGGCTCATACTCAGACCGTTCGGGATATCATCGGCATTTTCTTCCTGAAGAAGGGGGTATTCACGCTGACCTTTGCCGGGGTCATTGTCGGCGCCCTGTTGCTGGCGCTGTTGTCGCCGCCCAGCTATCAAACCACCAGCGAGTTGCTGATCAAACCCCAGTTTTCCAAGCCGCTGGTGTTTGATCAGGACTCCACCCGCATGAACGTGTTCAACGAAGTGGATGATCAGACCATCAATGCCGTGATTTTCATGATTACCTCTGATGAAGTCCTGCGTGAAGTGGTGGTCAAGCATCAACTGGCCGATGCCAACGATGAAACGCAAATTTTGAATCAGGCAAAGGCCTTGCGCGGACGCCTCAAGGCCGAACCGCTGACCAATTCCAATATGGTGAAGCTGACTTTGCGGGGGCGCAATCCGCAGGGTGTGGTCGCACAGCTGAATACCATCATTGAAACCTTCATCCGCCATCACATTCGGGTCAATCAGACCACGGAAGGCCGTTACGAGTTTTTTGACAATCAGACCCAGCAACTACAGGATGCCCTGATCCAGATGAATACCACCCTGGCGGAGACCAGCAAGAACCTGGGCGTGATTCAGCCTGAAAATCAGTTGAACGGCAATCTGGCCCTGATTCGGGAAATGGAATCCAGCAGCGTGCAGATGCTGACCAAATTCAATAGCGTGGAAGCCAAACTCAAGGCCTTTCGCATGGCTTTGCAGCGTTTTCAGGCCCAAAGCAGCCTGAGTGGTCTGCCCGCTGAAACGCTGGCCCAGTATCCGGCGCTGGTCGAGATGGAAAAAAGCCTGGCTCAACTGGTGATCAACCGCCAGCGTGCCCTGAGCGATTACCAGCCGGGTTCCAAGCAGGTGCAGGATTCCATCTCGCAATATGCCAACATGAAGGAGATGATCCGGCGCCAGATGCAGCAGATTATCTCGGACCTGGAGGCTGAGTCCGGTGGCTATCGCAATAGTCTGGATGCATTGCAAAAGCGGGTGCAAACACTGAAGGCGGAAAATGCAGAGCTGGCAAAAAATGCCATCACGATCAAGCGAATCGCGCTTGAGCATGATCTGCTGGCCGAAAATTACAAGCTATACAGCACCAAAAAGGAAGAGGCCCGGATCAACCGGGAAAAAGACCGCGCCTTGTTTGCCAACGTCACGGTGGCCAGCCAGCCGAATCTGCCGACTGCGCCAGCCTTTCCCCAGATCAAGACCATCCTGATGTTTGCAGTAGTAATGGGCCTGGTGCTGGCCACGGCGGTCAGTGCCGCGATTTATGCCATGGAGCGTAAATTGTGGACGCCGACCGATATTCAGCTCCATACCAAGATTCGCTATCTGGGTTCCCTGGATGCGCTGGAGGCCGGGCTGCCGCAACTCCGGCATGAGACACCTTCAGCCGAGGCCCATGAGGGCGATTTTTGGGATGAACAGGAACTGGACGACGATGAGCCGGAAAATTACCAGCAGCCCTCCCGGCGCAGTCAGGATGCTGCCCGGCATACCCGCCCACGCACCGCGCCGGATGCCTATTACTGAATCAGGCGCCCAGCCAGGATTTTTCCACAGCCGTCGGGCCATAGGAGAGACCGGCCAAGGGCACGCCCAGCAGGGCCGCCACGGGCAACCCATAGTTGAATACAGCACTCGGCTGATCCTGCCAGCCGGCCAGCCGTTGATAGTGTGGCTGGCAGTCGGCCAGATACGTGGTCAGTTGCGTCTGTGCGGTCGATGTAGTCGGGGGCGTCAGGGTCACAGTTTGGCCGCGCCCATCACGATACGCGGTGCAGACCGGAAGCTGCGCCCGGTGTGCCAGCCGGTCCAGATGCCCCAGTAACAGGCCGTCTGCCCCGCCGCTTACGTGCAGGGCGTAACGGGCTGCCACGGCATCAAACCAGCCCAGACGCACATCGCCTTGCCAGGGATTGGTGCCATTATGTGGCTCAGGCAGGGCAGCGGTCAGAGTCGTATCCGCCGTGACCAGCGGCCCGGCCCCGTGTCGGATGGCATAGCCGCGCAGCACGCCCAACCGGTGCAGGGGGACGGACTGTGCCAGCTCGGCAGCCACCTGCCGGGCAGCGGCAAAGGTGGTGCAACTGGGGGTAATGTACGGTGCAAAGCCGTAATCCTTGTCCAGCAGCGCACCTTGGGCACCCTCAAAAATCAGGGTCTGGCCCGCCCGCAGGGCCGGGGTCAGGCATTCGGGGCCTGCGGTGCCGATCGGACTGTGCCCGGCCAGGTACCGGTATGTTTCTGCCAGCCACCGGGGCAAATGCGACAGACCCAGCTCCACGTGGTAACGCTGCGTGCGAGGGGCGATAGCGGCAGCCGTACACAGGGCGGTGGCCTGGGAAAGCTTGTGTGCCTGAATTTCAGCCAGTTGCCCCGCCAGCCCAGGATGGGTCAGATCCTGCCAGCGCAGCACTGGACAATCTGCCTGCTGCAAGTCCCGCCAGGCCTCGCCAATACCCATGCCGCAACTGCCGTGGCGGGCATTGCCGCGCAAGGTCTCACGCAATCGGTTCAGCAGGGCATGAAAAGGCGTGATGATGCCGCAGCGCGGGTCTATGTTCAGCCGGGCATAGGCATCCTGAATACCCAAACGGTGCAGGGCTTGTTGCTCTTGAGCCAGCGCCAGCGGGTCCACCCACATGGGCGCAGCCAGCCAGGTGCGTACCCCCGCCACGAGGGTGCCGGCGCCAAATTGGGCAAAACAGTGGGTCTGTCCCGTGGGTGTAACGACATGATGGGCCGCTTGCGGCCCCCCGTTGAAGCGTACTACCCAGGGAGCCTGCGTCTGACGGGCCAGATAATCCACCCAACTGCCCTTGCCCTCATCGCCCCAGCCCAGGCCCATGACGGCCAGGATGCCCGGCTGGGAAAGGTCTACCACCAGCGCCGCGTGCTGGGGCGGGGGGGCGGTGCGTTTTCGGGTAACTGACCTACGGCGGCGACCGGTGTTTGCTGAATCTGCAAGCCGCCCAAAGCCCGGGCGACCCGCTGACGCCGGGTGCCGATCTGAGTGGCCCCCGCAGCCGGTTGCTGGGCATCCAGCGCCTGGAGATAGCCTTCCAGCTGCACCTTGCCCGCTTGCAGACCAATGGCCCCCACCATCACATCAATGATTCCAGCCGGGTCGTCCAGCAGCAGCACATGACCGGGGGGCAGCACACCCGCCCACTGCTTCTGGATTTTGGCATCGTCGTAGCCATCATACCGATCAGCGGGGGGGCTGCCGGACTGCGCCACTGGTTTGAAGTCAAAACAGGCCACCTCGTGGTTACTCTTGGCACCGGTTTCGCGCTTCTCCGAGATAACCCCCTGATAGTGACTGATCTGACCATTGACGTCCATTTCAACCCGGAAGGGAATCGGACCAGGGGGTTCGTGGTAGCGGTAATTCTGGACATAAACCCGATAGCGCCCCGCCGGGGCCTGGCCGCGTGCCCAGCGGACATTTTCCACCGGCTTGGGATCTTCACCATGCACATTACGGTCTATATCCAGGGCACCCCCGCAGCGAGCCTGTTTGTTTCCGTAGTAAATTTCTTCACCTGAAGGGGTAATGACGTGTAAATCGAGATCATCACGGGTGTTCCAGAGCAGGGAGATCCGGATGTCCACATTGTCATATTGGCCCCCGGCACTTTTCACCCGCTGAGCGATTTCTGCGTCAATGTCGGCGCGACGCTCCTGCCAGGATTTTTGTGGGTAGATAAAAAAGACATGAAATTTTTCCTGAAGCTTGCGAAAAACCTCCAGGCTGGGCACATCATGGGTCAGCGTCTGACCCAGCACGGCATGGACCTGCTGATGGGAAACCTGCGGATAGAAGCCCTCATCACCCACAAAGAAAAAATACCCTTTCCGGCCCTCGGCATTGATTTTCAAATGGGTATGGTAGGCATAAAAATAAGCAGCCAGTTCGTAGGATTCCTCGCCTGTGCCGCCGCCGCCGCCTTCCAGCCAGAATTTGCCCAACGCATCATCGAGGCGGTTATCCCGTTCCCACTGGGAAACCTGGAGGGGAGCCTGGTCACTGAATGCGTCACCGATGGCCGCCAGACTGATGGCTGCACCGGGCAGATAACCCTGCATTTCCAGCCAGCCGATGAAGGTCGGCAATTTTTCATACACAATGCGGGCATCGTCCCCGCGTGAGCGCGTGACATCCATGGCCACCACGATGGCCTGTTCATTGAGGCACTCGCGTTGCTGGCCACGAATGTCAAGCAGCGGATGCACGCTGCGCCGTCCGGTCGCGGCAGCGATATCGTTGGCATAACCCTGATAATCAAAGGCCGCCGCACCAGGTGCGGCGCGTGTTGTATGCGCCACATCAAAACTGTAGGAACCACCACCCATACCCATACCCCTTGAAGAAAACTTGACCCACCCGCAGGCAAGCGTAGCATTGGGCCGATAAATTGCGAATTGCACCCGACCATGCCCGAGTTATCGACCCTGGCCCACTGGGAATTCTACACGGTCCTGCTCAGCGTGTTGCTGGCAGTGGCATTCAAGCAGATGGCCTCACGGCTGGCCGATGATCTGTACGAAGCCGTCAAGCGTGGTTTACGTCGTTTGTGGCGCTGGCGTGCGCCCTTGCCGGTCAGCGGTCCATTGCTGGCCGAAGCGCCTGTTCCGGCCCCGCCGGCGCCCGTGCCGCTGTCTCAACCGCCTGCGCCTGAAGCGGCTCGGTATCTCAATTTTGAAGCGGTGGCCAACGGCGATATCTGCCGCATCTATCGCGCCCAGCGCATCCAGAACCTGCCGGTTCCCGAACCGGTGATCGTCAAGCTGGCCGGTGAACTGGCCGACAATCCCTGGTTGCAGCACGAAGCCAATACCCTGCACGCGCTGGTAGGCCAGGCTGGACAGTATGCCCGGCATCTGCCCGTCTTGCGAGATCAGTTCCGGATGGATGATGGCCGTCTGGCCAATGTATTTTTGCCTTGTGACGGTTATGACCTGCACGCCTTGCGCCAGCATTTTCCCCAGGGGGTCGAACCGCGACACGTATTGTGGATTTTGCGCCGCACGCTGGGGGTGCTGGGTTATGCCCACAGCCAGGGTATTCTGCATGGCAACATCGATCCGGCACATATCATCGTCCGACCTCAGGATCACAATATCTGGCTGGTGGACTGGTGTTATGCCGTCTTGCGCCCCAAGGAGACCGGAACAGGGTTTCGGGCCCTGAATGAGATTTACAGCGCGCCCGAAGTGGCTGCACGTAAAGCCCCGCTGCCAGCAGCCGATCTGTATTCCCTGGGCCTGACCATGCTGTATCTGCTGGGCGGCGACCCGGTGCAGCAGCAGATCCCGGAACATGTCCCCGAACCGCTGGTGCGGTTGCTGCGCTTCTTGCTGCGGCCCAGCGCGATTCAGCGACCTCAGGATGCCTGGGTATTATTTCATGAAGTCAATGAATTGCGCGAACAGATCTATGGCCCGCACCAGTTTTTGGAGTTCAAGGTCGAGTAGCAGGCGCAAAGCACGCGCAGGAAAAAAGGGCGCGGGCGGGGAAGCCCGCGCAAAATCCACCACAAGGGAGGATGGAGGAGTGTGCCGACCTAGCTACTAAATCAGCACTTAATTATTTTATTATTTTTTAACTATCCCGGCAAGCCCGGCAGCGGCACCGGGTGCGGATCATTTGCTAACCCTAAGTTAAAGTCCGGTCACGGCTAATACGGCAGGCCCGGATAATGCAGGGGCAGGGTGGGCTGGAAGGCTTCGCTGACCCGGCGCCGATGCAGTGGCTGGGGGGGGCGGGCGTTATCACTGTAATATTGGGTGAACCGCAGGATCTGGCTTTCAGAGGCCGTGATGGGCTTGCGCAGTACAAACCAGCGCACGCCTTCGGTGCAGGGCGGCGTGGTCAAAGAACCCAGGTAAAAATAATAGGATCGGTTGCGTGGCAATAATTCCAGCGGATTGAACAGCAATTCCGGTTGCTGCTGGGTCTGCCCTACCGGGGGCGGGGTCAGCCAGAGCATTTGCAAGGCGGGGTTGGGCGCTCCGCGTTGTAGAAAGACGCCCACGACTGCCAACTCCCCATCTGCTGCCCGATGCACCAGATGTGCCTCGACGGGATAATTTTGTCCACGGATCTGGTGTTCGCTGGGCGCATGGAAGTGGATTTGCACCAGTTCAAATCGCTTGCCCAGTGCTACCAGGTGGCCGCTGTCGGCCGGAATCTGCTGCTGTAGGGTATGGCCATTATTGTGCAACGCCAGGCCAACGGGCCGATAGAGGAACTCCAGCGGTGGGAGCGGGGCTGGCGGCAACAGGCTGGGTTCCTGACGATAAGCAGCTGCCAGATCAATGGGAGATTGCAGGGTGCCCTGTTGGCACAAGGCAAATTCCGGTGCCAATTCCGCCCAATGTTCCGGGCCGCTGGTACCATGATAACCCCAGTGCTGGCTGTGGGAGTCCGCCGCCAGTGCGCCCTGCAGTACCAGCCCGCACAACCCCAAACTTACCCCGATGTAGCGCCACATGCTGACCCCCACTGCTTGCCCTGGCAGCAGTTCTAGCCAAATCAGGCAGAGGGGTCAAGTGGGTCATGCAGCTTGCTGATGCTGGCACGGAGCAGGTCATTGGAACCTGCGTCTGGCGCCATGTTGTTTTATGGCCACATGCGTGGCATGGATTTTGCCTCTTAAGTAACAGCCGCTGAGCTGACCTTCGGGTGTCGAAGGGGCGTGTGGGTTTTGTTAACATTTTTTGAGGTGTTTTATGTTAGTGCGCAAAATGCTGGTCGGTGGTCTGGTTGCGACGAGTGCCCTATTGGCCTTGCCTGCGGCGCAGGCTGTGGAAGTGGCTGCTTCGGTAGGCGCCGCCAACATGTACCTGTGGCGTGGGTTCGACCTGGGCGATGGTGATGCAGCGGTGTTTGGCGAGCTGCGCTTGAAGCACGAGTCCGGCCTGTATGCCGGTGTGTGGGGGTCCTCGGGTGATGCCACCAACGGTAACGAGTATGATCTGTTCGCTGGCTGGGGCGGCAAGGCCGGGCCAGTGGACCTGGATGTCAGCCTCTGGACTTACATCTACCCGGACCAGGATATTGATGCAGGCGACCTGATGGACCTCATCGTATCGGTGGGTTTTGGCCCGGTCAAAGCCACCCTGTACGAAGCGATTGAAGGTGATGATGCCAATGAGTACCGTTATTTTACCTTGGGTTATACCTTTGATAAGTTTTCAGTACTGTATGGTCAGCATAACTATGAGGAAGGTGATGACCCCGGTCACATCCAGTTTGGTTATCAGTACAACGACAATCTCAGCTTTGCCCTGAGCAAGTTTGTAGTGGACAAGGATAATGTGGATGATGATGTGCAGTTCCTGGTCAGCTACAGTTTCCCGCTGGCCAAGTAATCTGCTGCTGTTCTCTCGTTTCTGGTGAACCTTGGGGTGCTGCGGCACCCCTTTCTTTTGCCAGATGATTTGTTCGTTGTTGCTGCAATATGGTGCATGATGCAGCCAGGTTGCGCCAAATTGTCGCAAGTCTGTGTCCGAGGGTGGATGCCGTCTGGCCCGATACGCCGATGGGCGCCTGGCACAATCCTTGCTGCCCAGGGACTGTGGTTTTACCACGACTTCCCTTCTATCAGGAGTTGAACATGTCATTGCCGAAGGTCTGTAAAAAAACCTTGCTTACGTTCACGATGCTGGCGGCCTTGGGGCTGTCCGGGCTGGCCGGCGCCGCCGACACCATCAAGGTGGGCGTGCTGCATTCGCTATCCGGGACAATGGCCATCAGTGAAACAACGCTGAAAGATACCATGCTGATGCTGATTGAAGAGCAGAATCAGAAAGGTGGGGTTTTGGGTAAAAAGCTGGAAGCCGTCGTGGTGGACCCGGCCTCCAACTGGCCGTTGTTTGCCGAAAAGGCGCGTGACCTGATCGCCAAGGAAAAAGTGGCGGCGACCTTTGGCTGCTGGACCTCGGTTTCGCGCAAGTCGGTGCTGCCGGTCTTTGAAGAACTCAACAGCCTGCTGTTCTACCCGGTACAGTACGAGGGTGAGGAATCTTCCAAGAATGTGTTCTACACCGGCGCGGCGCCCAATCAGCAAGCCATCCCGGCGGTGGACTACCTGATGAAGGAAGGCGTGAAACGCTGGGTGCTGGCCGGAACCGATTATGTCTATCCCCGTACTACCAACAAGATTCTGGAAGCCTACCTGAAATCCAAGGGTGTCAAGGAAGCGGATATCCTGATCAACTACACGCCTTTCGGGCATTCTGACTGGCAATCCATTGTGGCGGATATCAAGAAGTTCGGCTCCGCAGGCAAGAAAACGGCCGTCGTCTCGACCATCAATGGCGATGCCAACGTGCCGTTTTATAAAGAGCTGGGAAATCAGGGCATTTCTGCCGAGAACATCCCGGTCATCGCTTTCTCGGTCGGTGAAGAAGAACTGTCCGGCATTGACACCAAGCCGCTGGTCGGCCATCTGGCTGCCTGGAACTATTTCATGAGCGTGGATAATGCAGCCAACAAGGAATTTATCAAGCAATGGCAGGCTTTCACCAAAAACAGCAAGCGGGTGACCAATGACCCGATGGAAGCCCATGTCATCGGCTTCAGAATGTGGGTCAAGGCCGTGGAAAAAGCTGGCACGACCGATACCGACAAGGTGGCTGCGGCGATGATTGGCCTCGAAGTGCCCAATATGACGGGCGGCATTGCCAAAATGCTACCCAATCATCACCTGACCAAGCCGGTGCTGATCGGCGAAATTCAGGAAAATGGCCAGTTTGAGGTGGTTTCCAAGACCCCGGAAGTGCCCGGGGATGCCTGGTCGGATTTCCTCCCGGATTCCAAGCCGATTGTCGCCGACTGGACAGGCAAGGAAACGGGCGGCAAGCCCTGCGGCAACTACAACACCAAAACCAAAAAGTGCTCGGGCCAGAATTACAAGTGACCTGAGCGATACCTCACCACGCAAGCGCTGCTTTGCTGTAGGGCAGTGCTTGCCGGACACCCGTGCGTTTCTCCCCACCTGAGCGTTCTCCCGCAAGGGCGGGGCGTTCAGGAGAGATCTGCCCCCATGCGTATTCCTCTGTTCAAACTGCTGTTGCTCGGCCTGCTATGGCTGGGCGGTGGTAGCAGTCTGGCGGCACCGCCGTTACCTGCGGCAGGTCTGGAGCCCACTCTGGTTCAGACAGTGGCGCTGTTCAAGGCCGCCAGCTTTGCCCAAACCCGTATTGCCGTGGATATCCTCGCAGCCAGTAATACCCCTCGGGCGGTCGCCTGTCTGCAAGCCCTGCTGGACGGTGCCTTGTATCAGCATAAAACTGAGGATACCCTGCTTATCGTGCGTGATGCCGGTACGCTGGAGGTCATGACCGGAACCGCAGGCCCCACCTTCAGCCCGGATGAGCTGCGCAAGATTCCCCTGAACAACAGCCTGCGCAAATACCTGCGTGGGCGCCTGAATACCTTGAGCCTGCGGGCACCCGATCTGGCCACGCGCCGGACGGCCGCCCAAAAACTGCTGGATGACCCGGACCCTGAACTGACGCCGCAGTTACGGGAACTGCTGGCCCAGGAAACGGATGCTCAGGTGCAGATGGCTTTTCGCCTGGCTCTGGCCTTGAATGATTTGCAAGCCCCGGAAGCGGCTGTGCGTCTGGCAGCCATCATGGCGCTGGATGGCCAGTTGCATCCGGCCGTGCGCAGTCGGCTCGCCACATTGGCCAACGATGATGCGCTGGAAGTGGCCAAGGCTGCCCAGGCAGTGCTATATCGGATCGAACGTCAGGTAGCGTTTTATGGTTACCTGGAAACCTTGTTTTTTGGCCTGAGCTTAGGCTCGGTGCTGGTCTTGGCGGCCATTGGCCTGGCCATTACCTTTGGCGTCATGGGGGTCATCAACATGGCCCACGGCGAGCTGATCATGCTGGGGGCTTATACCACCTGGCTGGTGCAGCAACTCTTCCCGCAATGGCTGGATTACTCGGTCTTGCTGGCAATTCCGGCGGCATTTCTGGTTTCGGGCGCAGTCGGGGTTCTCATTGAACGCGGCGTGATTCGGCATTTGTATGGCCGCCCGCTGGAAACCTTGCTGGCCACGTTCGGGATCAGCCTGATTTTGCAGCAGCTGGTGCGCACCGTGGTTTCACCACAAAATGTGCCGGTGGCCAATCCGGGCTGGATGTCGGGTACCCTGGAAATCAACAGCGTGTTGGCCCTGACTTATAATCGTTTATATATTTTATTGTTTTGCCTATTGGTATTTGCAGCACTGTATGGAGTGTTGCGTAACACTGCCCTGGGTTTGCAGGTGCGTGCCGTGGCGCAGAACCGGGCCATGGCGCGGGCGATGGGGGTGCGTTCAGCGCGGGTAGATGCCCTGACCTTCGGCCTGGGTTCGGGCATTGCCGGTCTGGCCGGGGTGGCTTTGAGCCAACTGACCAATGTCGGGCCAAATCTTGGGCAAGCCTACATCATCGACTCTTTCATGGTCGTGGTGTTTGGCGGGGTTGGCAATCTCTGGGGCACGCTGGTGGCCGGGTTATCGCTCGGTGTGGTCAACAAACTCCTGGAACCCTGGGCCGGGGCTGTGCTGGCCAAGATTCTGGTGCTGGTATTCATCATTATGTTCATTCAAAAGCGCCCGCGCGGGTTGTTCCCGCAAAAGGGCCGGGCAGCGGGAGATTGAGTGATGGGAATCTTGCGTGATGACCGGGGCGGTCAGGCCATGCTGGGGGTGCTGGCCCTGGTGACGTTGCTGGTACCCATCCTGAACTTGCTGGTGCCCGCCGATAACCCGCTGCATGTGCCGACCTATCTGGTGACCTTGCTGGGTAAATACCTGACCTATGCCCTGCTGGCCGTCGCAGTGGATCTGGTCTGGGGTTATCTGGGGATTTTGAGCCTGGGGCACGGGGCTTTTTTCGCCCTGGGCGGTTATGCCATGGGGATGTACCTGATGCGCCAGATCGGTGAGCGGGGTGTGTATGGCAACCCGCTCCTGCCGGATTTCATGGTGTTTCTGAATTGGCCAACCTTGCCCTGGTTCTGGCACGGCTTTGATCAGTTCTGGTTTGCCCTGCTCATGGTGCTGGCGGTACCAGGCTTGCTGGCCTTCGGCTTTGGCTGGCTGGCATTTCGTTCCCGGGTCACAGGGGTGTACCTGTCCATCATGACACAGGCGCTGACCTATGCCCTGATGCTGGCCTTCTTTCGCAACGAAATGGGTTTTGGCGGCAATAATGGCTTGACCGACTTTAAGGACATCCTCGGCTTCAGCCTCCATGCCGACACCACGCGGGTAGCGCTGTTTGTGGCCTCAGCGCTGGCCCTGGCGGCGGGGTATCTGGCCTGCCGGGTTATCGTGACCTCCAGGCTGGGCCGGGTTGTGGTCGCGATCCGGGATGCAGAAAGCCGAATCCGGTTTGTAGGCTACCGGGTTGAGGATTATAAAGTCTGGGTGTTCACCTTCTCGGCCATGCTGGCTGGTCTGGCCGGGGCCTTGTATGTGCCGCAAGTTGGCATTATCAACCCCGGCGAATTTTCGCCACTGAATTCCATCGAGATTGTCATCTGGGTGGCCATTGGGGGACGAGCCACGCTTTACGGCGCCGTCGCCGGCGCCATCCTGGTCAATTATGCCAAGACTGTATTTACCGGGTTAATGCCTGAATCGTGGTTATTCCTGCTTGGAGCGCTGTTTGTGTTGGTCACGCTTTATTTGCCCCACGGCCTGGCAGGCGTCCTGGCCGGGGTTCGGGCACGTTGGGGGAGAGCGGTTGCATGAATGAAGGTGAAGGTGCCCACGTCCTCCATACCGAGGCAGGCCAGCCCGATGCCAGTCACAAGGCCATCCTGTATCTGGAAGGGTTGAACGTCAGCTTTGATGGTTTCAAGGCCATCAATAACCTGAATCTGTACATTGATTCCGGGGAATTGCGCTGCATCATCGGTCCCAACGGCGCAGGCAAGACCACGATGATGGACATCATCACCGGCAAGACCCGGCCTGATAGCGGCCAAGCCTGGTTTGGCCAGACCATAGACCTGCTGAAACTCTCGGAGCCAGAGATTGCCCGGGC
>CAYNNN010000011.1:34644-52633 GCA_964398665.1 uncultured Gammaproteobacteria bacterium | reverse complement strand
GTGGTGGTGGCCTGCAACACGCCCGCCACGCACTGCACAATGGTTGGCTGTTTGAGCTGCAAACCCGACAGGTTCACCGCCACGGAAACCGGCACCCGGCTGGTCTGATTCCAGGCCTGGGCCTGAGCGCAGGCGGTCCGCAAGACCCACTGACCGATAGGTAAAATCAGTCCGGTTTCCTCTGCCAGCGGGATGAAGGCACTGGGTGAAACCATGCCCCGCTGCGGGTGCTGCCAGCGTACCAGCGCTTCGGCACCGACCATTTGTCCAGTCCGACCCAAACGGGCCTTGGGTTGATAATGCACTACCAATTCGTTACGTTCCAGTGCCCGCCGCAGCCCACTTTCCAGACTCAGGCGCCCCGCCAGGGAGATATCCATGTCCGCTTCATAGAATACATGGCCTGTCCCCTGCCGCTTGGCCTGATACATCGCCGTATCGGCATGTTTGAGCAAATTGTTGGCATCGGTGCCATCCATGGGATACAGGGCAATGCCGATACTGGCAGTGACAAAAATATCATGTCCATCAATTTCAAATGGCACACCCAGCGCGTGTCCCACCTTCTCGGCCACGGCTGCCGCCGCCTCGGCATGTCCGGCTTCACTGAGCAGGATGGCGAATTCATCCCCGCCAAATCGGGCTACGCAATCGCTGGTCCGGGTATTCTGGCGCATCCGCTGCGCCACCTCCTTCAAGAGGCGATCACCAATGTCATGACCCAGCGTATCGTTGACCAGCTTGAAGCGATCCAGATCCAGAAACAACAGGGCCAGCGGCTGACCTTTGGCCAGGTGCCGGGTCAACTGGCTCATGAACGTGACCCGGTTGGCCAGACCGGTCAGGGTATCGTGATAGGCCAGATGGCGAACATAGCGTTCGGTGCGACGGGCCTCGACGATCCGGCGCACGCGCTGGCTGACCACCGACAAATTCAGCGGCTTGGTGATGTAATCGCTGGCACCGGCGGCAAAGGCCCTGGAAATGGACTCCGCATCGTCCAGCGCCGTGATCATGAGGACCGGGGTATCCAGATCTTCGGCCTGAATCCTGGCACAGGCCGTGAAACCGTCCAGCACCGGCATCATGGCATCCATCAGCACCACATCGGGGTCTATCTTGGCGG
The DNA here is from genome assembly GCA_964398665.1 of uncultured Gammaproteobacteria bacterium. Classification (GTDB taxonomy): domain Bacteria; phylum Pseudomonadota; class Gammaproteobacteria; order CAYNNN01; family CAYNNN01; genus CAYNNN01. The sequence goes on along the minus strand of CAYNNN010000011.1, from coordinate 51,507 downwards.
TGAGTGCCAGCGCGGCCTCCCCGTCCCCGGCTTCCTGAACGATGAAGCCTTCACGTTCCAGCGTATGCCGCAGCGCCCGGCGCGTCATGCGGTCGTCATCGACCACCAGCACCAGGGCCTGCGCCACGGGCAGTGCGGCCACGGTATCGGCCAGCGGACGTTTGAGTTCCTCATTGAAAATGGCCTGGACCTGATCATATTCGGCCTTGAGCTGCTGGACCAGATGGTCGGACTCGGCCAGCGTGCCCACACTGGCCTGCTGCTCCAGTTCCCGCGCCACTGCAGCCAATTGCACCGCTCCCAGGCTGCCGGCAATGCCCTTCAGGGTATGCGCCACCTGACGCAGGGTTTCCGGATCACTGGCTTGCGCGGCAGCACTGAGCCGGGCCAGATAATCCGGGGTGTCTTCCAGAAACAATTCCAGGACATGGGCAAGATTTTCTCCCAGCACATCACGCAGCCGGGCCAGCAGCTCGGCATCCACAGGCTTTGGTTCAGGCAGGGCTTGCGGCACCGCCGACGTCCGGGCCTGGGACGCAACACTATTGGCCCCGCCGCCGAGCCATTGGGTCAATTTATCGGAAAGCATCTGCAAACTCATTGGCTTGGACAGATAATCATCCATGCCGGCCTGCAAACAGCGCTGCAAGCCGGCGGATTCAGTATTGGCCGTCATCGCCAGCACCGGCAAATGCTGCCCATTTTTATGGCCCCAATCCCGGATCCGTGCCGTCGCTTCATAGCCATCCATGACCGGCATATTGCAGTCCATCAGAACCAGATCAACCTGGCGCTGCGCCAGGCAGCTCAGCGCCTCGGCACCGTTGTCAGCCAACACGGTCTGATACCCCAGCGCCTTGAGCATTCCGACTACAACGGCCTGATTGGCAAGATTGTCTTCTACGACCAGAATATGCTGCCCCTCGTCACGGTCGGTCGGCGCCAGCGCCGGGGCCTGCTGGAGTACCGCCGGAGCGCTACCCTCCAGACAATGCCGCAACCGATTGCGGCGCAAGGGTCTGGCCAGAAAATGGGCGGCTTCACCCCAGACCGGTTCGATACGCCTGCGCATATCGGTCCCAAAAGGCGCCATGACTGCCAAACGGGCCTGGGTACGCGCCAGCCAGTCCTGAAGCAGATGAACCTGGGTTGATTCTGCTACCAGCTCGCTGGCGCAGATCACCCAATCAAACAGCGGGGCCGGTTGCGCCTGCAACACTTGCAGGGCCGCCGTCAGGGTTTCCACGGTCTGCACTTCCACTTGCCAGGCTTGCAGGGTATCGGCCAAAAACTGGCGGCTGCTCAGGCCAGGTTCCACCACCAGCACCCGCAGCGGCAAGGGCGGCAGTCGTTCGACCTCCGATGCCACCCGCAACGGCACGGCAAACCAGAATTCACTGCCTCGCTCCGGCGTACTGCATACCCCGATTTCACCTTGCATCAGCGTAACCAACTGCCGGGAAATGGCCAGGCCCAGCCCGGTACCCCCGAATTTGCGGGTTGTGGAGGGATCGGCCTGCTCAAAGGACTCAAAAAGCCGTACCTGAGCCGCCGGGGCGATGCCAATCCCGGTATCCTTGACTCCGAAGCGCCAGCGGGACAGCGGATCATCCGGGTGCATGAGACCTACCTGGACCTGGACGCTGCCGTGCTCAGTGAATTTGACCGCATTACCGACCAGATTGATCAGGATCTGACGCAGGCGTTGCGGGTCACCCCAAACCCGGGTCGGCAATCGATCTGCGCTCAGATAGCCCAGCTCCAGCCCTTTGTGGTAGGCCTGGGGTGCCAGCAGATCCAGGACATCTTCAATCAGGGTACATGGGTCGAACAGCTCATGGTTCAAAATGACCTTGCCTGCTTCCAGCTTGGAGAAGTCCAGAATGTCGTTGATCAGGCTCAGCAGGGTCTGGGCAGAATTCCAGGCAACTTCAACAAATTCCTGTTCCTGAGGCCGCAAGGGCGCGGTCTTGAGCAGGTCCAGCATCCCCAGCACGCCATTCATGGGAGTACGCACTTCATGACTGACCGTAGCCGCAAAGGCAGCTTTGAGCTGGCCAAATTCCAGCGCCTCATCCCGCGCCACCCGCAGTTGTGCTTCCCGTTCTTCCAGGGCGCTGATCATGGTGTTGAAGGCTTGTGCCATGACGGCAATATCCCGAGGCCCATCCAGCGGCGCCCGCACCTCCAGCTCACCGGTTCTGGCCCGTACCATGGCCGCCGCCAGCCGCTCCAGCGGACGCATGGCATAACGCATGACCCAGCGGATCAGCCCCAGAAATACCAGAGCGAACAATAAGGCTGTCGTCAAATTGGCCCAGAACAGCTCCCGGATCAGCTCCGTCATGGCCGCCTTGCTGATATACACGACCGCATAACCGAGCAGTTCCGGCTTGCTGGCCTGCATTTCAAATGGGGATTCAGTGACCGAGCGAGTTTGCACCGGCGCGACAAAACGCCAGGCGGCGGCGCTTTCAGCCTCCAGCAATGCCGGGCTATCCAGCGCCGGCAGGGTGACTGCCCGGTCAAAGCCGATGACATGCGGACCCTGGACGAACACCATTTCATTGGTATGCCCGTACAACTCCACCCGGAGTACACCGGGAAAGCCCAGCGTGGCCTTGATGCTCTCGGCAGCATTTTCCGCAGCACCCGTCAGCAGGGCCAAGGGACTTTGCTGCGCCAGATTGGCGGTGAGCTGAAGGCCCTGGGTACGCAAGTCCCGCTGGACCCGCGCGGTAGCCTGCCAGGAACTCACCAGAAAGGTTCCCGCTGCCAGGCAACCGATCCCCAGGGCCACCAGCAACCCCAACTGTCCCCGGAACGTCAGCTTATCCAGCCAGCCAGCCATCCGCGCCACATCCGCCCGTTTAGTGGCCGCTAAAGACCGTATTGAAAGCCGATTCCTGCTCTCGGCTGAATTGCAGGCCCAAATGCCGGGCCGTGCGCAAGTTGACGGCAATCTGGACACTCTGGAGCGGCAACAGGCCGCGATCCTGCATTTGCCCCGCCTTGAGATAGTACAGGGCCGATCCGGCCAGATTACGGCCCAGGCCCACATTGTCCGGGTAGAGTGAAAACAGCACCCCGCGCTTGACATGGGCAAAACTGCTGGAAAAGACCAGCAGGCGCCGACTCCAGGATTCACGCAGGATCAGGGGTAGCACCACATTTTCATCCACCGTGGTCGGATCCTGGGGCAACCAGATGACATCATGGGCTTCATCGGCATCCGCCAGGATAAGCTGATAGCGCTGCACGGCAGTTTTCAGGTCATACGCTTCCTGCGCCCGCAGTTCAAGCTGCTGTTGCCGGGCCGCTTCCTGCGCCAGGCGCATCAGCCAGCGACTTTGCCGGGGGTCATAGACCACATGCACCCGTTGCACCGTGGCCGACAATTCCTTGAGTCGGGCAAACAGCAGGGCCGGGTCAGGCGACAGCGAGATGATCGCCCGATCAGTGGCCGCCTCCTCCGGTACGGTAACCACGCCCCCCACCACAACCCCAAATTCGCTGCGCAGGGACTCCACCACCTGCATGCCCTGTTTGCCCAAGGCAATCACTACCTGAATGCGGGCTGCCTTGAGCCGGGCACGCAGGCTGGCCGCATCCTCACTGGGTGCCAGGGCAAAACTGACGACCGGCACCTTGGCCCGGTCGTTGATCCCCTGGATGATGGCTGTGAAAATGCTGCGGTAGGGTTCACTGACATCCGGATACACAACGCCGATTGCGGCGCCGGCCTCGGCCATCGCCACCAGGGTCGGGGGCATTTGCCGCCGGGGCAGGGCGGCCGGGCCGGGGGCCTTGCCGGGCGCGGGCGCGGCCTGCCCCAGATTCAGGGCGTCCAGCCACTCCACGGACAGCTCCGCGTTCCTGACGATCAACGTGATATCTTCAGGCATCCAGGTATCCTGCTCCGCAACACTGGCCCAAACAGAACTCCAGCTCAGCAACAGCCCCCAGGACACCCAGCCCCAAGGCGCTCGCCCCAGCTTGAATCTGGTCTTTGATCGCGACATGGTAGTGCCCTCCGTACCCGTGAAATTAACCTGAAGCAATAACGCAAATCACTCGAACCCATTGCTGCACCGAAGCGCAACATGATCCTGGAACCCCTTCAATACGCCAAATGCCCGGTCAGGGCAACCGGAACCTCACCCTCATCCACCACCACCTGACGCCCGGCAGCTGTCCATTGGGGGCACGCCATCATGGGCATGGGACTGGCGCCCCCGATCGGCTGGAAGTGGTCGGGGCGGCGGCCCCTGATAAGCGACATCCTCACACCGGAGTGGCAAAAAACTTTCCGGGCTACGGTCGCGGGTCTCGGCGTAACAGGCATGAATGCCACCCTGAACCCAGGCACTGTAGATGCGATAAATTTCCACGCCGGTATAACCGTGATCCGTGAGAAATGCTGCGACATAACCCGCCAGGTTGATACCTTCCGCAACCTGGTCTTGCAGGCAGGCATCAACTTCATAAGCCAGACTCAGGTGCGGTCCTTCGGTAAAGCCCAACCGCCGACTCAGGCGTGCCATGACTTCAACACGCTCATCACCGGTTGCCAGGGGACGGGCATAGCCCACGATGACCGGCTTGCCTCGCCCGGCGTAAGCTGCCCATGCGGCATCGACAATACGGGCTACAGACCAGCCGGCAAGCCGTTGCTGCCGGGCGGTCCCGATGAAGGCTGCGGCCGCCTCCAGCACGCCAGGGCCATAGAGCCTTGAGTCGGCAGCCAGCACGCCCGCCGCCACGGCAGCAACCGGTGTGGTCTGCACCGCACCCGCCAGCGCGCCTATCTGATTGCACCAGATGCGTGGATCCGGCCAGCTCAAGCAAATGAAGCTGGCTTCCAGCCAATCAGCCAATTGCCTTGCCGGCAAACGTCCCGTGGCATGTAGCACCATGACCTGAAAGAAAGAGTGCTGGCCCAGCAAATCCTCCAGCAGGGAATGGCCATGACTATAGACGGCCTCACCAATGACCCATCCGCCTTTGCGGGTGCGAATATGCCCCCGGCGCGCGTCCCAAAAGCTGACATCATCGGGAGCCGTCATGGGCGTATTACCGGGATCGGCCTGCTTATTCATGACGGATCAATATGATAGTGGGATGCATCAAGAAACGGCATGGCAGTCACAGGCTGATCCGCCATTTCCAGACCCTGTGCCAGCAGGCCAGGGGCCGTACAGAACTGGAACAAGCCGGCCCCCGCCTGCACGGGAAACCCCAGATCGCACAATGTTGCGGCTGCGACGCCGGGCAACAGCCAGCCCATACCCAGCGGCTGTAAGCAGGCGGCTGCACGCACGCCCCAGGCCAGATGCCTGCCGGCACCTGGCAAGCGGGCCAGCTGTGTAGCAAATTTTGCCGCCAGAACATCCACGCCGCCGTAATGGGTCCCGAATCCTGGGCACACCCGCCGGTCTCCCTCGGCCACTTCGGGCGGCGTCATACAAACCATTTCAGGGGAGTCCGCCTGATGGGCCATCAAAAAACGCATGGAGGCCTCAACCTCTGCCCCACCCAGATGAGCACCACCCTGAACCATCAGCGCGATGGGTAGAATATGGGCGCGCCGGGTCCGCCCGGCTCCGGCATTCATGGCCGCGCGCGCGGCCGCCTGGCGCGGGCCTGGGTTGATCAGCAGGATCATCAGCTGTTCCAGCAGCTGGGCCTGTTCCCAGCTTGGCAACTCACCGCGCAACAGCAGGTAAAAAACCTCGACAAAGCTTTTCTGCTGCGCCAGCGCTTCCAGATCATAGCCATAACAACGGCAGCTTTCAGCCAGATAAGGATTGTGCGCACAAGCCGTCTCCTGCCAGATGCGCGTAGCCGGACGCTGCGCAAATGGCTCATTTTTCGCCTGTACTTTTCGAGGCTGCCAGGCAGGCTCAATCGCCATAACGCAACTCCAGCCAGAAGCTCCGGCCTGGCAGTGGATAATCTTCCGGGATTCCAGCCGTACCCAGACCAGCGTTGTACAAGGTAGGCGCACGGGCATCCTGGTCAAAAACGTTGCGCAACGCCAGACGGAATTCCAGCTTGGGCACTCGAAGCGGGTGGCGCAAGGTCAGATGGGTCAGGCTGTAATCCTCCAGGGCTGGGCGTGGGTCATCCGCTGCACGGGCAAAGTCAGCCAGCCAAAAGGTCTGGCTGGCCAGGGTCCAGGCGGGGGCCAGCTGCCAGGTCGTGCGTAAGCTCGCCATTTGCCTGGGCGTGTTGGCGACCCGCCGTCCGGTTGCCTTGTTTTCGGATTCCTGCCAGGCATAACCTGCTTCCAGCCGCAAGGCATCCGCCGCTTGCCAGGCAAGCTCGAACTCCAGTCCATGTCCCTGGCGATCCTGTACATTCCGGGCCGTGCTGGATTGCCCGTTCGCATCAGGCACATAATCAATCAGATCGCTAATGTCATAGCGAAAAAAGTTCAGCCGGGCATTCAGCTCGGGCCGGGGGCGATAGTCCAGGGCCAGCTCATAGGAATCAATGGATTCCGGTTCCAGATCAGGGTTACCCAGCACCACCGGATTATTCCGGGCATACTGTTCGCCGAAGGAAGGCGCCCGAAAGGCCCGGCCATAAAGCAGCTTGGCCACCAAGTCATGCCGGGCTGACCAGACCAGCACCAGCCGGGGGTTTACGATGCTGCCAAAATCGGAATAATGGTCATAGCGCAGCCCGGCAGTCAATTCCCAGTCGGGAAACAGCTTCCACTCGTCTTGCAGGCTCAGATAGGATACCGTGCGCTGGCGGTTGGGGAGAAAAACATTCTCCGTATCCGTCACATCGCTCAGGGTTCCATCCACCACGCCTTCTGTTCCCGTCAGCACGCCGGGGCCAAAATTTTTCTGCTCTTCAACCCGCTCACGTTCCTGTTTCACCCCCAGGGCCAGACGCACGTGATGTCGGGCTGAACCGGTGTAATGCGCCACCCATTCCAGGCTGGTCAGCTGGTCATGCACCGCAGGCCGCCCCAACACCCCGTCGGTAAAGGCCACCAGGCCCCCAAAGGGCGTGGAACCGATGTTGCCATCGGTGCCGATCGGTAACACCGCCCCGGCCGGAAACAGGGTAAACTTCGGATAGTCATGCAATTCACGATAGACCAAGCGTAGATCCGAAGACCAGTCCGCCGCTTCCCGGCGATAGCCGATATCCACCTGGGTCAGGTCCAATGTCTGACTTCCTTCCGGATCCAGTGCCTGGGCAGCGCCCGCCCCCACCCCGGCATCCAGGAGGCGCCAATGCCACAGCGCTGCCGTCCAGCCCCCCTGCCTGAGCTGTAGACTGGCATTCAGGGCATCATAACCGGTAGCCAGCGCACCGGGTGTCTGGCTGGCTTGTGTCAGGAACAGGGTATCAAACACGCTTTGCAAATCGCTGCCGACCACCCGATCCTGATCGCCGGCTGTATGGGTGAACGTCAGATTGAAGCCAGCATCCCAGTCTCCCCAACGCCCCGCCTGCTGCAACCAGGCTTCACGATGTTCGAACGAACCCGCCCGAACGCCAGTCCGCCAACCCGGCGTTTCATTCGGCGCCCGCGTAATCACGTTGACCACCCCGGCAAAGGCATCCGCGCCGTAGATGGCCGAGCCAGGCCCCCGAATCACTTCGATCCGGGCCACATCGGTCAGGGAAAGCTGGAAAAGATTGGGGCGGGCGCCATTAAAGAAGTGGGTGATGGGAATGCCATCGCGCAAGAGCAGAACCTGGGGCGTCTGGTCAGTCACGATGCCCCGGATGGACCAATTGGGATTAAGGCGGTTGAAGGGTGAAATACCGACATAAAAACCTGGCACCAGGGTCAGGGCCTCATCCAGGGTGGTCACCCCGAAGGCCGCGATCTCTTCGGCAGTGATGACACTGGCCACCGCCGGGGCCAGCCGCAGGGGTTTGGCAGACCCGGTCGCAATGCTGACGTTCTCTGCTCCCCCATAAATCAGGGCCAGATCGGCCAGATCGGCAGCAGGATCGGCAGTCACGATCGCCGGGAGCATCCCGCCACACAGACCCAGGCCCAACACCGCACACGGCATGAATGATTTCAATGAGTTCATTGTAGGTTCCCCAGACTCTGAATGCGCAGGTTCATCGGCGGCACCGCTTCCGGGTCAATCCGCACATCCAGCAAGGTCGGACCCGGCCGGTGCAGCATCTGCGCCCAGTCCAGGGCGGCCAGGTCAGCCCCCGAATGGACCACATGCCCAGGTATGCCCATGGCCGCTACCATCCGGGCGTAGTCCACAGCCGGCAGCTCAAAGCCGATCGGTTCCGCCCCCGCCAGGCGCTGGCCGTGTTTCACCATGCCTAAAGCCGCATCGTTCAGAATCACGAACAACACGGTCAGCCCCAGACTCTGGGCAACGGTGATCTCCTGACCATTCATCAGAAAGCTACCATCACCCGTCAAACACACGACCGGACAATGGGGATTGGCCAATGCAGTACCAACCGCCCCACCAATGGCCCAGCCCATGGGGGCAAAATCCGCCGTAATCCGCAGCCAGCCCGCCGCATGCACGCGCCGATCCTGCACCGGACGCGGGTCGTGATGCAGCAGGGAACGGTACATGCGACGATCATGCAGCTCCAGGCAATGCACCGCCCAGGCCATGCTGTTGCCCGCATCAGCCAGAAACCGGGTATTGTAAGGGCAGCGTCGCCCCAGTTCCGCCATCAGCCGCTGGGGCCGGATCGGGATGACCGCATCGTCGTTTGGCCCTGCGCGCCAGTAAGGGTCCTGCGGGGGCAACGCCGGGGCCGGTACCGGCGGCGTCTGTGTGGCACGTAGCAGACTCAGGGCATATTCAAACAAGGTCTTGATCCGCCCCCGAACATGCAGCCGCGCCATTGGCGAGCGCATCAGATGCAGTTCGGAGCTGTCGATATGGACCAGATATTCATTCAGCACCGAGTCGCACCAGCCCCCACTCGTCCACTCCCCCAGGGGCGTACCCACTGCCAGCACCAAATCCACATCTTCCTGACGCAATGCCGCCGCCGCACTATCATGCCCGGCAAATCCAAACACGCCGCGATAAAGTGGATGCTGCGGGTTAATCAGTCCCTTGCCGTCTGGTGTCGTGACGATGACCGCATTCAGGGCATCTGCCAGGGTCAAAATGCTATCCATCGCCTCGGCAGCACCCGCCCCCAGCAATATGGCCACCCGCCGGCCACGCTTGATTTCGGCACACATCTGGCGCAGGGCCGCTTCATCGCGCATCTCGACCGCAGCCGCCTGCTGAAGTCTGGCTTTCAGATCCACCCGAGGCCAGACGCTGAACAAAGGCTGGCGCTGGATATCCACTGGAATGGCCAGATGCACCGGTCCACGCGGATCCTGCATGCTGGACATCAGGGCATTGATGATTTGGGTTTCGACCTGCGCCACATGGCTGACAACCGTGCTGTAGCGGGTACAGTGGCGCAGCATCGCGGCGATATCCACGCCGCTGGCCGAAGAATCCTGCAAGGCGCCCCGGCCCTGATTGGGCAAGGATGGCTGCCCTGTCAGTACCAGCAGGGGAACGTTGTTTTCGTAGGCACAGGCCACCCCCGTGATCAGATTGGTCGCACCTGGCCCCGAGGTTGCACAGCACACACCAATTTTGCCACTTTCACGGGCATAGCCATCGGCCATGAAGGCCGCCCCTGCTTCGTGGCGGGCCACCACGGCCCGCACGCCGCCCCGGCGGGCACTACGCGCCAGGGCGTTATACAGCGGTTCAATGGCTCCACCCGGCACGCCAAATACATACTCGACGCCGATCTGCTCCAGATAAGCAACGATCAAATCGGCTACTTCAACCCTACCGACCGGGGCGCCAGCAGATGCCGACTCTGGCCCAGATTCCGACATATGCCACCCAAGTTCCCGCTTATGCCCTCCAAGCGTAGTTGAGCCAACGCAGGCCGTCAAACCCGTCCGGCAGTCCGGAAGACAGGTCAGACGCTGTGGGCCAGTCGGCGTTCGGCCTGGGCCAGGTCTTCGGGTGTATCAATGCCCGGCAGACTGGCTTGCAGACTGTCGGCTACCGCGATGGCCTGTCCATGCCAGAGCCAGCGCAGTTGCTCCAGTTGCTCCAGTTGCTCCAGGAGTGCCACCGGCCAGCGCACAAACTGCCGCAACGGCCCCAGCCGGTAGGCATACAGCCCCAGGTGTCGCCGGGCCGCCACGGGCGCACCCCCACCCGCGCGCGGATGCGGAATCGGGGCACGGCTGAAATAAAGTGCCCGGCCTTGCTGATCAGTGACAACCTTGACGATCTGGGGCGCTGCAAATTCAGTCTCGGCTGCCAAAGGGGTAGCCAGGGTCGCTACCGGACAGCCGGAGCAGGCCAGCAATTCCGCAACCTGGCGGATGAGTGCCGGCGGCATGAATGGTTCATCTCCTTGAAGATTGACGATCACGGCCTCATCCTGCCACCCCAGCTGCTCAGCCGCTGCACACACCCGGTCAGTGCCGCTGGCCAACGTGGAGGCCGTCAGGCAGACTTCCCCCCCAACGGCATGGATTACCTCGGCAATTCGTACATCGTCGGTCGCAACCACCACCTGGGCCGCACCGCTGGCCTGGGCCTGGGCCCAGACCCGCGCCACAATCGGCACCCCGCCCAGCAGGCGCAAGGGCTTGCCCGGCAACCGCGTGGCCGCGTACCGGGCCGGGATGACCACCCGAAAATTCATGGCGCCGGGGTGGAAGCTTCGGGCAACGGACGTGCAGCACTGGCCAGCAAGGCGGGAATGCCATCCTCGATGGGAAATGCCACCCGATCAAACCGGCAGATCAGCGCCTGCTGTTTGGCGTCATAAACCAATTTGCCCTGACAGATCGGGCATACCACAATTTCCAGCCAGCGTTTATTCACCGTATCCCCCGTACAGATTCCAGGCGTTGCTCCAGTTGTTGCCAGAAAGCAGCGGCCAGCACGGCAGTCACCGGCACCACCCAGGCATTGCGCAACCCGAAGCGGGCGCATTTTACCGCGTCCTTGGCTGTCATAAACAGCGGCCAGCGCGTAGCGGGGCAATCTGCCGCCGTGTAGACGTGATGATCCGGAAAAGGCCGCGCCAGCACCACCAGCCCGGCGGCTCGCAACAGGGTAAAAAACCGTTCCGGATAGGCAATGCCGGCCAGGGCCTGCACAGTCTGCCCCTGCCAATGGCTGAGCGGATGTTGTCGGGCGGGATCTGCCAGATTCCAGACCAGGCCGGGTTCCAGATGCACAGGCCATTCATTCGGCTGGGGGACGCCACGGGTCAGCACCCAATCCACCCGGTGCAAGCGGCGTGCGGATTCGCGCAGCGGGCCAGCAGGCAGACAATAACCGTTACCACAGCGGGTTTCCGGCAAAATGACCAGTTCCAGATCACGCGGCAGGCGGTAGTGTTGCAGGCCATCATCACTGAGCAGCACGGTGCATGTTGTCCGGGCCAGCAGATGGCAGGCCGCCTGATGACGATCGGGCGCCACCACCACTGGGCAGGCCGTCAGTTGGGCCAGCAATACCGGTTCATCGCCCGCCTGCACAGGGTCAGTGGTCGGCGTGACGGCCAGCGGATAATGCGGCGCCCGACCGCCATAGCCCCGGCTGATAATCCCCACTTGCCAGCCTCGGGCGCGCAAGTGTTGCGCCAGGGCTGCCACCACCGGCGTTTTGCCGCTGCCCCCCACGGTGAGATTGCCCACCACAATGACCGGCACCGGCAAGGGGTTAGGCGGTACCAAGCGGTAATATTGGCGCCGCAGGAGCGTCAGCAGGCAAAACAGGGCCGCCAGCGGCAACAGCAACCAGGCCTGCCACCCGCCCTGGAGCCAGAAACGCGGGATATTCATGGATGTTGATGGTAAAAAGCCGCATAGGCCCCGCCCTGGGCCAGTAAAGTAGCATGGGTGCCTTCCTCAACGACCTGGCCCTGATCCAGCACCAAAATGCGCTCGGCCCGTTCGATAGTGGATAAACGGTGCGCGATAATCAGCGTGGTACGCCCGGCCATCAGCCGCCCCAAGGCTTCCTGCACCCAGCGTTCAGATTCGCTATCCAGCGCCGAGGTCGCCTCATCCAGCAACAAAATCGGAGCATCCTTCAAAAAAGCCCGAGCCAACGCCAGACGCTGGCGCTGGCCCCCGGAAAACAGGCTGCCATCTTCGCCCACCCAGGTATCCAGCCCTTGGGGTAACTGGCTGATGAATTCCCAGGCGTGGGCGGCTTTGGCCGCCGCTTCGATTTCTGCCCGGGACTTGCCCCGCAGCTCACCGTAAGCAATATTGTCCGCAATCGTGGCATTGAACAAGTTCACCGACTGGCTCACCCAGGCAATCTGCTGACGCAAGGCCGGCAGCGACCAGTCCGCCAGCGGGACACCATCCAGCCGCACGACACCGCTATCAGGCGCATAAAAGCGCAGTAGCAGTGCCAGCACCGAACTCTTGCCACTACCGGAGCGCCCCACCAGAGCCACGGTCTGTCCCGCCGGAATGGTCAGGTTCAACTGACTCAGGGCCGGCTGCCGCTGACCGGGGTACGTCAGGCTGACAGCTTCAAACTGCAATGCGCCCTGGGCACGGGCAACCATCTGATTGCCAAAATCGGGTTCGGGCGGTATATCCAGCAGGGCGAATAAACTCTGCCCGGCGGCAATGCCCCGCTGGATCTGGCCGTTAACGCCCACCAACCGTTTCATGGGGGTCAACAACATCGCCATTGCACCGATGAACGAAATGAACGTGCCGGGGGTAATCTCATCGTGCAGGGATTCCAGCGAGGCCAGATAAACCACCAGCGCCAATCCGGACGCGGTAAACAACTGTACCAGCGGCACGCCTGTGGCTTCGGTCAGGACAAATTTCATCACCTGAGTCTGGTTCCGGGTGTTTTCGCGTTCAAACGCCGCCTGTTCCCAGGCCACACCGCCATAAGCCTTGACACTACGCTGACCATCAATGGCTTCCCGTGCCCGGTGCCCCAGTTGGGCCATTGAATCCTGCACATTCCGGCTCAGGCGCCGCAAGCGCAGGCTCATGTAACGCACGGTCACGGCAATCACCGGTCCGACCAGTAAAAACAGCAAGGCCAGCGTCGAATGCAGCCAGAGCAGATACGTCATCAGCAGCACTACCGAGAAACTGTCCCGCACTACGGTCGTGACGGCCTGCGTCGTGGCATTGGCGACCTGCTCGGTATCGTAGAGCAGGCGGGACAATAATTCTCCGCCCGTACTCCGGTCGTAAAAAGACGCGGGCAGGCGCAACAGATGGGCCAGCAATTCGCTGCGCAACTGCTGGATGACCTTGCGGCCTACCCACTGGATGTAATAAGTGGCGGTAAAGCTGGCAAGCCCTCTGAGCATGAACAGGCCAATCAGCAACAGCGGCACCAACCGGATGGTATCGGCGTCCTTGCGAATCAGACTGCCGTCTATCATGGGCTGAAACAGGGCTGCCAGGAGTGGGTCAGTCGCGGCAAACACCAACATGCCCAACAAGCCCAGGGCAAAAACCCGCCAATGCGGGCGCGCATAGCCCAGCAGCCGCCGATAAACCGCTGCCGCTGAGGGCTTGGGTGGACTCATGGGGTAATAGGCGGGGCCACGGCGCCGACATCCAGGGACTGTTCTGCCGCAAAGCTCAGTTGGGTAATGCCCAGCTGAGCGGCAACATCCAGCACCCGTAACACGGCCTGATGCGTAGCATTTTTATCCGCCTGAATCAGGAGTGGGCGCGCAGGATCCGGCACTGCCTGTTGCAGGGCACGTTTCAAGGTCTGGGCCTGATTATTGACCAGAGCCACGTCATCCAGGTAGTAATTGCCCAACGCATCCACCGTCAGACGCACCGGCAGTGTCGTAGCTTGCGCAGGGGTCTGGGCCTGCGGCAGTTGCAGCCGCACGGCCGCATTGGGCCGAAAGGTCGTGGACAGCATGAAGAACAGCAACAGGATGAACAGCACGTCAATCAGCGAGGTCAGGTTGATCTCGACTTCTTCCTGCCGGTGCCGGGAACGAAACCGCATTTATCTGGCCTCCGCATCGGCTGCCATGACCGCCTGAACAAACGCAGTCAGCCGGGCCGGGGACTTGATCCCGGGCGCCTGCTCCACGCCCCCGCTGACGTCCACCGCATAAGGCCGCACCCGCCGGATCGCAGCCCCTACATTCTCTGCCGTCAGACCACCCGCCAGAATCAATGGGGCAGACAAAGTACCGGGAATCTGGTTCCAGTCAAAACGCAGGCCCGTCCCTCCGGGTGTCCCTGGCACATAGCTATCCAGCAAGATGCCCGCCGCTTCAGCATGGGCCAAACTGACAGCAGCCACATCCAGACCCGGCTGCATACGCAGGGCCTTGAAGTACGGCACGGGTAATTGTGCGCCCAGTTCAGGGGATTCTTGACCATGCAACTGCACAGTATCCAGCGGCACCTGGGCCAGAACAGCCTGAATATCTGCCAGACTGGCATCTACAAACAGGCCGACCCGGTTGATAAAGGGTGGCAGAGCCGCGCAAATTGCCCGGGCCTGGACAGCGGTCACCGCCCGAGGACTGGGCGGATAAAACACCAGGCCGATCGCATCCACGCCCAAACCGGCAGCGGTTAGCGCGTCTGCCACACGGGTCAACCCACAAACCTTAATGCGGGTGCGCATCGAAACCCTGCACGTGTTGACCCGCCGGCAAATTGAAGCAAGCAGGATAATAAACTCCAAGAAAATATAAGCCCTGGGGCGGCGCCGTCACGCCCCCCTGACGCCGGTCCCTGACGGCCAGGAGATGCTCAACCCAACCCACCGGACGTTTGCCCGCTCCGATGGCCAGCAGCACCCCGACGATATTGCGGACCATATGGTGTAAAAACCCGTTGGCCTTCAGTTCCAGCGCCAGATAGCCGCCCGCCTGCACAGACAGACGTACGGTGTGCATCTGCCGGACCGGACTGCGGGCCTGACAGCCCACGGCCCGAAACGCGCTGAAATCGTGCTCCCCCACCAAGGCCAGTGCTGCCTGCTGCATGGCAGGCACATCCAGCGGCCAGGGGTGCCAGGCAGCCCGCCGATAGTGCAAGGCCGGGCGCACCGGCGTATTGGCGATCAGATAGCGGTAGGCGCGCGCCTGGGCGCTGAAACGGGCGTGGAACTCCGGCGCTACCGGCAGCGCCCATAACACCCGAATCTGGGGCGGCAGGTAAGTATTCACCCCCTGCACCCACGCTGCCGGCGGACGGCTGGCCGTCGTGTCAAAATGCGCCACCTGCTCCAGGGCATGCACCCCGGCATCGGTACGCCCGGCGCACTGCACCTGCACCGGGTGTGCCGCAACCTGACTCAGGGCAGCCTCCACACGGGCTTGCAGCGTCGGTCCATAGGGCTGCGTCTGCCAGCCGAGAAAATCGCTGCCATCATATTCAATACCCAACACCAGACGCTGCATGGAAAAGCCGCGCCCAGGCGCGGCCACCGGTTCTGTCAAGGTGATGGCTATTTCAGCTGTGCCAGCATTTCCCGGGCTTCCTGCTTCTGGGCCTCGGAACCCTCATTCAGCACTTCACCCAACAAACTGCGTGCCCCTTCGCCATCGCCCATCTCGACATAAGCCCGCGCCAGCTCCAGCTTGGTGCCGACATCGTCAAACAAGTCCATCTCACTGTTGGTATCCAGCACCGGCAGGCTCAACTCGCCCTCATCGACCAGAGGCACTGCCGCCGGAGCTGGCTCCACACTGTCAAAATTCAGACTCTGAAGGTCATCCTCGGGCAATGGCGCCTGCGGTGTAGGCTTGGCAGTGACGGGTGGCGACGCACTAACCGGCGGTGTGACCGCTGCCGGTCTGGCTTTGGCTTCCGGCGACGTCAGGGTGAAATCCAGGCCGGAAGAATTGGGGTCTTCATCGGTCGGCGCTGCTGCCGTTTGCGTCCCGGCCTGCTGCTCTTTCAGCCAGGTATCCAGATCAAAATCAAAATCCAGGCTGGAAGAGTCCGGCTCTGCCTCCGGTTCGGCCTTGACCGGCGTTGCATCAGCCTTGGCGGGCGGCGAGTTCAGGATCAGGGTGGTCATTTCGCTATCGCCAGTCGGCGGACTACCGGTACCACCCAGAACGGCACTAAAACCGGGCAGCCAAGGCTTGCCCATCGCCACGACCCGTTCCCAGACTGCCCCACCCTTGCCCGCAATCCGGGCCACGTCAGCAGCCGTCTGCTCAAAGCCTGCGGTGTTCTTGGTGGCGGTATAGACTTCGAGTAGCTTCAGATACAGTTCAACGCGCTCGGGCGTTTCCTTGATGGCCAGCTTCAGCAGATCTTCCACCTGCTGATAACGTTGGTAGGCGATATAGACATCTGCTTCAGACAGCGGGTCCACCACTGCGCTGGCCTCATTCTGAATGGCCTCGATGTCACTGGGCGTGAAGTCGCTCAAAAACGAGGTATCTTCATGCTTTTGTGGCTCAGACGCACCTTCAATGAAATCGGCACCGGCATTGTCATCCTCAAATTCTTCTTCCGGTTTCTTGGCCCGTGGGCGCGTAAAATCCGCTGCCGGCGCTTCCGAGGGACGGCGCAGCAGGAAGAGCAGGCCACCCAGAAAACCCGTCAACGCCACAGCCGCAATACCGAGCCAGGCAATCTTGGGCAAGCCCAACAAAGGCCCGCTCTCAACCGGCTGGGCAGGCGTTGTAGCCTGAGCCAGCGTTTTTACAGGCTCCGGCGCGGTCACGTCCGGAGTCGTCGCTGCCACCGGTTCCGGCTTGGGCGTCACTACGTCCGGAGTCGTCGCTGCCACCGGTTCCGGCTTGGGCGTCACCACGTCCGGAGTCGTCGCTGCCACCGGTTCCGGCTTGGGCGTCACTACGTCCGGA
>CAYNNN010000011.1:0-34544 GCA_964398665.1 uncultured Gammaproteobacteria bacterium | reverse complement strand
TGGGCGTCACTACGTCCGGAGTCGTCGCTGCCACCGGTTCCGGCTTGGGCGTCACTACGTCCGGAGTCGTCGCTGCCACCGGTTCCGGTTTGGTTGACGTTGTGGCATTGGCAGCCACCTGCTGCTGCAAGCGTGCCAGTTCATCCTGACGCGCGGTCAGAAGACTGCCCTGTTTGCTGATTTGATCCTCCAGATCAGCCATCCTGGCACTCATCTCGGCCTTTTCTTTTTCCGAAGCCGCAGCTTTCTCTTGCGCCAGCAGAAGTTCCCGCTGCAACCGAGTCACGGCCTCGCTGTCCGAGGCCGGTGCTGTTGTCGGTGCAGCATCCGCAGCACCCACGATCCGGAGCTGGTCCTGCGTCCGGTTCGCAGCCGGTACTGCAGCCGCCTGGGTGACACCCGGCGCAGCTACCTGAAAGTTCACAACCTGACCGGACCCTTGGGCCAGCAACTGAACGCCGGCCGCATCGGGCACCCGCAAGGTCTGACCTTTGCGTAAACGATTCGGGTCACCGTTGATAAAGGCTTCCGGATTAGCCGCCAGCAACGCATTCATCATGGCACCGGTGCGATTGCCACTGCCCACGCGCTGGGCGATCTTCCAGAGCGTATCACCGGTTTGGGTAGGGCCATATTCGCTGGCCAGCGTCACGGTCACTGCGCCATCAGTCACCGCCTCCACGGGGCCAGCCTCGGCGGGCAGCGGCGCCAGACCAAGCTCAGGCGTCTCAAAGGTCGGCGCTACGCCACGCTGCCTGCGCTGCAGGGCCGGCGGGTCCACCAGCACGGTATATTCCCGCGACAGGCGTCCCCCCGGCCAGTCAGCCTGCACCAGAAAATTCAGAAAAGGCTCGCGCACCGGGTCTTCCGTCGTCACTTCCACGACGCTCTTGCCATTGGCCTTGACGATCGGCTTGAACCGAAGCTGCGTCAGGAAAAAGGGGCGATCTATGCCCAGCCGGGCAAAGGCCTCGCTGCTGGCCACCACCACTTGCAGGCGATCAAATTCTTCGGGTCGTGCCGAAATAATCTCGATTTCAGCCCGCAACGGCTCATGCAGAGCCGAAAGCAAGCGCATCTCACCCAACCCCAAAGCCATGACAGCTTGGGGTATCGCTGCCGCAAGCGCAGTCGCTACAAAAACCCACTGGCGCATTTATGTCGTCCCTCCCAGCTCATTTAGGAAGCCCCGGCCCCGAAACTTCAGTCATACCGTCAGGCATGACCAAAACTATAGCTTATAAATACTGCTTCGCCAGAATTTCCGCAATCTGGATGCTGTTCAGCGCAGCACCCTTGCGGATGTTGTCGGCCACCACCCACAGGTTCAGGCCCCGTGGGTGAGAAATATCTTCCCGAATGCGACCTACGAACACCGCATCGTGGGTAGCCGCTTCTGTCACGGCTGTTGGGTACCCGCCAGGCGCCCGTTCATCCAGCACAGTGACTCCGGGCGCCTGCATCAGCAGCTGCCGCGCTGCTTCAGCACTCAATTTACGCTGGGTTTCAATGTGGACAGCCTCGGAGTGGCCATAAAACACCGGCACCCGCACTGCGGTCGGATTGACCAGGATTCGCTCATCTTCCAGAATCTTGCGTGTCTCCCAGACCATCTTCATTTCTTCCTTGGTATATCCATTTTCCTGGAAATTATCGATATGGGGCAGCACATTGAAGGCAATCTGGCGTGGATAGACCTTGGGTTCTATCGGCTTGCCATTCAACAGGCTGGCAGTCTGGCGGGCCAGCTCGTCCATGGCCTTGCGCCCGGTACCCGAAACCGACTGGTAGGTACAGACGTTGATGCGCTCAATACCGGCCGCGTCGTGCAGCGGCTTGAGTGCAACCAGCATTTGTATGGTCGAACAATTGGGGTTGGCGATAATGCCGTGGGGCAGATAATCGGCAATCCGGTGCGGGTTGACTTCGGGCACTACCAATGGAATTTCCGGGTCGTAGCGAAACTGCGAGGTATTGTCGATCACCACACAGCCTGCAGCGGCAGCCTTGGGCGCGTAAATGGCCGAAACCGAAGCCCCAGCCGAGAACAGGCCAATCTGGACCTGACTGAAATCAAAGTGGGCGACATCCTGCACCGTCAGCCACTGTTCGCCAAACGCCACCCGCTGACCCGCAGACCGGGCACTGGCCAGCGCATAGACCTTGCCGACCGGAAACTGGCGTTGCACCAGAATGCTGAGCAGGGTTTCCCCTACCGCCCCGGTTGCCCCTAAAACCGCTACATCAAACGTACGCATAGTCGTATTCAACCTTTTCGCATGGCTTGTAAAACTGCATTACCCATCTGGACCGTGCCGATGCTGGGACCACCCGCCGCAATATCCGCCGTGCGCAGGCCACTGCTGACCACAGCCTCCACGGCCCGCTCCACCCGTAACGCCAGCGCCGGCTGACGCAGGCTGTAACGCAACAACAGGGCCAGCGATAAAATCGTTGCCAGCGGGTTGGCCTTGTTCTGGCCGGCAATATCGGGGGCTGAACCGTGGATGGGTTCGTAAAGACCTTTGCCACGGGCATCCAGGGCCGCCGAGGGCAGCATGCCGATGGAACCGGTCAGCATCGCGGCACAGTCGGACAGAATATCGCCAAACAAATTGCCTGTGACGATCACATCAAATTGCTTGGGTGCCCGCACCAGCTGCATGGCAGCATTGTCCACATACATATGACTGAGCTGAACGTCAGGATAGTCGGCAGCGATTTGGGTCACGACCTGACGCCAGACCTCACTGCTTTCCAGCACGTTGGCCTTGTCCACCGAACACAGGCGCCGGTTGCGCTGACGGGCCGTCTGGAACGCCACGTGCGCGATCCGGGCTACCTCAGACTCCCGGTAGCGCATGGTGTTCAGGCCTTCCCGCTCACCGCTGGGTAATACCTGAATGCTGCGCGGCTGGCCAAAATAGACATCACCGACCAATTCGCGCACGATGATGATATCCAGGCCGGCCACCACTTCCGGGCGCAGGGTCGAGGCTTCGACCAAGGCTGGATAAAGCTGGGCCGGGCGCAAGTTGGCAAATACGCCCAGACCGGCCCGCAAGCGCAGCAGGCCCTGTTCAGGGCGCTGAGGCCGAGGTAACCCATCCCACTGCGGGCCACCGACGGCCCCCATCAGCACCGCATCAGCCGCTTGGGCCAGAGCCAGGGTGGCCGCCGGTAAAGGGTCGCCTGCGGATTCAAAGCCTGCTCCGCCCAGTGGCGCCAGCTCCCACTCGACCGCCAGGCCAAACTCGGCTTTGAGACAGGCAAGAATTTTCAGGGCTTCCGCGATGATTTCCGGACCGATGCCATCGCCAGGTAAAATGAGAATCTTGTTCATGCGGGCGTCTTGAATAACCAGGGATATTGCGCTTGGCGCCGTTGTTCATAAGCACGGATGACGGCTGCATGACGCAAGGTCCAGGCAATATCGTCCAGACCCTGTAACAAGCGCTGCTTGCGAAATGGATCGATGGCAAAATCCAAGGCCGTACCATCCGGGGTACGGACGTGTTGGCTGGCCAAATCCACGGTCAGCGCGTAACCAGCCGGTGCTGCCAGACACTGCCGGGCCAGGTCCTGTACGATGTCAGGCGGCAGCGTCAGGGCCAACAGGCCGTTATTTAAGGCATTTGCATAAAAAATATCGGCAAAGCTGGGCGCTATCACCACCCGGAAACCATAATCCATCAAGGCCCAGACCGCATGCTCCCGCGAGGAACCACAGCCGAAGTTCTCCTGAGTCAGTAGAATGGCTGTTCCCTGATACCGGGGCCAATTGAGCTCAAATTCGGGGTTCAGGGGCCGCTGCCGGGTATCACCCGGTTCGCCCGGCTCCAGGTAGCGCCAGGCATCGAAGGCATATTGGCCAAAGCCCTCCTTGCCCAGCAGCTTGAGAAATTGCTTGGGGATGATGGCATCGGTATCCACGTTGGCCCTGGGCAGCCAGGCCACCGTGGCCGTCAATTGGGTAAAGGCTTGCATCTTAAAGGCTCCGCACATCGACAAAATGGCCCGCAATGGCAGCAGCGGCAGCCATTGCCGGGCTGACCAGATGCGTCCGCCCGCCAGCGCCCTGGCGCCCCTCAAAATTGCGGTTGGAAGTGGAAGCACAGCGTTCACCCGGCTCCAGCCGGTCGGCATTCATCGCCAGACACATGGAACATCCTGGTTCACGCCACTCAAATCCGGCTTGTGTGAACACCTGATCCAGCCCTTCGGCTTCAGCCTGACGTTTGACCAGCCCGGAACCAGGTACCACCAGGGCCTGCTTGATGTTGGCGGCCAACTGGCGGCCCCGCACCACAGCCGCCGCTGCACGCAGGTCTTCGATTCGGGCATTGGTACAGGAGCCGATGAAAATCTTGTCCAGCCTGACCGAGGTCAGGGCCTGACCCGGCTGCAAGTCCATATAGTGCAAGGCACGTTCCAGATTGGCCCGCCGGGCCGGATCAGCTTCATGCGCCGGATCGGGCACCCGGCCCTGTACTCCGGCCACCATCTCCGGCGAGGTACCCCAGGTAATTTGCGGTGCTATTGTCGCCGCGTCCAGCACGACAACCCGGTCAAACTCGGCACCGGGGTCGCTGACCAGTTGCCGCCAGGCCGCCTCTGCCTGCGGCCAGAGGTCAGCATCCGGGGCATAAGGCCGCCCCCGGATATAATCCAGAGTGCGCTGGTCCACTGCAACCATGCCTGCCCGCGCCCCGGCTTCAATGGCCATGTTGCACAGGGTCATGCGCCCTTCGACTGACAAATCTCGTACCACGGAACCGGCATACTCAATGGCATAACCTGTCCCCCCTGCCGTACCGAGGGTGCCGATGATGGCCAGGATCACATCCTTCGCCGTCACCCCGACACCTAAAGTCCCTTCAACCCGAATTTGCAAGGTGTTAGCCGGCTTCTGCCATAAACACTGGGTGGCCAGCGCGTGTTCGACCTCGGAGGTGCCAATCCCAAATGCCAAAGCGGCCAGCGCACCATGCGTTGAGGTATGGGAATCGCCACAAACCACGGTCATACCGGGCAAGGTCACTCCCTGTTCCGGGCCCACTACATGCACAATACCCTGACGTGCATCGTGCATCCCGAATTCAGTCAGGCCAAAATATTGGCAATTCTGATCCAGAGCTTCGATCTGCGCCCGCGAGATAGGGTCAGCCACCCCAAGGCGCCGGTCGGTGGTCGGGACATTATGGTCGACAACCGCCAGGTTGGCCCCCGCTCGCCATACCGGGCGCTGCGCCAGCTTCAGGCCGGAGAAGGCCTGCGGCGAGGTGACTTCGTGAACCAGATGCCGGTCTATGTAGAGCAGCGCCATGCCGTTTTCTTCACAGACGACATGCTGTTGCCAAAGCTTGGCATAAAGCGTTTGCGGGATGTTCATCGCATCGGGCGGTCAGCAAAAACGGCTATTGTGGCATAGCCGCGTCCGCCTAGCTACATCCAGGCAAACAGTTCGGCATTGGCCCGCACCCAGGTAATCAGATGCTCCACCCCGGCAGGCACACCGACTTGTGGTGCCCAACCCAGCCGGGCCTGGGCTTTGGCAAGATTGCAGACAAAAACCGGCTGATCACCCGGTCGCCAGTCGGCCCAGCGTGGCGCTACCGATTTGCCAAGACTGTCCTGCAAATAGCGCAACAACTCCAGCAAGGAAAGCGTGTTGACCGGGCCACCGCCGATATTGAAGGCATGACCACTGGCCGCCTCACGCCGCTCGATAGCGGCCGCGTACGCCCGCACCAGGTCTTCAACCCAGAGCACATCCCGAATCTGCTTGCCGTTGCCAAAAATGGTCAAGGTTTTGTCCAGGGTGGCCGCAATCGTGAACCAGGCGACCCAGCCCTGATCCTCAATGCCCAGCTGCCGGGTACCGTAGATGCAGGATTGCCGGAAAGTGGTGGTCTGCAAGCCATAAATTCTTGAATAATCTATGGTATATTGATCAGCGACGCCCTTGGAACAACCATAGGGCGAGTGAAAATCCAGCAGTTGATGTTCGTCCACACCCGCTGCCAGGTCCCGATATTCGTAGCGGCCATTGCGCTCCACCACACCAACCTGTTCCATCTTGCCATAGACTTTGTTGGTCGAGGCGTTGATAAAAAAGCACTGTGGTGCTTCCAGCCTGACGGCCTCCAGCAGGTTGAATGTCCCTAACGCATTGATATCAAAATCTTCTCTTGGATTCTGCACCGAAGTCGTGACCGCCACTTGTGCGGCCAGGTGCAAAATCACTTCAGGTTGCTGTACCCGCACGATCTGCCGCATCCGTTCGGCATCGCGGATATCGGCCTGGATAAACTCGCAAGCAGCCTGCGCCCGCAACCAGGCCAGATTATCCTCGGTGCCCCGCCGCGAGAGGTTATCCAGAATCACCACCTGCCAACCTTGACTGGCAAAAAACTGGGCCGAATTAATGCCAATAAACCCGGCACCCCCGGTAATCAACAACTTACGTTGCATGCAACTGTTCCTGATAATAAAAAAATGCCTGGCGAAAAACGGCGCTGGCGTAAGCGTCACTGTAATGCTCGTGTACCCGCCGGGCGGCATTTTGGCCCAGACGTTGCCGCAGCATGCGGTCCTGCACGACCTTGGCGATGGCTGCGGCCAGCACTGCGGGGTCGAAATCTACCAAATAGCCCGTTTCGGCGTCGAGGACAAATTCCTCAGGGCCACCACAGCGCGTGGAAATGACCGGGCAGCCGGATGCCATCGCTTCCAGCGCCGCAATACACAAGCCTTCCTGATGCGAAGGCAGGACAAATACATCGGCACTGCGCAAGATCCCTGCGAGTGCGGCATGCTCCAGACGGCCGATCACGCGCACGCTGGCCTCAAGCGCGTATTGTACCAACATCTGCCGCAAATCAGGCGTCGCCTCGTCCCCTACCAGCCACAGTTCCACAGCAGGCTGCTGTCCGACCAGCCGTGCCAAGGCTGCCAACAACAGGGACAAATTTTTACGCGGGTCAGTGAACCGCCCGCTGAATACCAAGCGCCCTGGAACCACCTGTTCCGGCTGCGGATAAAACTGCCGTGTATCCACCGGCATGGGCAGGATGGCCTGGGTGACGGGACTGCTGGTCAAGTGATCCAGGGCTTGTTGGGTGTAACGACTCAGGGCCAGGATCTGGCCCCGGCGCAACACCCAACGTTCGACCGCAGGGGTCAGGGTTTGCACCGCCAGCCTGTCCACAGTGCGCCGCAACCCGCCAAAGCGGCGCACCCGATCCTGACGATCCGCCGCCCAGGGCGTGGCAATCCAGGCCAGATGTGGCAACCCCAGACGCGCCAACGCCAATCCGGGTAATGGATTACCCGAAACCACCAGATGATATTGACAAGAAGCCGCCAACCTGCGCCAGGCCGCATGGGGCCAATTATGGGTAAACTCTAGTTCTGGCAGATAGCAACCCAGCCCGTACGCTTCGCAACCTAGGTAAGTTTCACGGCGCAACCCCGGTCTGCCCTGCCATAAGCGCCAGAACGGACGTGATAATGCTGGCGCCTGACTATAGGGCAGGTAATAGGCAATGACCGGTTCCAGACCCAATGCCCGCAACTGCGCCACCATCCAGCGGTTCATGGTCAGAACGCCACCGCTGGAAACCGCGATGGTGACCATCAGGATACGGGCCTTGCTCACGTCAGCCCACTGCCTGCCCATAATCCATACGCCAGGCGCCGTGACCAATGACAGCGCGGCTGCCGGAGTTGGGGCACCTGGCGCCAGGCATCCAGGGTTGGAATATCCTGCAACCACGTCGCTATCGGCGTGGTAAACCCGGTTTTAGGCCGCTGCGTCACCCAGGCAGGCAAGGGAGGCTGTCGGGGTGCTTGGGCCAGCCAGCCCTTGCCTGTCCCCAACGGCAGGGTCAACAGGTGTGGCGTCACCTGCGCGCTCAGCGGCACATCCACCCAGGGCGTACGCAATTCCACACCGTGTGCCATGCTGGCCCAGTCACTATCCCGTAGCAACTGATTGCGCAGATAGCGGCTGGATTCCAGACAGGCTACCCGCGCAAAGGCCGTGCGCGGCAAGGATAGCTGCCGATGGGCCCCCAGCAAGGCCGCTACTGCCGTCAGGGCCCGTTCGCGGCCCAGCAAGGCCGGTAGCTCCCAGGGCAGAAAAATCGCCCGCCTAAGCAAATAAGCCTCAAGGTAATCATGGCTATATTCACCCAGACTGGCCCATTTCGGACTCACTCCCAAGCGGTACAGGAGCTGACGCCACTGCGTCCCGCCGGGCACCTGGCCCCAACGTACCAGGCGGGGGACATCCCGAAATGAGGGATAACCGCCCAGCAATTCATCCCCACCCAACCCGCTCATCACCACTTTCAGCCCGACCTGACGGGCAGCACGGCTCACCAACCAAGTGTTCAACCCATCAATGCTGGGTTGATCCATTGCCGCCAGAAAATCGGGCCAGAGGCCGCGGAAATCAGCCGCGCTGACCGTAACCGTATGGTGCCGGGTTTGATAATGCCGGGCTATCTGAGCGGCTAACGGCGCTTCATCAGCCGCCTGACCCCGAAACTCGGCAAACGCCAATGTCACCGTGGTCAGGTCCTGGACACCCGCCGTGCGCATCAGACCCACCAGACTGGCAGAGTCCACGCCCGCTGATAGAAAGGCCCCGACTGGCACATCTGCAAGCAGATGCGCCTGGACGCTGGCTTGCAGGGCTGCCTGAACTTCGGCTCCATTGGGCTGTACGGTGCCAGCCGCTTCAATGGCCTGATAATGCGCTGGCCAAGAAAAATAAGACTGCGGACGCGGGCCGTGGGCATCTACCCACAGGTTACTACCCGCCTCCAGCGACTTGATCGCTTCATAAGCCGTCCACGGTTCAGGAATGCTGCCCCACAAAAGCAGCCCTGCCCGCCCGGTAGGGTCAGGCGCGTGCGAAACCTGGCCACTCGCCAGGAGCGCCCGCACCTGGGAAGCGACATACAGACAACCTGACTGGATGCTGTAATACAGCGGCTTGATACCGTAAGGATCTCGTGCCAGCAGGAGGCCTTGGCGCCGGGCATCCCACAGTGCGCAGGCAAACATCCCCCGCAGGCGCGCCAACATCACTGCACCCTCGCGCTGGTACAAGTGCAGCAGAACTTCGGTATCGCTATGCGATCGAAACTGCACGCCGTCCGCTTCCAGTGCCTGACGCAACGCAGGATAGTTATAAATCTCTCCATTGAAGCTGATAGATAGCAGGCCATCCGCACTACACATCGGCTGGCGGCCCTGTTCACTCAAGTCCAGGATGGCCAGGCGCCGGTGCACCAACCCCACCCGCCGGTCGGGCATCGTCCACAGCCCCGCGCCATCTGGCCCTCGGGCGGCCAACTGAGTCTGCATGGCCAGCAGCGCCGATGGCGGTGGCAGGGCCGCCCGAGCGTCAAAGGCATAGTAAACCGCAAGCCCGCACATCAGTCCAGGAAAGGGTTGCGCACGGGGGATGGCACTATGGGGTCAAGCGCCACCGTCACAGGTGGGGGTTCAGGGGTCGGCGGCACCCAGGGCCGCTGCGGCCAACCATCATGCCAGAACACCCCCAACCAGAATGCCGCATACACGGTATTGGCCGGAATGCGCAGATTAAAATCCACCAGACCATGCAGGAGCAGGAGTAACAACCCTATCCCGGCTCCGGCCTGAATAAAATGCAGTGCTGCCCAATGCCGCCGCCGCAGCAGGTGCATCCCACGCTGCGCATAAAGCCCCAAAAATAACAGCAGCAGCACTGCGGCGGGCAGACCTGCCTCAAACAGCCACTCCAGGTAATCGTTATGGGCATGATTGATATACAGGGCTAAATCCGGGGGCTGAAACTGGGGATAAACGGCTGGAAAGGTGCCCGGCCCGCTACCCAGCGGGAAAAACGCCTGGATACCCTGCACGGTACTGCGAAACAATATCCACCGCCCATCCTGGATCAGTTCCTGCCCGGCAAAGCGCTGCAAAATCGGCGTCAGACCAATCGCCAAGGCGCAGCCCAGCGCGATGATCAACACGCTGCCTACCCCCCAGGAAGCCCGTAGCCCACCGATGCGCGGCACCAGCACCAGGAAGCTCAGAGCCACCCCCAGCAGCATCAGCCCGATGCCGGCACGCGACTGGCTAAAAACCACGCCCAGGATCAACAGCAAGCCCAAGGCGGCACTGAATACCAAGACGGCTCCGCGCGGACTGGCAACACCCAGCAGCCGGACACGCCAGGGCACACGTTCGTGGCCGGTCCCCAGGCTCGCGACCAGTGCAGCCAGCAGTACGGGCAGGCAGAGGTTCAAAAATCCGGCCAGATGATTCCGATTGGCATAGCTGCCGCTATACATCTGGTTGACAGGCGCCGGCCCACCAAACTGCACCAGTACCCAGGCCGCCTGCAGGCCCGCGCTCAGACATACCAACACCACCAGGCGTTGCACTTGCGCCGCAGACAGGCTCAGTACGGCCCAGAGCACCACAAGCGGTGCTCCCAGACTGAGCCAGGCCAGTTCCGTAGCGGGCGGCAACAGCGAGGCCGGGCGCCAGCCGCCAGCCCCGCCGACCTCGGCCAGCACGGCACCGTACCCCGCGTGGCCAGGCAGGAGCACCCACAGTGCGTAAGGTAAGGGAATTAGATACAGCAGGGGCAATAAGGTCAGGAGCGCCAGACCCAGCCGCAACAGCGGCGGGTAAGTGTGCAGCCGACCTGCGCCCAGCACCAGCAACCCAGCCAGCACCAGGCTGCCCCATTGGAGTAACAGCAGCGGGATAGGCCGGTTGGCGCCGTAAAAGAGGGGCGCAAACAACAGCAGGCCAGCCAGTAGCGCACCCACCGGCCCGCAACTACGCACGTACCGGGTCACGAGCGGTTGGGCGCACCGTCCCGGCCAATACCAGGCTTATTGTTCGCTGGCGGGCTTGTCGTCACTGACGGCAACCACAGCCGCCGCAGCCCCTGCGGCACCTAACGGTATCAAGGCACTCTTGAAGGCCACCGCACCGCTGGCTGCAATCGGGCTGACGGTGAACTGTTCCAGGGCCAGCACCCCGCCCCCACAGACGCTGGGCACGGTGACGGTGAAAATGGAATTTTCCTTCACCTCAATATCGCAGCCTTCGCGGTAACTGATCGCTGCACCTGCCCCGGTTCCGGTCAAAATCCGGTCGCCTTCCCGCAAAGGCATGTTGACCTGGGCGGCCTGGCGTTCAGTCCCCTGATCCGCCATCACCAGGCCGGTGAAGCTTTTGACATCTGCCACCGGCTTGGCCTCCTGGGCCGCCGCACCACCCGCCATCAGCAGCAACGTTGCTGCAACCCCATAAATCCACTGATGCATCTCAACCCCCTACACGTTGTAAATTCAACCGATGTAACCACAACTCGCCCCGAGGGGACACTGTCGTCTGGCCTGCAGCCCTGAGCGCCAATTGCAGCAAAGGCCGCTGACATTCTACGCCAACTTTGAAATCCAGTGCAAAATTCTGCCAGGCAGGCCACTCACCAAACCAGATCGGCCCGGTAGCCAGCGGCGCCCGTCCAGGCGGCTGCGCACAGATCAAGCGCCACTCCACTCCACCCTGTCCATACAACTCACGCAACCGCACCTGCCCCTCCAGGCGATAACGCCCTGGCCTCAGCATCAGGGGCTGACTGAGCAAAGCGCCGGGCTGCGCGGCTGCCGTCAATTGCACCCGTACTGCTTGTCCCTGAACCGGCGCTGGGGCGGCAAAACGTTCAACCGTGACTCCGGCACGCACGGCAGGCCGCCAGCCAAATCCAACGCCGGTTAGCGGCTGGGTAAAATGACCGTCGTACAGATACCGCACCTGGCGGCGCTCGGTTTCCGACAGCAATTCCAGCCAGGTGGCGTAGTAATAGGGGTACGGCGCGTCCTGTTCCAGCCGCGCCAGCACCGCCTGCTGCACTGCCGGCGGCGGTGGCGCACGCAGGCGGTAAAACTGCACCAAGGCCCCCAACGCCTCCAGAGACTGAGTTTGCCGGGCAACATAACTCGCAAACCGTGGCCACCAGTCAGGCAGGGATTGAGGTAATTGCGCCCAGAACACGGCGCGCTGGGCCGGTGTTTCCAGCACCTGCAACAGCCGGGGGAAGAGCAGGGCTTCCACCTGGGGCCGTCCCTGCAACAGGCGCAACCAGGCCTGCAAGGCCAGATCCAGCCGGTCTTGCGCCAGCCAGGCCTCTGCCAGCG
Source organism: uncultured Gammaproteobacteria bacterium (assembly GCA_964398665.1). Taxonomy (GTDB): domain Bacteria; phylum Pseudomonadota; class Gammaproteobacteria; order CAYNNN01; family CAYNNN01; genus CAYNNN01. The sequence continues at coordinate 22,326 of CAYNNN010000011.1, read as the reverse complement.
CCTGCTGAACCTGGGGCTGGGCGGGCGCCAGACCTGCGGCCAGTTCCAGCCGACGTAGCCGGTCTGCCGGCTGCCCGGACAACAAGGCCCACCGGACGAGTGCCCTGGCATCAGTGGGCTGGGCCTGCAACCGGGCTTGCAGGGCTGGTGCAGCCTCGGGCAAACCCTCTGCCGGAACAAAGGTGGTCGGCGGCTGCATGGCCAGAACCAGCGCTCGCCAGGCCAACCAGCAGGCCACGGTCAGCATGCCGACCAGCCAGAGCAGGTGTTTCATCTAAAAATGATAAAACCCGGTCAGCAACAGGCGTCCGTCCGGTTGGCGGCGCAACTCAAGCACTACCCGACCTTCCTGAATGGCATGGTCTTCCGTGGTTACCCGCAGGGGACCACTCCCTCGCGCGTAATCACCCTGTTTCTGCCACTGCAGGGCACCAAAATCCAGCACCGGGTCTTCCGCGTCAGCAAACAGGGCTCGATAACTACGCTCGATCTCACGCGGACCCAGTGCCCGCTGGGCGCGGCCATTCGGGGCAAAGAGGCCGGCCAGACGCCGGGCATCTCCGGCCGTGTAGGCTGCCTGCAACTGGGTCAGCAAGGTCTCGATGGCCGCAGTCTCAATGGCCGGGGGGGGGCTTGCCTGCACCGGAACGATTTCAGGGGCGGCTACCGGCTGTACCACCGGCTCCTGCACCGGGAGCCGGACCGGTTCGGATACCACAGGTGTCGGCCGGGCTTGGACAAGCGCCACAACCGGTTCAATGGGTTGTGCAATTTGAGTGACGGGTTCCGCTACGGGCAGGGCGCGCGTTTCAGCCACCAGCCGCGGCAGGTATGACGCGGGCACAGGTTCGGTGGCCTGCGCGGTGGTGGTCACCGGGCGGGACTGACGCACCGGATCAGGCTGGGCTGCTCCCCCCGCTTCCACCGGGCGCGGCAACCTGGGTAACACAGGCGGTACTTCGGCCTGCACCACGGGCACCGGTTTGCGCCGAAGCTCGGGGACTGCTGCAGGCTCGGTCCGTACGGGCACAGGGGTGGTGTTGGGTATGACCACGGGCTCAGATTGAGTCTCGGCCAGATACCATCGCGTTTCCAAAACAGGGGCCGGCACAGGCGCCGATGCTGTTGTGGACGTCATCTGTTCAACACCCGTCAGGGGCTGCACTTGAGTCAGATAAAACCAGCCGATGAGCAACAACGCAGCCAGCCACAACCAAGCCAGCGCCTTGGTTGGGGTGTCCGGCAGCAACAGCGCCACGACCGGAGCAATTTGACGTGCCTCCCGTTCCGGCTGCACCCGCCACTGTGGCCTGGGAGTCGGTGGCAAGGCCGGTACGGGCCGCTGCTGACGATCGTAATGGGCACGGGCCACCGGATCACTCAACACGGTATAGGCCTGATTCAACCGGGCCGCGTACAGTTCGCCCCAGCCTTCATCGCTGGTATCACGGTCCGGGTGGAACAGGCGCATGAGGAGCCGGTAGTGCCGCTTGATCAGGTCAGGGTCGTCACCAGGGCGCAGACCCAGCACCCGGTAATGGTCGCTACCCGGCGCCAAAAAAACCTGGCGGACAAAAAACAGTGCCGCCTGGCTGATTTCAGCCCGTTGGGTTTCTGGGTAATCTTCCAGACCCTTACCCGTAGCCAACTCCAGCATCACGCCGGGTTGAATGGGCAGCGGAGCCTGGGGTCGGAGTAAGTCGCTGTGCTGGATCGGATTGCGATAGCAGCCTAACGCCAGCTCGATTTCTGCCTGCATGACGGATACGCCGAAGTTAAGCCACTGGATTGACCGGGAACTGCTTCACTTCGGCCGCAGACGCCCCATAGGGTGTCTGGTAGTTGTAGTGGTAGCTATAATCCGTACCCTGTCCCGGACGGGCACTACGGCGCAGCTTGGTCAATATGCCGCCGACAAGATGGGCATTGGCACTGCGCAGGCGTTTGATGGCACCACGTAATTGTTTGGGCCGGGTCACCTGGGCCTCTACCACCATGACGGTATTGCGCACCAGATTGGCCAGAATCAGGGCATCTGCCAGACCCAGTACCGGTGGGCCGTCGATAATGACGTGGGCAAAACGCGACTCCGCCGTGCGCAGCAAATCCAGAAATTTGGGGCCAGCCAGCAGTTCTGCCGGGTTGGGGGGCAAGGTTCCTGCCGGAATGACAAAAACGTTGGGCATCGCGCATGCACGCGAGATATCGGCGGGCCGGGCGTCGCCGGTCAGATAGTCGGTCAACCCCACTTCATTACTGACGCTCAGGATTTTATGCAGGGACGGCTTGCGCAGATCCGCATCAATCAGCAGCACGGCCCCGCCGGTCTGGGCGAAGGCCGCCGCCAGACTGGCAGCGCACGTGCTTTTGCCTTCACCAGGCGAGGTGCTGGTCAGATGCAACAATTTGGGCGCACCTTGAGCCGTGGAATACATCAGGGCGGTACGAATGGACCGCAGCGCCTCGGCAAAACCGGAGCGGGGCTGATCCTTGATCAGCAAGGCCGGAGAACTGCCTTTTTCAGCCTTGGCAATGGGTACCACACCCAACGCCGAGATACCCGCCCGCTTTTCCAGCTCTTCGGGCGATTGCACTGTATCATCCAGATGCTCAAACAGGAATGCCAGCCCCAGGCCACCGACCAGGCCCAGCAATAACGCCAGTTGCAGGTTGCCCTGGGTGTCCGGCTTGATCTGGCCACCCGACTCTGCCGCATCCACTACCGAAATCTGGTTCAATTCCAGATTATTGGCCAGTTCGGCTTCCTTGGCCCGCTGCAACAGGTTGTCGTACAGGGCCCGATTGCTATCTACATCCCGCTTCAGTATTTCATAGGTTGCCCGATTGTCCTGCACCTTCAGGACATCCTCCTGCAAGGCCGCCACCCGGCTGCGCAGGGACTGCTCTTGTTGGCGAGCGGCTTCGTAGCGGGTTCGGGCCGCTTCCCGCACGTTCCGTACTTCGCGGGCAATCTGTTGGTCCAGCTCGGCGATCTGCTCCTGCAACTGCAACATCTTCGGGTAGGCCGGCTTGAAAATCTTGCGGTTTTGCTGATACTCCGCTTCCAGCCCCGCCCGGGTTTCCTTCAATTTCTGAATCACGGTATTATCCAGGATGGCCGTATGGCCCTGACCCTGATCACCCATCAGGGTGCGGTAATCGGTTTCAGCCTGAATCCGCGCTCGTTCCGCCTCCAGCAGTGCGGCACTCATGGCTGCAAATTTCTGGGCATGAACCGTACCATCCTTGGTTTCCACATTGACGATTTCCTGACTCCGCGCATATTGCGTGAGTTTGGTCTCAGCAACCTGCAACTTGCGCTTGGTCTCCTCAATCTGCTCTTTCAAAAAATTGCGGGTGAAGGCCGAGGCCTCATAACGTCGATCCACTTCCAGATTCATGAACACCTGTGCCAGCGTGTTCAGGATATTGGCCGACAGTTGCCGATCGAAGCTGCTGAAACCAAGTCGTACCAGACGGCTATCCTTGACCGGCATGACACTCAGGCTGGCCAGGAAACGGCCCACCGCCTGATCATTGAGCTGCTGGGGCGTCAAGGCCGGCGGCCTGACTTCGCCTGCCACCGGGGCCGTCCCGGTCCACAGTCTCTGGAGCGGCTGACGCACCCATTGTTCCCAGGGGCTGGGCCGTTGCAACATGAACATCGGGTTCTGGCCCAGGTTCATGTGTTCCACTACCCGTTTGGCCAGGCTGCGGCTTTGCAGGATCTGGTACTGGGTTTCATAAAAGTCATTCTTGCCCCGATACAGGGGTTCTGCACGCGCCGCTTCGCCAAAGGTCAGCAGCTTGGGTGGCGTATAATCAATCTGTAACAGGAGCGTGGAACGATAAACCGGAGTAATCAGCGAGCTGATCAGGGTGGTCGTGACGACGGCCAGGATCAATACGCTGAGCACCAGCCACTTGCGCCGCCAAGCCACCTTGAGCAGGCGTAGCAGGTCAACACCTTCAACAGGCTCGTTTTCCTGAGCATCCGGTGCCCACTCCGGCAAGGCCAGGGCGCCACCGGCAGGCCGGGGCGCCAAGGCACCTCCCTGGGGCGGTACGGCCGCCAGGGCATGCGTGGATTCACTCATTACAATTCCTCAAGGACTGATGGTGCCGAAGCTGATCATGCGTAAGAATTGATTGCGGGCCGCTTTCAGCAGGGATTTGTCGATCACGATGACATCGCCGCTTTGCAGGGCCACGTCCTCGCTCTCACCAGACCGAATTTTATCATAATCCAGAACGAGTTCTTCATATTTGCTGTCGGGAAGACGCCGAAAAATCACGATATTGTCCCGCTCTGCCAGGTCTTCCAGTCCGCCCGCCTGCGCAACGGCCTGCAACAGGGTCGTCTGGCCTTGCAAGGCATATACACCGGGGCGCCGGACATGGCCCTCCAGGGTGTACTGGCTGGCGTATTCCTTGACAAACACACTGACCTGAGGCCCTTCCAGATAGCTCTTTTCCAGAGTTTCGGTAATGTGCTGCTCCACCTGTTCGCTGGTCAGACCCTGGGCCTTGAATACCCCCACCAGCGGATATTTGATCATGCCCCGGGCATTGACTCGCGCCACCCGCGCCAGATCCGGCACGCCGAAGACTTCGATTTCCAGCACATCACCGGCCCCGATTTGATAAATGTCATCGCCTGCCGGACCGACGTAATAACCGGTCGGACGCACTTCGCGCCCGGCAGCCGCAGGTGCCGTACCGACCTCGGGGGCCTGCTCATAGCCATACAGGCGCTGCTCGGGCGCCGGCCCCGGCGCAGCGCTGGCCAGATGCGCGACCAACAGCCCGACCAGACCCGTCCAGCCTTGTTTGCCAACCATTGCGTTCACCTCAGTCTTAACCGCCACGCAGCGCAGTTTACTGAAGGATCCCCAGCGGCGCAAACCGCCCCGGACGCTCAGGCCAGCACGGCCCCCAGCAGGGCCATCAGGACGAACACGGCCGATCTGGCCTGGGTAAAGAACCCGTTATGTGGGGAATTGTTCACCAGGGAGCTGAAGTCGGGCAGTTGGCGCTGCGGGCTGAGCAACATCAGGTTGGGACCGAACAGGCGCTTGAATTCCAGCATGTCCATGCGGCTGACGGCGTGCTGCTGCTTCAGATGACTGTAAATGACATCCAGCTCCGGCACGATCCGGCTCAAGCCACCCATCACGGTTTCATTGGGGTATAGCTCGTTGATATGGAACAGTTTCAAGCCGGCCCGCTCCAACGCTTCACGCTGTCCCGGACTACAGGGGGTCGGGCTGCGATCCAGCAGAATCACCCGTTCCACCATCTGCGGGAATAGCGCCAGACCCGATAGCAGGCTGCGCAGGGTGGCGGTATTGCCGGGGGTTCCGAAAATCCCGATGCGTAGCCGATCCTGGGCAGGTGCCGGCACCTGCAACAGGCTGGGCCGCCACTTGGCCAGGGTATACAGGTCCGTCAACGCCTGTACCGGGGCCTCATCATCCCCATTTCCGGCGTTGATGAGCGGCACCCGAATCGCCGGCAGGATTTCCGCAAACAAATCGGCATGTGCCGTACTGGCCACCGCAATATCGCTGTACCCATTGGCCAGGGCCGATATCTCGGCCAAATCCCGCCGAGCACGCAGAATGTCTTCCGCTGGCGCGCCCAAATCAATGAAATGCCCACCCAGACAGTGAAAACCGCGAATGAAGGGCAGGTGGATGTCATGGCGGCTGCCATCGAGAAAAATCCCGCCCAGCACCTTGCAGGTGGCCACACTGGAACCCTGCAATATCCCGGCCTCGTAGGCGGCAGCCTGGCGCAGCAAGGCCCGTACCAGGTCAGGGCTGAAATGGGCTATCGAAAGGATATGTTTACCTTTGAGTTCGGCCAGTACCCCCGGCTGTTCCGGCAGTGCGGCAAACAAACGGGTGGCATTGGCCGGGTCGGCTACGGCATGTTGCTGAAATTCTGGACTGTCAGCGGGATCGGAAAAGGCAGACATGGAGTTTCTCCGGGTGTGTATCAGGTGGGGCAAGCATAGCCGATTTGTTCCGGCATGATAAGCTGTAGCCCCATCCAAGCTGTTCTTGTGGAGTAACTCATGTGGTGTTGGCGCTTATCCCCCGGCTCTCTGGTCCTCTGCCTGGCCCTGGGCCTGACTCCGGTTCATGCGGATGACTGGACAGCCAGCGATACCGACGATGACGGCGAGGCTGACCCGGAGGAATTATTCAAGCCCTTTGATACCGGCCTATTTTTCATGCGCCGCATGTTTGAGCAGGGCGATGTCGTCACCCACATTCCCTATTACCCGACGGCCTACAATGACACCCGCGACGTCCGGCAGTGGAAGCTGTACATCTCGCACTGGGAACAGGACCCGCCCAGTTTTTTGACCCTGTATCTCTACGATGATAGCCCCCACAACGATTCCCGCACCGAAGCCGATCTGCTGATCACCATCAACCAGTACGACGAAGTGCGCAATCTGGTCGAGGCCAGCCGCCGCGTCCTGCAAGGTGTGACAGTGAACAAGGGCATTACCCGCGTGCCGGTCAACATCCATAACTACAAGGGTGATATCGTGCAAATCAAAATCCTCGCGGTACGGCAAAAATTCGCCATCAAAGGGCTGGAGATCGTGGAATGAACGCCGCTGCAATTCTGGTGACGGGCGGGATGGGCTATATCGGTTCCCATATGGTTGTGGCCCTGGCTGCCTGCGGTTATCAGCCTGTGATTCTGGACAACCTCAGTAATAGCCAGGCTGATGTGCTGCCGCGCCTGCATCAGCTCACCGGCCTGGAGCTGCCCTTTTATCAGGCCGACATCCGTGATATGGCCCTGGTGCGCCAGATTCTGGCCGAGCATGCCATCAGCGGGGTGATCCACTTTGCCGGGCTGAAATCCATCCCGGAGTCCGTGGCGCAACCATTGGCTTATTATGACAACAATGTCACCGGTAGCCTGGCCCTCTGCCAGGCCATGCAGACACAGGGGGTGCAGCGACTGATTTTCAGCTCATCGGCAGCCGTTTATGGCGACCCGCAACACCTGCCCATCGTCGAAACCGACCCTGTGGGCCAGGTAACCAACCCTTATGGCCGCAGCAAATTCATGGTGGAAGAAATCCTGCGCGATTTAAGCCAGGCCCAGCTGGACTGGGGGATAGGGTTGCTGCGTTATTTCAATCCGGTCGGTGCCCATCCCAGCGGCCTGATTGGCGAACTGCCCAGAGGCGCGCCCAACAACCTCATGCCTTACATTGCGCAGGTTGCCACCGGCCAGCGGCCCTGGCTGAACATCTATGGCAACGATTACCCTACACCCGATGGCACCGGGGTGCGGGATTATATTCACGTCATGGATCTGGTTGAAGGCCATATCGCCGCCCTGCGCCATCTGGAACGCCAACCCGGCCTGCTGACCGTCAATCTTGGTACTGGAAGGGGTTATAGCGTCCGGGAAGCCCTGCACGCCTTCGAGCAGGCCAGCCAAAGAACCATCCCGTACCGCATCGCGCCGCGCCGCCCCGGCGACGTGGCCTGCTGTTATGCGGATGCCAGCCGGGCCCGGACCCTGCTGGGCTGGCAGGCCCAGCGCGACCTGGCCACCATGTGCGCCGACGCCTGGCGCTGGCAATTGAAAATTCCGGGCGCATAGCCGACAGGCTGGCGTTTTGAACGCAAGCTGCTATTCTTGGCAGGTGCGTGAGGGTCAGCCGGTTACTATGTACATCCTGGGTATTTCTGCTTATTACCATGATAGCGCTGCGGCTTTGCTGCATTCGGGGCGCATTGTTGCGGCCGTGCAGGAAGAGCGCCTCTCGCGCAAAAAGCATGATGCCCGTTTTCCAGCCCAGGCCATCCAGGCCTGCCTGGCCGAGGCCGGGATACGCCTCACCGACCTGGAAGCGGTCGTGTTCTACGATAAGCCGCTGGTCAAATTCGAGCGCCTGCTGGAAACCTATCTGGCCTATGCCCCGCACGGTTTCCGCTCCTTTCTGACTGCGATGCCGGTCTGGTTGAAGGAGAAATTATTTCTCAAGACCGTGCTGAAACGGGAACTGGCTGCCCTGGCAGGTTGCAAGGTCAAGCAGTTGCCACCGCTACGCTTCTCGGAGCATCATCAATCCCATGCAGCCTCGGCGTTCTTCCCCGCTCCCTATGCCAAGGCGGCAGTCCTGTGTGTGGACGGGGTGGGCGAGTGGGCGACCACAACTGCCTGGTTGGGTGAGCACAATCAGCTGACGCCACTGTGGGAAATTGATTTCCCTCACTCGCTGGGGCTGTTGTACTCGGCCATGACCTACTTTACCGGATTCAAGGTCAATTCCGGGGAGTACAAGCTCATGGGCCTGGCGCCCTACGGCGAACCCCGCTATGTGACACAAATTTATGAACATCTCCTTGATCTCAAGGAGGATGGTACATTTCGTCTGAACATGCGCTACTTCAATTATGCCACGGGGTTGACCATGACCAACCGGCATTTTGATGCCTTGTTCGATGGCCCCCCCCGGAAACCGGAAGCCAGACTTACCCAGCGCGAGATGGACATCGCCCGCTCAATTCAGGTTGTTACCGAAGAGGTCATGCTGCGCCTCAGTCGCACCCTGCAGCGGGAAACCGGCGCCGATTATTTGTGCATGGCCGGGGGCGTAGCCCTGAACTGCGTGGCCAATGGCCGCCTGCTACGCGAGGGGCCTTTCAAGGACATCTGGATTCAGCCTGCCGCTGGTGATGCCGGTGGTGCTCTGGGGGCAGCCCTGGCCTGCTGGCACCAGCACTATCAGCAACCCCGCACACCCGTACTGCCGGATGCCATGCAAGGCGCGTATCTGGGGCCGCGTTTCAGTACTGAGGCAGTACGGACCTATCTGGATCGGGTCGGGGCGCAGTATGTCGTGCTGGACGATGCCGCGCTGGCCACGGAGGTTGCGCGCCTGCTGGCCGAAGAAAATGTCATCGGCTGGCTGCATGGGCGTATGGAATTTGGCCCGCGTGCCCTGGGTGGACGCTCCATCATCGGTGATGCCCGCAGCCGCAAGATGCAGTCGGTGATGAACCTGAAAATAAAGTACCGGGAGTCGTTCAGGCCATTTGCACCCGTGGTGCTGGCCGACCAGGTCAGTCAGTATTTCGAGCTGGATCGGCCCAGCCCCTACATGCTCATCGTCGCGGATGTTCAGCCCCACCTGCGTATCGCCATGACACCTGAGCAACAGGCCTTGTTCGGGATAGACAAGCTCAATGTGCCACGTTCCACCCTCCCGGCCATCACCCATGTGGATTACTCGGCCCGGATTCAGACCGTACACCCGGAAACCAACCCTGCCTTCGCGGCCTTGCTTGAGGCTTTTTCCACCCGCACCGGGTGCCCGGTACTGGTGAACACCTCGTTCAACGTGCGGGGAGAACCTATTGTTTATTCACCGGAAGATGCCTACCGCTGCTTCATGCGCACCGAAATGGATTACCTGGTACTGGAAAACTGCCTGCTGGCGAAAACGGCGCAACCCGCCTGGCAGGAAAAAGGTGACTGGCGCCAGGAATATGAGCTGGACTGACGCGCATGACACACGCCATCCCCGAACTGGACCGTAGTGGGCTACGGCATTTTGGCTACACCATGGCCGGGATTATCGCCGGGCTGTTTGGCCTGGCTTTCCCCCTGCTGCTGGGGGTGGCGCACTGGCCGCTGTGGCCGTGGCTGGTAGCCGGGGTCTTTGCCGTGTGGGCCTTGCTGGCACCCCAGACCCTGAACCCGGTCTATCGGGGCTGGATGCGCTTTGGCCTGCTGATGAGCCGGGTGATGAACCCGCTGATTCTGGGCATCGTGTTCTTCCTGCTTTTCGTACCGATGGGCTGGGGCATGCGGCTCCTGGCCCGCGACCCAATGCGGCGGCGGCTGGAACCCGATGCCCCCAGTTATCGCATCCCCAGTCGTACCCCCTCCCCCAACAGCATGGAGAAACCCTTCTGATGTTTGAATTGATCCAGGACCTGTGGGCGTTCATGCGGGAACGTAAAAAATACTGGCTGGCGCCGATCATTCTGGCGTTGCTGCTGCTGGGCGCCTTGCTGGTCTTGAGTCAGGGCTCCGCTGTTGCACCATTTATCTATACCCTGTTCTAGCCCGGCCTGGCTGCTGGCCCTGAGCCTGGGGCCAGCAGCGCTGGCCAGCGAGTCGGTCGAGGCACCACCGGCGTCCCACTACAGCCGCACGCCCCTGCCTGCGGCAGTGATGCTGCCATCCAACGAGTGGCATTCCACTCAACGCTACCCCGACTTCTGGTTTGATGGCCCGGAAGGCTTGAGTTTTGCGTATTATCTGGCCGAAGGTTATCGCTATTACGCCAAGTGGGAGGACCACGTGAGTGATTTCGCCTCGGCGCAGTGCTTCAGCGCACGTGCCCTGGCGGTGGAACGGGGTGAACCCGTGGCGCCGGAAGCCCTGGAAGCACGCCAGTTGCCGGCCTATGCACTGGCCGACCTGAGCCTGGCGCGGCAGCAGCTGATGCAGCTTCTGGCCCGGCAGGCCGCACAGCGTCTGCCCAAGCTCACTGCGCAGGCTCAGGTATTGTTTGACTGCTGGATGGAGCAACAGGAAGAAAACCTTCAGCCCCACGATGTAGCCGCCTGTCGCAACGGTCTGGCACTGGCCCTGTGCCGACTGGAGCAGGCCCTGGCCGTGCCGGGCACCTGTTATCAGACCCCCCGACCCCAGACGGCTGCCACACACGCTCAGCAGCGCTTGCTGTATTTTGAGCTGGATCAGACCCAGCTGACGCCCGATGGTCAGGCGACCTTGCAGCAGTTGTTGCAGGATCTCCAGGCCCGGCCCGCCCGGCACATCCGGCTGCAAGGTCATACCGATCTGGCCGGGAGTCTGACTTACAACGATGCCCTGTCAGCGCGCCGGGTCGAAGTGATCCAGCAAGCGCTCCGCGCCGGTGGCGTGCCGGCGACCACCCTCAGCAGCGCGCACTATGGCAAGACGCACCCGCGCGTACCCACCCCGGACGGCGTACGTTTGCAGGAGAATCGCCGGGTTGAAGTCTGGCTGGAGTATCCGTGAGTGGCTTGCTGCTGGCACCCCGCTTACAGATCGACTGGGCCGAAGCCTTGCGTTTTGTCCCGCAGGTCCAGGCTTACCCGCTGGCTTGGGGCAACCTGCAACTCGGCCTGGTGCGCTTTGACCCGGCCAGCCTGTGGGCACCAGCCCACGACCCGGCTTCAGGGGTACAGGTGCTGGTGGCAGGACGGCTGGTGCTGGATGCGGGCGCCTGGACAGACGCCGTTGATTTGCCCTACACAGGCGGGCTGGCCAGCCGGCTGGTGCTGCAACGCTGGCTGACCCGGCCCCATACCCTGGGTACCTGGCTCAATGGTCCGGCTTGCGTGCTGCTTTGGGTTCCCCAGCAGCGGCAGTTGCACCTCTGGACGGATCGCATGGGGGTTTACCCGCTATATGCAGCCACCACCGCGCCTTGCAGCCTGAGCAGTCATCCTGATGTTCTGGCCGCGCAGTTGCGGGCCCAGGGGCAGTCAGTGGCGCTGGACGAAGTCACCTTGGCCGAGGCGCTCGCCACAGGCACCGCAACCCAGCCCTACACCCATTACCGCAGCATCCGGCAACTGGAACCGGCTACCCATTATTGCTACGACGCCACTGATCTGACTGCCCTGCCGCAGGCCCAGACATATTGGCAGCCTGATCCGGTGGCAACTGGCGGGAGTGCCGCAAGCTGGGCAGAACGCTATGCTGCTGCCCTCCAGCACTGCGGGGCCAGACGTGGCCAGGGGCCCGAGCCGCACATCGGCCTGCTGCTCAGTGGTGGCGCTGACTCCCGTGCCTTGCTTTACACCGCCGCCCAACCTGCCAGCGTCCAGACGCTGACCTTTGGTGACGGCATCAATGCCGAAGTGCGCGTCGCAGGTCAGATCGCTGCTGCGGTCGGTGCCCCGCATCAGGTGCTGACCCGGGCGTTTGAGCATTACGGCCAGGGGGCCTGGGAAAGTGTGCGAGTTACCGGCGGTTGTTGGTCCATCAAGGACGCCCACTATCAGGGTTTTGCGCCGCAACTGCAGGCCCTGGGAGCAGACCGGCTGCTGACGGGTTGTTATACCGACTATCTTTACAAGGGGCTGGCGTATAACTGTCGTCCCTGGCAATGGGCCGGGAAGACGTTGCCCCTGGAACGCCTGGCGCCATTTGCCCCGGCGTTTTATCAGCCCCATCGCGCCGTTGCCCCGACTTGGCAGGCCGCTGTGCAGGCCCGTAGCCTAAGCCGCATCCCGGCTGCCTTGCGCGCCGCCTATGCCCAACAGCTCGCTGCCGTTGAAGATTTACGCATCCGTCCGTTGGCGCGTGAGGCCGATGCCATGGGGCGGTTGTATTTGCTGCGCACCCAGCCTTGGGACCCCATGATGGTGGACAATGAGTTGCTGGCGTTCTATGGCAGCCTGCCGCCCCGCTTCAAGCTCAATGCTCAGGTATTTCGTCAGGCGGTCGCCCGGTTGACGCCGCCTGCAGCGCGTGCCATTGCCAACAATAACGACGATGCCCCCCTGCACGCGGGTCCGGGCCAGCGTTTGGCGTATGCCTTGGGGGCCAAGGTGCGGCGCCGCCTGACAGGCCAACACCGCCAGACCGGCCTGATGACCCGAGGTTCCTGGCCAAACTTTGCCCATTATGTGCCGCACAGCCCGGTGGTGGCGGAATTATGGGCAGACCCCACTGCCTTGCAGCGCGAACTGTTGCGCGACCTGCTGGGGGTTGACCCCTGGCAGCGCTCGCTGGCACACTGGGCGCAACAGGAGCTGGATTTGTATCTGCGCGTCCTGACATTGAAGATCTGGCTTACCCAGCAGGGTTATTAGGGCCGGAATTAACGGTGCGGACGTTAGGGCCATGAGCCAGTACCAGTGGTGACATGGTGTAGCTCGTTAGCAGAGAACATCAATGTCATGCGACCGTTTTCCTGCACATGCGCGGCAGTTTCGTTGCCACTGCCGGTCACATTCAGCTAAGCGATGGTAGTAGCATCCAGCACCCGCAGTGAATCCATGCCCTTGGGCGACAGATTCACCCGTCCCTCGGCCAACGCTCTGCCCGCAAAATAGATTTTCTGTTCCCGAATGAACTGTGTCAGTCGCTCACTGAGCGTATCGAACTGCTGCGCCATACATATATCTCCAGAACAACTAATTATTTTTAATATATTTTGTTTAGATGTTTTGACTTTCCCCTTAATAGGTTGTTGAAAATCGCATGCACGCCTTGCCGGGCTTGGAAACCGGCTTTCAACCGGTTTTTCGGCCCCAACCGGGGGGTTCCCCACCTTTCGGCGCTCGCTGGGCGGGCTCCGCACCGCCGACAATCGCCAACCGAAGATTTCTTCGGTCCGCTTGCGGATCTTCAAAAGCTGCTGGTGGCCGACATGCCAGGTCGTACGTCCGTCGATGGCGCTGCCTTTGGCTCTTTCTGCGCCACATGCGGCACCACCTTCGCGGCGCGCATGGCTACAACAAACTCGGCCACATCGTAACCCTTGTCCACACCCAACATGGTCAAAAAAACCTTCCTATGACTCTGCATTGTCTTCCTTGCTGCCGGGGGAAGCATCCATGTTCCCTTTAAAGAAGATTGTAATCAATGAATAAGGGTAGTGCATCTTGTCAATGTTGATCCCAATTACTAGGCAACGCTCCACATGGGAACTCTCGAAAATCTCTGCCGCAACGTTCTCCATGCGGGTATAGCGACTGTCCTTATTTCGCTCTTTGAACGCAACGACAACCAGCGCATCAGCTCGCTTTTTATGCGGGACCATGACGACGGCGCAGTTATGGCCAGGCGAACGCCAATTTTTACGAACATTTTTAGCGATCTGCTTGAACTTCTTAACGATCGTTTCCTGATCTTCGTAAGATACGTTAAGCAGTACATTCGTAACATCTGACCATTGATGGATGTCACGTGTCTCGATCTTGGCGCAAATGTCCTTCCACCAGCGAGTCATCTTCGGCACAGGCTTACTTGTAACAACATCCTTTTCAAGTGCAATGTAATACTGATCGATGCGTTCCGACATCCCGATCAATAGGGAGTGATGGCCGGAATACTCAGCTTCGCCGAGGTTAAAACCTGATAATAGATAGAATCCCAGCAGATCTAATTCATCGCCCTTGTAGTCAAAATGTGCCTCTAGATCTGCACGCCGCTTAATGTAGTGGATTTTGTGTGGCGTCGATTCGAGGATGTCGAATACCACCTCCAGATCGGCCAACAAAATACACGGTGCGACGGGGTGGCCGGTGGGAATCCAGCTTGCCTTTTTGGCATGATGGAGCGTGGTTTGAAGGGTGGCGAAGTCCTCAAGAGTGACGGACAAACGCAGCACTGTGCGCACCTGGTCCAAGGACACTGGAAAGTCGGGAAGAAGGAACTCCCTCTTACCGTTATCGGCAAGTGCTTGTTCGACGCGATTAGCTAGTCGCAATGATTGGGTAGATGGGTCGAGCAACATCTCCTTGACGTGTCTGCGTGCACGATCTGGTGCTCCGCGCAATGCAGGCCAGGAAACTGCATGCGACTTAGCTTCAACTAAGATCAGATGGGAATCGACTCTTACCATGAGATCGTTCTCATACTCGTCTGGCCCATCCCTCCACTTATATCCCGAACTAATCTCGCAGTCTGGGAACGCCTTGCCGAACAATTCGCGGATGTCAGACTCAAGAAATTCTGCCCGCTGCTTTGCGTACCGCGCTGCCGCAGAATCATCGCCACCAAGCAACTCCGCCAGGATCGGGAACACGAAGGAGAAGAACGCTTGCGGAATCGCGCAGAAATACTTACCGCCCGCTAACTTGATGACAGGTTTCGTCCAGACCGGGTTCGTCAAGAAAAAGTGTTCCGGATTACTCTCAGCCAGATCGCCGAATCCAAGGCTCAACCGATCCAACGCTGATGCTATTGACGGCGCATCGATACCTGTTTCGGATGCCAGAATTTCGACATCAAACGTATAGATATCATCAAGGGACAAATCCGAATGAGACAGCAGCATGTATTTCGTTTGATCCAGCGTGATTCCCTGTTCCATAGCAAAGGTGAGCATCTCGGCAGCGGAGCCATCCAGATGCGGATGGGCCTTGTAGTAGGCGTCAAGCATTCCAGCAATTGTGGTCGCGCGGAATGCTGGAGCGAGCTTCTTAATTCGCCCATTGACGAGCTGCTCATGCCGCCTGATCAGGTGAGTGAAAAGATCAATCACTGTTGTTGCCCGAATGCCGGCTGTCGTATGGAATAAGTCGTCGATTGGAGCGCAGAGGCGCTTTGCGATTCCAGCGACTCGGCTGAGATAACCCCAATTGCGCACTGTCTGGGTGTGAAGGCGTAATTCTTCCTGAATCAATGCAACCGCCCTGTTTTCGTCGGATCGCTCCTCTTGCAGATGTACAAGCCGCCTCCGGCTGTAGGCTTGACCCACTTCTGGCAGTAGATCGAATAACTGTTGGATAGTGTCGGGCTTCGGGAATTCTCGCAAACGCTCTGCAAATGGAGCCCGCAGGGATAAAGCCTGAGCTAACTCGACATGCGACTGATTGAACTCCTCCCCTTTGTATCCTGAACTGACATGCCCGCTGTCATCGACGTCACCCATAAGGCCGTATGTTGTAAGCATTGAAATCGTTAGCAGTGGGTCAACAGAATGCAGGATGGATTCGAGCGACCCTAGCTGACTAGGAAATTTATCCTGATGAGTTTTACCGACCTCAACCAGCCCCTTGAGAGCGGCCTCTCGTGGCAGGGTGGAAAACGGATGCTTCATAAAAACCATTTCGCTTGGCTTGGTTTGTTGATATCCTCTTTGTCCCCGTTTAGGTTTTTTTCTTCGACGGTTGCTAACTGGCATTGACGAACTCTCTGCTCTCTATGTCTCTGCACATTATATTGCGGCCAGTGTCGAACGGTAGCAAGGCGAGCCAACACCGTCAGGATTGAGCTGGGGTTGGAATTACACCAAACTATCGCCCATGCCTGTTACCACGGCAACCTTACCAAGACGCTTGCTCATTGATCTCTCCTTTGCCCTAATACTGCCGTTTGATAGGTTTGCAGCAGGGCAGGGTCATCCATGGAACCGTGGTGGTGCAACTGTTTCCATTGCCCGTTAATACGCTGGTAGATGCGCGAAGTCCGAATTGCCAGGGGAATTTCCGTGTCCGCAACCCGAAAGTGGCCGCGTTCGCGCCCGACCGCGCAAAACATGCCTTCTGCCAGGTGGATGCTGAAGTCAAAATATTCGACATACACGCGGGCGGCCCCATGAAAAATATGCGCATAAACCGGCTGGATCTGGTCCCAACCTCGTTTGACGCCACCCAGCGGGTTGGACATGGAGGCTTCCGTGGTTGATAGCCAGTTGTCTTCCATGAGCGGCATATCCCGCTGGTTGAAGGCGCGGTAGAAATTGATCAATGCCGCCAGCGGAGCAGCGGGGTCGTCCGGCACTTCTGCCCCGGTAATCACAGCGGGATACTGTTGCATCCGGCTGCTCCTTACGCTAGCCAGCCAAGCAGGATGGCCACCATGAGCATCTGCGCGATGAAGCCGCCGAAAAAGGCCAGGATGCGCACGATCGCGGGCATCCCCAGGGTAAACACCACAGCGTGCGCCAGCCGCGAAAAGAAATACAGCATGGCGGCTGTTTGTGTCAGCGCCGTGCTGATTCCGACGACATGGGCGATCAGTACCAGCGGGGCGAACACCATCAGATTTTCCACAGCGTTGCCGTGCGCGGCCATCAGCCGTCGCGCCCAGCCGACTTCCGTAGCCGTGCGGCCTTCCGGGTCGCGCAGTACGGTTTCCACAAAACCGCCTTCCATCATTCGGTTGAGAATGTAGGGAACCCAGAGCAGGGCGGTCAGCAGAATGCTCCAGGTAAGCCAGTGAAGTTCGGTTGTCATGACGATGCTCCTATGTTGTATATGCAACTATTAACACAAAAAAACACCCCTACAGTTTGCTGCCGGTGTTACGCAGATCACCGACTAGCCGAATCAGGGCATCCTTGCCCAGGCTTTCGGCCATCTCCCGGTAGAGGGCGTTACCCTGCTGTTCCAGTTGAGCGGCGATCGCCTTTGCTGCATCAGTCGGGAACACGAACTGCTCCCGGCCTGACTTGTTGCGCATCAGGTAGCCTTTATCCTCCAGCGCTTCGACGAAGCGGGCAACGGTGGACTTTTCCAGCTTCAACTCGGTGACAATCCCCTGCTGGGTGATGCCAGGATTTGCCAGCACCACCCGCAACAGGTAGGCGTGCGCAGGCGATAGCCCAACTTCCTGAAAGGCCTGGTCCCAGATTTTATTGACCTTGCGCGTCAGGGCGTTGAGGTTGAAGTAAAGGCAGCGTTCAAACATGCGCAACTGTAGCACAGAATAGTTGTGTATACAACAAAAATTCCCAGTTCTTGCTGAATGGCGCTAGCAAAGACTGGGGTGCCACCGCACGCGCTTCATCCCGGAGCCAGGCCAAAATGTTCCGCCAGCAACGCAGCTTGTTCGGCAGGGGTGATGGTGCGCTGCTGCACAGTTTGCCCCGATACTTGCTTGAAACGGTCGCCAAACAGGATATTGCGCCCCTCAGCAGTGAAGCGTACCACCATGCGTAAGCTCACGCGCCGTGCCCAGCCGCTTGTTGCGCAAGATTTGCACAATCGGGAACAAGCGGTCAGCACGGCGCATGGGGTTTGCTTTACTTCATCGAGTGCAGACCGACCACATTGCCTTCGGTGTCAGTCACCAACGCGATGAAGCCGTGTTCGCCGATGGACATTTTGTCCTTGAAAATGCCGCCACCGTTGGCAGCGGCGCGGGCGGTTTCCACCGCACAGTCTTCGCACTTGAAATACACCAGCGTGCTGTTGCCGCCGGAGGGGCAACCTGCCATTTTCACCAGTGAACCGGCTGCACCGTAAAGTTGGGTGGAGCAATCTTCCGGCATGGGGAAAGTCCACATTTCCAGCTCAGGCCAGCTTTCCGGGCTAGATGTGGGCAGATGGGTCAGGGTGGTGTCGAGCATGGCTTCGTAGAAGGCTTTGGCGCGGGGCATGTCCTGCACATAGATTTCAAACCAGCCGACGGGGTTGAGTTTGCTTGTGTCCACGGTGTTTCTCCTGGGGGGTTCGGTTGTGAGGGGAGTGCGCAGTGTACACATTGTTTCTGACAGCGTTATGTCAGGAACCTCCCTCCACCATTCCCCCTCCGACTGGTCAGGGTGTGACGCGCCCGACTGCGATGAGGACCCCAACCTCAAGCGAGTGGCCGTTGGCGCACAGTGCTTCCACTTCCGCCAGATGCTGCGTCTGAAAATCGCCCAGTTCTTCCGCAGAAAGCTGTTGCAGGTAACCACGGTAGCCTGCGTTCCAGACGATATTCCACCAATCCTGCGCCCTCAGCGGATAGCGCAGCGGTTCGTGGAAAATCTGCACCTCTGCCAGCCCCGCCGCAGCCAATAGCGCCCGCAAGGCAGGTTCATTGGCAATGCGCTTCCAGGAGGCTTCCCGCGTCTGCTTGCCCAGCGCTTCCATGCGCCGCAGGAACAGGGATGTCATTGGTTCAAACGCATCCACCTTAAAGGTGCTGATGGCCACCTTGCCGCCTGGTTTGACCTTGGTGGCGATCTGGCGCAGGCATTGTTCCATGGCATCAATGAAAAACAGGCCAAAACTACAGCTTGCTGCGTCGAACTGCTGGTCGGCAAAGGTCAGTGCTTCCATGTCCATCTGCTGGAAATGGACGTTGTTCAGGTGTTGCTGTTGTGCCTTGCTGCGGGCCTGTGCCAGCATGCCGCTGGAAAAATCAATGCCGGTGACCTGTCCTGCTGGCAAGGCGGCGGCTGCACGCAACGCCACCATGCCTGTGCCCGTGCAAACATCCAGCAGATGCGTGGTCGGGGCCAATTGCAGATGGTGGAGCATCCGTTCAGCCGTGGTCGGGAAAAACGCCATGGCAGGGTGGTCATAGCCGCTGGCTACGGTGTCGAACGTGGTCTGGACGATTTGTTTGCGGTCAGCTTGCATCAGTGTTCCTTGGCGCGGGTAGCGTGCTCAATAATACCGCTTGCCCACCAACTTGCCATGATCTACGGTAGGTGGAGGGCAAGGAACTGGCGGCATTGATTCTGCCGTTGGGAGGAAGGTTTTTGACAGGCTGGCAATGCGGAACGTGTGCCGCAGGGTGGCAGAGTCGGCAACGCCAATAGCAGGGTTTGCAGGTAAGGGGCATAGCGAGAACGGCGCATGGTTATCCCCATCAAGTTGTTGCGCAGGCAGTTTAGGTGGAGGAGTCGTTGGGGCTTGGCATTACAAATCCATAACAAAAAACCTGCGGACTTTTGCCCCCACCCTGCTTATGCTGAAACTCTTTGTTCGTGATGGAAACCAGCCCAGACATGCCGATGCACGCCAATGATTCCCCCACACTGCTGCTGGTCGAGGATGATGTCCGGCTGGCGGCCCTGATGCAGGAGTATTTGCAACAGGAAGGCTTCCGTGTCGCGGTGGAAGGGCGCGGGGATGCCGCCGCCCGCCGTATCCCTGCCGAACAGCCGGATCTGGTGGTGCTGGATGTGATGCTGCCGGGGCTGGATGGCATGGCGGTATGCCGTCTGGTGCGTCCGTCCTACGCCAAGCCCATCTTGATGCTGACCGCACGGGATGAGGACATTGACCACGTACTGGGCCTGGAACTGGGCGCGGACGACTACGTGATCAAGCCCGTCAAGCCGCGCGTATTGCTGGCGCGCATCCACAACCTGTTGCGTCGTCAGGAAAAGCAGCAGGCGAAAATCAGCCCACCTTTGCGTTATGGGGAATTAAGCATAGATGCGCCCAGCCGGACGGTAATGCTGGCTGGGCAGCCACTGACCCTGACCACGCAGGAATTCGACCTGTTGCACCTGCTGGCGAGTCAGGCGGGCACGATCCTGAGCCGCGATGCCATCCTCAACGGCTTGTCGGGCATCGACTACGACGGGCTGGACCGCTCGGTTGACATCCGCATCGCTCGCCTGCGCAAGCTACTGGGGGATAACCCGGCGCAACCGCGCTTCATCAAAACTGTCCGCAACCAGGGGTATCTGTTCCTGACATGAGCCGCTTGTTCCTCTCCCTGTTCCTGCTGCTGTTGGTGGTCGTGGCCGGTTTCATGCTGAATGCCAACGGGGTAGTCAACTACCTGTTTAACGGCACGCTGGAAGCCATGCGCGAACAGCAACTTGGCGGCATCATCACCTTGCTGGACAACGAAATGCACGGCCTGGATGCCGCACAACGCCAGCAGCATCTGTCGGACATCCAGGCCCTGTTCCGCCACGAAGTTTCCTTGCAACCCATTACTGCAACGGATTTGTCTCACCCTGAACAGCAACGGCTGCAGGCAGGGAAATCCGTCACTACCAGGCGCGACCAGGCCGAATTCAGCTATCACCCCTCGCACCTGCAAGGCATGGCTTGGTGTTTACAGCTTGAATCCACCCTGAGCGAGCGGGACAGGGATTTTCTGGTCGGGCCGCTGGCGCTGATCGAAAAGCGGCTGGTAGCCGTCCCCCGCGCACAGTGGGTAGCGGTAGTGACGGAAAATGCTAAACACTTCGGCATTCCCATCCGCTTGCTGAGCCTACAGGCGGTGCAGGACAGCCAGTTGCTGGATGATAAGCAGTTGGCGCTGCTCAAGGCCGGGGAAATAGCCCTGCGCTTCCGCCATGACAATCTGGAATACGCCTTCAAGCGCCTGCTGGAGAGTGATCAGGCGCTGCAAATCGGCAAGATCGAAGTGCCGTGGGCGTTGGATAACGCCATCTATTTCGTGATTGCCCTGCTGGCCTTGCTGCTGGGAACCGCCATCTGGCTGTGGTTGCGCCCCTTGTGGCAGGATTTGCGCAAACTCCGCCAGGCGGCGGAAGGCTTCGGCCACGGCAATCTGGCCACCCGCATTGCGGTTTCCCGCTACTCTTTCGTCAAAAGCATTCTGGAAGCCTTCAACAGCATGGCGCGGCGCATCGAGCAACTGGTCATGTCGCACCAGACCCTGACCAATGCGGTGTCGCACGAATTGCGCACCCCGGTGTCGCGCCTGCGTTTCAGCCTGGAAATGCTGGGCAATGCCCGCACCGACACCGATCGTGAGCGCCATCTGCAAGCCATGAACACCGACATTGACGAACTGGAAACGATGCTGACCGATCTGCTCGCCTATGCCCGTATGGATCGGCAGCACACTACTCTCAGTCGGTCGCCGCTGGTGTTACGCGAATGGCTGGAAGGACAAATCCGCCGCAGCCAGCAGGATTGCGGCAGTATCAGCATCACTACGGTCTACGGGCAATTGCCTAACACGCCGGTTAGCATCATGGATGCGCGGCTGATGGCACACGCCCTGCATAACCTGTTGCAAAACGCCTGCCGCTACGCCAGCCAGCACATCTGCGTGAGCTTCGGGCTGCAGGGCAATGGCTACGAATTGCGGGTGGAAGATGACGGCTGTGGTATCCCGGAGGAACATTACGCCAGCATTTTCGATCCCTTTACCCGCGTGGACGCCAGCCGCGACCGGCGTTCCGGCGGCTATGGGCTGGGGCTGGCGATTGTCCGGCAGGTCATGCGGATGCATCAGGGCAGCGCGACAGTGGGGCGTTCGCCGCTGGGCGGGGCGCAGTTCGTGTTGCGCTGGTAAGTTACAAAGTACCAACATTTCTACAACAGATGCCTACCCCACGGCGTTTTAGCATGGTCACTGTTTCTAACAACCGAGGACGAAACCATGCGATACCTTTTTCTGCTTTTAACCCTGTTGGCGCTAAGCGCCTGTAGCTACAGCCCTGAAACCCTGCAAAACGCCTACCGTAACCTGGGCAAGGACTACGCCCTGGAACTCAAGCAAATGGCCAGTTTCAGCACGGAACAGCAGGCGCAACTGGATGGCTTTGGTGCTGAAATTCAGCAATGGCACCAACAGCAACAACTGCCGAAGTACACCCGTGTGTTTCAGGATTTGGCTTCAGCCCTGAAAACGGAAGGTTCCATTCCCCGTGACAAGCTGGCGGCATTTGTGGACTTGCTGGACGGCTACCCGCAGTTTAACGAAGCCCATGAGGTCAACCTGCATCTGGCCACATTGGCGCAAAGCCTGACAGAAATGCAACATGCACAGATCGTCGAGCGTTTGCGCGAAGGCGTGGCTGACCAGGAAGAAACCCTGCTTGCCATCAGCCCGCAGAAACTGCAACGCCAGCAGGTCGAAACTGTGAGCAACTTTGCCGCTTTCGTCGGGGTG
>CAYNNN010000010.1:5799-53048 GCA_964398665.1 uncultured Gammaproteobacteria bacterium | reverse complement strand
CGCTGCCGTACCCTTGCCCCCGCTGATGATGGCACCGGCATGGCCCATGCGTTTGCCTGCCGGCGCCGTGGCCCCCGCAATGTAGGCCACCACCGGCTTGTGAAACTCGGCAGCGATATAGGCGGCAGCAGCCTCTTCGCCGACCCCGCCGATCTCGCCTACCAGCAGTACACCTTCCGTTTGCGCGTCTTGGGCAAACAGACGCAGGCAGTCCACAAAATCCATCCCGCCCACCGGGTCACCGCCAATTCCGATGCAGGTGCTCTGGCCCAGACCCACCTGGGTCGTCTGCCAGACGGCTTCGTAAGTCAGGGTACCGGAGCGGGAAATAATCCCGATGCAGCCAGGCTGGTGGATAAAGCCGGGCATGATGCCCATCTTGCAGCCCCCCGGCGTGATCAACCCCGGACAGTTGGGGCCGATGAGCCGCGCCGGGCTGTCAGCCAGCACCGCGCGCACTTGCAACATGTCCTGGACCGGGATGCCTTCGGTAATGCAGGCAATCACCTGAATCCCTGCATCCACGGCTTCCAGGATGGCATCGGCCGCTCCGGCTGCCGGGACGTAGATCATGCTCGCTGTTGCACCCGTTGCCGCAACAGCCGCCGCCACCGTATCAAAAACCGGCAAGCCCAGGTGAGTGCTACCGCCTTTGCCGGGGGTAACGCCGCCGACCAGTTGCGTGCCATAGGCCAGGGCCTGTTCAGAATGAAACGTGCCTTGTTTACCGGTAAACCCTTGACAAATCACGCGGGTATCTGCATCAACCAATATACTCATGACATTTGAATCGCAAGAAAAAACGCCGGGGCCACAGGCCGATTCTGCAAGCCCCAAGACACTGGGCCGGATGGGCACGCAGTCAGCATGATAGCACGTTACATCGGCCGGGTCGTTTGGCGACCCATACCAGGGTAGACGTCGCCCTCCTCCCCCGATGTCAGGCTGACTGAGCGCCTGTTCTTCCAACATCCCGTTAACCTGACGGTGAGCAGAAACAGTGCGTTCATGGAGGCATTCCAACGTGGCATCTAAAGCATGGAGAGGGCAATACCGGCAGCAAGCAGCAGAATATGCCAGCCAAGCCCTTGCCACTCCAGTTTGAGCCGTGGCAACAGATCGGCAATTGCAACGTAGAGGAAGCTGGCCGCAGCCAGGGTGACAATATAGGGAATCCACGCCTGGGTGTGTTCCAGCGCGATGTAACCCGTCACGCCTCCCACCACTGAGGCCAGACTGGAGAGGCCGTTCCATGTCAGGGCACGCATGCGTCCCCACCCGGCGGTCAGCAGGATGGCGAAATCTCCAGCCTCCTGGGGAATCTCATGGGCGATGACTGCGAAAGTTGTAGTCCAGCCGAGTGCCGGGTCCGTGAGAAATGCAGCGGCAATCAGCAGCCCATCGATAAAATTGTGAAACCCGTCGCCAATCAGGATGCTGACCACACCTGAACCGACATGCGGGTGCCCAGCCCCCCCCCCGTGACTACCATTGGCGCCGTGCTCGGCATGATGGTGTGCATGGCGCCAGATTGCGAATTTTTCCAGCGCAAAAAAGCCCAGAACGCCGGCGAGCAGGACAGGGAATACTTCATCTGGCGTCAGGCCGGCAGTCAGGGCCTCCGGGAGCAGGTGGAGCATGGAAGTGGCCAGGAGCACGCCCGTAGAGAAGCTGACCGCATAAATCAGCCATTGCTTCGACAGGCCAAACAACACCAAGGCTGCGGCCAGCAAGCTGAGTAGCCCTCCCAGCAAACAGGCAATGATAATCTCGAATATCAGCGGCATGGGTTGTCAGTGTCCTCAATGTCAACAAATTGCGCAGCGTCGTTATTGATAGTGTATTATCAACAAGGCTGCGGCACAATCATATTCCAGTCTTCCCTCAGGCTTGTCAGGCATCCAGAATGGAACGAAAAACGCGTCAACAGGCAGCGATCCTGGATGCGATCGCCCATGCAGACCGCCCATTGCTCGCCCAGGAAATCCTGGCGCGTGCCGCATGCTGCGTGCCGCACCTGTCGGTTGCAACGGTGTACCGACATATCAAGGCGCTACAGGCAGTGGGCACGATCCGGCCGGTACGACTGCCAGGGCAGAATCCCCGGTACGAGTTGGCAGCCTCGCACCGGAATCCGGTGCATCATCATTATTTTCAGTGCCGGAACTGCGCACGTGTGTTTGACATGACAACCTGTCCGGGCAATCTGGATAAACTGGCACCCGCCGGGTTCATGGT
Source organism: uncultured Gammaproteobacteria bacterium (assembly GCA_964398665.1). Classification (GTDB taxonomy): domain Bacteria; phylum Pseudomonadota; class Gammaproteobacteria; order CAYNNN01; family CAYNNN01; genus CAYNNN01. The sequence goes on along the minus strand of CAYNNN010000010.1, from coordinate 50,810 downwards.
CGAGGATCACGAGATCATCCTGTATGGGCTGTGTAGTGAGTGCGTTGTTGCACAAAAGCGCTCTGAAGGCTGATGCCTGCCATGTGCATGACTATCGCTCCGGGTGACATCCGGAAGTCAGTCCATGTCCGTGACGTGACCTTCCTGACGCAGGGCAGCGGCGTGTCGGGCCACGGCCCAGGCCACATGCTCCCGGACCAGCGCGGCAGGATGGGTATGCCGGGTTTGCAATGCCGCTAAAATCGCGGGGTCAGGTGGCGCATTGCCCAGGGCGACGGCCAGATTGCGCAGCCAGCGTTCGTAGCCCAGACGCAGGATTGGCGAGCCTTGCAGACGCTGGTTGAAAGTTGCTGCGTCCCAGGCCCAAAGTGCCAGCAACTGAGCCTGATCCAGATGCTGACGGGGCTGAAAATCAGCTTCCCGGCTGTATTGGGCATAACGATTCCACGGGCAGACCAGTTGGCAATCATCGCAGCCATAAATCCGGTTGCCGATCAAGGGGCGCAATTCGACCGGAATGGCCCCGTGCAGCTCGATGGTCAGATAGGCAATACACCGTCGGGCATCCAGCTGATAAGGCGCAAGGATGGCCTGAGTCGGACAGATGCGGAGGCAGCGGGTGCAGGAACCGCAGTGGCTGGAGACAGGCTGGTCAACCGGCAGCGGGATATCGGTATAGATCTCGCCCAGAAAAAACCAGGAGCCTGCCTGGCGATGAATCAGGTTGGTATGCTTGCCCATCCAGCCCAGCCCGGCCTGGGCAGCCAGCGGCTTTTCCATGACCGGGGCACTATCGCAATAGACCCGGCCCATAGCGCCCGGAACCTGGACCTGTAGCCAGGTCAGCAGGTTTTGCAGCCGTCTGCGCAGCAGCTTGTGATAATCCCGGCCCAGGGCGTAGCGGGCCACGTAGGCTTGCCGGGGCGTATCCAGCACGCTCAGCGGGTCGGCTGCTACGGGCCAGTAGTCCATCCGGGCACTGAGTACTCGCAGGGTACCGGGGAGCAATTCCGCCGGGCGGGTACGCTTGCTGCCGTGTTTGGCCATATAATCCATATCCCCGTGATGGCCTTGGGCCAGCCATTCCCAGAGGCGTTGTTCAGTCGCGCCCAGGGTCACGGGGCTGATGCCCAATTGCTGAAAGCCCTGCGCCTGAGCCGCCGCTTTCAGATCCTGGGCCAATTTTTCAAGTTCGGTAGGTGTCATGAGTCATAACGTTAGCAAAGTCGTCCTCGCCTATTCCGGTGGGCTGGATACCTCAGTGATCTTGCGCTGGTTGCAGGAGCATTATCACTGTGAAATCGTCACCTTCACGGCCGACATCGGCCAGGGTGAGGAGCTTGAACCCGCCCGGGCCAAGGCGCAAGCCCTGGGGGTTCGGGAAATCTACATTGAGGATTTGCGTGAAGCTTTTGTCCGGGATTATGTCTTCCCGATGTTTAGGGCCAACACCCTGTATGAAGGGGAATATCTGTTGGGCACTTCGATTGCCCGGCCCCTGATTGCCCGACGGCTGGTGGAGATTGCCGCTGCGACCGGCGCGGATGCCATTGCCCACGGCGCTACCGGCAAGGGTAATGATCAGGTACGCTTTGAGCTGGGGGCTTACGCCCTGAACCCGGCGATCCGCATCATTGCGCCGTGGCGGGAGTGGACGCTGACTTCGCGCGAGACCCTGCTGGCCTATGCCGACCAGCATGGCATTCCGGTGGATTTCAAGAAACGCACCGGGGGTGGATCGCCTTATTCAATGGATGCCAACTTGCTCCACATTTCCTACGAGGGGGGCCAGCTGGAAGACCCCTGGCAGGAGCCGGAGGCCACCATGTGGCGTTGGACCTGTGCGCCGGAACAGGCCCCCGATACCCCGCAGTATCTGACGCTGGAGTTTGCCAGTGGCGATCTTTGCGCCATTGACGGGATGGCCTACAGTCCGGCTCAGGCCCTGGCGCACCTGAACCAGGTGGGAGGTGCGCATGGGGTGGGACGGCTGGATCTGGTGGAAAATCGCTATGTCGGGATCAAATCCCGGGGTTGTTATGAAACACCGGGCGGGACGATTTTGCTCAAGGCGCACCGGGCGCTGGAATCGCTGACCCTGGACCGGGAAGTGGCACATCTGAAAGACGAGCTGATGCCGCGCTATGCCAGCCTGATTTATAACGGCTACTGGTGGAGTCCGGAACGACGTTTGCTGCAACAGATGATCGATGCTTCCCAGGCCCAGGTCAGCGGGAGCGTGCGCGTGAAGCTGTACAAAGGCCAGGTGAGCGTGGTGGGACGGCGTTCGGCCCAGAGCCTGTTTGACGCCAGAATTGCGACTTTTGAAGACGATGCCGGGGCCTACGACCAGAAAGACGCTACCGGCTTCATCCGCCTGTTGGGGTTGCGCCTGCGGACCCTGACGGCCAAGCAAGGTCAGCACTAGACCATGCGGCCCGAGGCCCTGGAAGCCCTGCTCGCAACAGGGCAGGATAATGCCCTGTTGCGCTTCAGTCTGGGCACTGCCTACTGGCAGCAGGGCGACTATCTGCGCGCCATACCTCATCTGGCAGCCGCCTTACAGCACCAGCCGGACTATTCCGCAGCCTGGAAAATCTACGCCCAGGCATTGGCGGCCAGCGGCGCCACAGCGGCGGCCAGGCAGGCCTATCAGGACGGAATTGCCGTCGCCGCCCGCAAGGGCGACAAGCAGGCCGAGAAAGAAATGCAGGTGTTTTTGCGGCGTCTGGGGTGAGCGTTCTTATCGGTCCTGCCCGTCAGGCTGTCTTGTGCGCACCCAAGCGCGTTGGCGTGCCTCAGTGCCCCAAAAGCAGTTTCAGGGAAATACCCAGTGAGACGACGACTAACAGGGGCCGCACCAGCCGGACGCCATGACGACCGACCATCTGCGCACCCAGATAGCTCCCCAGGGCCTGGCCCAGGCCCAGGAGCAGACCTAAGCCCCACCAGACCTGCCCGGCAAGGGCAAAGGTCAGCAAGGCGGCCAGATTGCTGGAGAGATTCAGCAATTTGGTCCCGCCAGTGGCCTCGGTCAGTGGATAGCCCAGCAGCAGGACAAAGCCCAGGGCATAGAAGGAACCCGCGCCGGGACCAAAAAAGCCATCGTAAAAACCGACCCCGCCACCCACCAACAGGGTAAAGCCCCACCCGCTCAAGCGGGCAGGCCGCCGGGTGCTTTGTCTCAGGCCGGGAGCGAGCAGCCAGTAAAGGGCCAGCAGGATCAACAGCAGGGGGATGATGGTTTCCAGCAGGCGGGGGTTGAGAATCTGGACGCTGTAAGCCCCCGCCAAGCCGCCCCCGAAGGCCAGCAGGGTGGCCGGGAGGTGTTGCCGGGGATACAGCAAACCCAGCCGGGTGTAGCGCCAAGTTGCGACCAAGGCGCCACAACTGCCCTGCACCTTGTTGGTGGCCAAGACCTCAACGGGGCTTAAACCGGTCAGAAACAGCGCAGGTACCGTCAATAGGCCGCCGCCGCCGGCGATGGCATCCACCCAGCCTGCCACTACCGCCACGCCCCAGAGCAGGACGAGCAGTTCCAGGGTCCAGCCTTCAGGAAACACTATCACGCTGCCAGGTTACGCAGCCGCTGGACACCCAGCCAGCCCGGCAGCAGGCTGGCCGGATGCAGGGGGACATTTTGAACTTCAACAAGTTGAACCACGTTGATCCGGGCGCGGAACATGCCCTCCCGTTGAGGCGCTGGCGTTGGCTGTCAAGGTGCTTCCAGCAAAGCCGTAGTACCGCATGGCTTACTTCGCCGCTTCAGCCGCAGGCGGGGCGGTGCCAGCGGGGGTGGATGCCGCTGGCTGTTGGGCCGCTTCCCACAGGGCTGGCCCCAGCAACTGGCCACTGCGGGCCTGATTCAAGTCCGTCCACAGGGTTCCGGCACCGGCGTGGAACAGGTTGACCCGTACCTGTGGATTCAAGGCCTGGGCAAATTGCCACTGGGTCAGACTGACCGGGTCGCCACCAAAGGCCTGAACCTGCCTGGCCAGATTACGTGCCCGTTCACCTTCAACCAGCGTGCTGGCCTTGGCCTGAGCTGCCCCCAGAATCTGGGTTTTCTGGGCATGCAGTTGCGCAGTCTTTTGAGCAACTTCAGCCACCTGACGCGCAGCATTGGCCGCCAGGGCAGCGACTTGGCGTTCCTGGTCGGCGTTGATTTCGGCCTTGAGCTTTTCGGTTTCCTGACCAACTTGTTCGCGTTGACGGGCAATCAGGCCCAGTTCGGAATTCAGGAGGGCGAGTTTTTTCGCAGTATTCTGCTTTTCCTTGTTGGTCAGGTCAATCTCCACCGCCACACTGGCCTGCTGGATGGGTTCCAGAATCTGCATCGGCACGTTGACGTGGCGGATGAGGGCATTGTGTACGACGATGGCCTTATCGGCCAGAATGTGGCGCAGGGCTTCGGTCATGTCGGCCTGGAATTTCTCCCGACCTTCACCAATGATGAAATCATTGGCGCGGTATGCAGAACCCTTGAGCCGCGAGACCGAGAGGATTTGCGGCAGGATGATGTTGTCCACCACGGCAGGCAAGTCCCCATAGTTCTGGTACAACGCCGCGATGCGCTCGGGGAGCAGCTCAAATTCCACACTCATGTCCAGGCTGATTTCAAAGCCATCGCGCGAAGGAAATTCCACCAGCTGATTCAGGTTCAAGGCGGGTGCAGGCTTGTCCGCCAGCCGCCCCTCAGCCAGTTGCCGGCGCGGCTCCTCCCGTTTACGCTCCTTCTTGGGGGCGTCCTTGGCCGAAGATCGACCCCAATCATCACGATCGGCTTCTGGCATTACAGCCGGGGCAGCAGCAACCAATTCCTGTTCCACATTGCGCTGGGCGCTGACGGAACTGTTGAGCGCCCGCTGGGCCAGATAGCTGTTGCGCCGCTCGGTTTGCTCGTTCAATACCTGTTTTTGCAGCTCGTCCATGGCGGCATTCTGGGTGACAATCTGGGTCTTGGTGATCACCTGGGCGCCTTTGCTGCCCAACAGCGAAATCTGATTGACCCCGACTTCGAGGACGTCACACTGATAGGCTTTGGGGTTGAGGTAGTACAAACCGGGTTGCAGGATGTCCTTGCGCACGCCCTTCTGACCCGGCTTGGCAAATTCGCCCGCCGGGGCTTGCACGCCAGCCAGGCTGGTCAACACCCCCACATAACCAATGGGAATGCTGACGGCATTGGTTACTTCCACCTGATAACCATAAGGATTCAGGCGATAACTGCCCGGACCGAGCACTTCGCGCCAAATGCCTTTTTGTCCGGGTGCGGCCAGAAACTCCCCACTGGGCAGGTCGGTGCCGACCTTGGCCGTGACAACGCCGACCTTGCCTGGCCCAATGGTCAATAGCGGTGCCAGCTCGTAGCGGTAAAAAATGGGGTCCAGGAAATGCCGACCCTCACCCAGGACCGCTTCCTGGATGCCCTGCTGGCCCGGTTGGGCCAGAATCTGACCCGGCGGAAGCGGGGTGCCGGTTTTGGCAATCACGATGGCCATATAACCGGCGGGGACGTAAAACCGGCAAAAAAACCACAGCCAGGCCAGCCACAGGAGTAGCAGCCCGCCCAAGCCCGTCAGAAGCCAGCGATAAGTGCCCAGGCGTTGCAACAACGTGTCCATCAGCGGGACTCCTTGGAGGAGGGAAGATATTCGCGCAGCAACACACCCAGCCCGTCGCGTTCATCGCTCAGGATGGTTTCAATCCGGGGCGCCAGCTTGCCATATAACAGCCAGCGGGCCAGATTCAGCCCACCCCCCAGGGCTGCGACTTCAGCGCCCCGTACCGCAGCCTGGGCTTCGCTGTGGGCCTGAATCACGGCGCGTTCGCCTTCCGCCCGGGCCAGGATGGCCTGGGCCTGGGCCTGGGCTGCCTGCACTTCGATTTCGGCCACTTCCAGTTCGCGCTGGGCTGCGGTCAGACGTACGGCCTGAGATTGCTCGGCTTGAATGACTGCCCGGATCCGGGCGGTTTCGGCAGCGACCTTTTCCTGACTTTGCACCGCCAGCATTTCCTGCTTGGTCAGTTCAGCCTTGGAACGGGCCTGCTCGATTTGTTGCTCGTATTTGCGGGCCGTCTGTACGGCCACTTCACGTTCCCGAATCACGCTGGCCACCTGATCGGGTGGGCGGATGTTCCGCACCAGGACGCTCTTGATCATCACGCCCCAGGTCTCGGATTCCTTTTTCAGGTGTGTTTCCAGATTGTTCTGAAACAGTTGCCGGGTCTCTCCGACGATGAAGGCCACCGCCGAGTGTTTGCTGCCCTCGATGCGGCTGAAACCGCGTGCCCGAGGCAGGATAATCTTGCGCAGCACGTCTTCCATGTCACCCACGCGGTGGGTCAACATGGCGGCCTTGTCGCGGGCGATGGCAAATTCCACAGTGCCCTCGACCTGCACTTCAAAACCATCCAGGGTCAAAAAGCCGATCACGTCTTCACCGCTCATTTCAAAGCGTTGACTCTGCAGGTTGACCAGGGTCACATTGCTGACATAAGGATTCAGGTAGTACGTGCCGGGGTCAAGCACCTGCGGCTGGACACCTTTTTGCGTCTGGCTGGCCAGAAAGGTATTACGTTGATTTTCGGGGATGGTACCATTGAGCACATCTTCGCCCGTCAGGCTGGTCAGGACGCCCACGGAACCGGGTGGCACCGAAGAAGCTGGAAAGGTTTCCACCTGATAGGCGTAAGGATTGATGCGGTATTTTCCCGGACGCAGCACCTCGGCCAGGATGCCCTTCTGACCCTCGCCGGCCAGAATCCGGCCGGGGGGCAGCGCATTGCCATACAAGCGGGTCTTGACTCCCAATTGACCGGAGGGAATGTCGGTGATGACCCCAAATTCCCAATCCCAAGTGTAGGGATTGTAAAAATAGCGGCCTTCCGCCAGGACTTCCAGCTGGATGCCCTTTTGCCCCGGTTCCAGAGCCAGAATCTGGCCCGGAGGCAATTCGCTGCCGGTCTTGCGAATCAGGAGGGCGATTTCACCGGCACCGACTTCAATGCGGCAAAAAAACCAGATGAATGCCGCCAGAAACAGGCCGACGACGGGCATGCCCACCGCCAGCAGGAAAGGTCCAGGGCTTTGGCGTAGGTTCTGGGTCAACCGTGCAGCAACCTCTGATTTGAATGCACCGGCCATAAAGGCTCCTGGTTCTGTAGGCGCGGCTAGCCGGTTGTGCGGGCGGCGCGGGATTTGCGGATCATGTTGTAGATGATGGGGGTCAGGATGATTTCCATCGCAAAGCCCATCTTGCCGCCGGGCACCACGATGGTGTTGCGCCGCGACATGAACGAGTCCTTGATCATGGCCAGCAGGTAGGGGAAATCCACCTCGAATTTTGCCGGGTTGGTGAAGCGAATCACGACCAGGCTTTCATCCGGAGTCGGGATGTCGCGGGCGATGAAGGGGTTTGAGGTGTCCACCACGGGCACCCGCTGGAAGTTGATGTCGGTGCGGGAAAATTGCGGGGTAATATAATGCACGTAGTCGTACATGCGCCGCAGGATGGTGTCGGTGACAGCCTCGGCGGAGTAGCCGCGCTGGGCACAGTCCCGGTGGATTTTCTGAATCCACTCCAGATTGACCACGGGCACCACGCCGATGAGCAGGTCCACGTAACGGGCCACATCCACGGCATCATCACTGACCCCGCCATGCAGCCCCTCATAAAACATCAGGTCGCAACCGGTAGGCAGTTCTTCCCACGGAGTAAATTCCCCGGCCTTGAGCTGGGTACCCAGGCGCTTGTTGTGTTCGGCCGCTTCTTCATCGCTGTGCAGGTAATAGCGCTTTTGCCCGGTACCGGTTTCACCGTAACCCTTGAACAAGGCTTCCAGGGTGTCGAAATGGTTGGCTTCCGGGCCAAAGTGGCTGATGGTCTTGCCGTGCTTGGCGTATTCGGCGACCTGGGCCTTCATTTCGGCGCGATTGTATCTATGGAAACTGTCGCCTTCCACAACGACCGGGCACAGACTTTCGCGTTGGAAGATATGCTCAAAAGCGACTTTGACGGTGGTGGTGCCCGCGCCTGACGAACCGGTCACGGCGACCACGGGATGCTTCACTGACATCGAGTTTTCCTCTGATTGGCTGGACTAGAATGGGGTGGTATTGAACCATCTTTTGAGGCAGCTGACTATGCACACCGGGGTAAAAATTGCAATCGCGTTGCTGATGCTGGGGGGCCTGTGGCACTGGCTGGCGTATCGGCCCATTACCCACGGTCCAGGCGTGGTGGCTCCGGACGTGCCCCAGCAGGAAGCCTTATCCGGGGTAGAAAATTTCATGTTCAAGGATTACACCGTGACCCCGCTGGCCCGGTTTGCGCTGGAGGCGCGGGTGTTGTCGCGTGCAGGTTACCGCTCGGGCCGGGAAGCCGAGCTATCCCCACTGGATTTGGCTCTGGGCTGGGGTCCAATGTCGGACGAGACTGTGCTGGCGCACTTTTCCATCACCCAGTCAGGGCGATTTTATTACTGGTCAGCCCGACACCTGCCCATTCCACGCGCCGAGGTGGTCCAGAACAGTGCCAATATGCACCTGATCCCCGCTGATGCCGCAGTTGCGGAAACCTTGCAGCAGTTTCGGGTCGGTGAGGTGGTCAGGTTGCGGGGCTATCTGGTACGGGTTCAGGCGGCGGATGGCTGGCACTGGAGCAGCTCCCTGACGCGCAACGATAGTGGCGCCGGGGCCTGCGAGCTGATCTGGGTCGAAGCGGCAGAAGGCAGTGCAGCGTGAATATCCGGGTCTGGCCGGGGCTGCTGCTGAGTTTTGGGCTGGCCCTGTGGCTGGCGGTCATGCCACTGCCGGAGTGGTTGCGGCCTTTGCGCCCGGACTGGGTGGCCCTGACCCTGATTTTCTGGTGTCTGGTGCGGCCCGACCAGGTAGGGGTCGGGACGGCGCTGGGGGTCGGAGTCCTGCTGGATGCCCTGAGCACGAGCCTGCTGGGCCAACATGCGCTGGGCCTGATCTTTGTCGCCTATCTGACGCTGGGCTGGCAGCCCCGGCTACGCCAGCTGCCACCCTGGCGGCAGGTGTGGGCCATTCTGGCGCTATTGCTGGTGTACCGGCTGATTTTGCTTTGGGTATTGAGCGTGGTCAGCCAGTTGCCGCACAAGCCGGATTACTGGTGGCCCGTCGTCAGCAGCCTGTTGCTCTGGCCCTGGTTTTATGCCCTGCAACGGCGCTGGTGGCGCAGTTAGCCCTTGAGATGAGTCCCGGCGTTGGCGGTATTCCCGGCCTTGGCATCGTTGTAGCCGGCTTCGTAGGCAGGCGAGAGCCGGGTTTCTTCCCGCATCGGATTATTCATGTAAGCGCCTTGCCAACCCTGAATGTATTCATCGCTGGCACCCATTTTTTCAAGCTGGGTGATGGTGGCGTAGTATGATTTGTGGTCCATATGGTTTCCCCATTGACTCTAGGTTGTAAAGGCGGCCATTTTGCATGGACGCTACGTTCAAGGCAATTACCCAAGGTTAAATATGCGTCCTAGCCATTTGCGCACCCTGCTTGACCAGGAATTCTGCAGCGCCGCCCACGGCACCCATACCCCCGTCATGATCTGGGGGCCGCCAGGAGTCGGCAAATCTCAACTGGTTGCCCAGGTCGCCGCCGCACATGCCGTACCCATGCTGGATATCCGTCTGGCCCAGATGGAGCCTTCGGATTTACGCGGCATTCCTTTCCGGGTCGGCAACCAGGTGGAGTGGGCCGTCCCGGCCCTGTTGCCTGATGCCGCACGCCACGGCCCCACCGGTATCCTGTTTCTGGACGAAATCACATCTGCCCCGCCCAGCGTTTCGGCCGCTGCGTACCAGCTGATCCTGGATCGGCGCCTGGGTGAGTATCGTATTCCGGCAGGCTGGGCAATTTTTGCCGCAGGCAATCGCCAGGGCGACCGTGGTGTCACCTATGCCATGCCTGCCCCATTGGCCAACCGCTTTGCGCACCTGGAGCTGGAAGTCAATCTGGATGATTGGGTCAGCTGGGCCTATCAGGCCGGACTGGATGAGCGCCTGATGGCCTTTTTGCGCTTCCGGCCCGAACGGCTGTTTGATTTTGATCCGGCTCATAATCCGGTCGCCTTCCCCTCGCCGCGCTCCTGGGAGTTTGCCCATCGGGCCCTGGGCAAGTTCAGCGCGCATCCGCAGTTGTTGCTGGATGCCCTGCAAGCCTGTGTAGGCCCTGCTGCCGGGCTGGAACTGCACGCCTTCCTCCAGCATCTGGAACACCTCCCCGATCTGGACGCCATCTGTCGCGGTGAATCTGCCCCCGTCCCCCGGGAAATTGACCTGCAATATGCGGTGGCGGCGGCCCTGGTCGGACGCGCCCTGCGGGTCCGGCACCAGCCGGAGCGCCAGCAAGTCTGGGGCCATATCCTGGATTATGCAGCGCGCTTCCCGCAGCGGGAAATGGGGGTGATGCTGGTATCGGATCTACATCGTGCCTTGGGGAACGCCCTGTTTGCCGTGCCGCAGTTCAACCCGTGGGCGCAAAAGGTCGCGGACGTGTTGCTCCATGCTTGAACACGCCGAACTGGAAACCAAACTCTGCGCCGCCCGGGCCAGGCTGATTCTGGATAAACCTTTTCTGGGCACTCTGGTACTGCGTCTGCCTCTGAAGGCCGCCAGCCCACGCTGGTGCGCCACCTTGGCTACCGATGCCCGCGCCCTCTATTACAACCCGGAATATCTGGAAACGCTGAGTCTGGCTCAGACCCAGTTTGTGCTGGCTCATGAGGCCCTGCATTGTGCCCTGGGCCATTTTGCCCGGCGCCAGCACCGGGTCAAACACCGCTGGGATGTGGCTTGCGATTACGCCATCAATCCGCTGCTGGTGGCCGACGGCCTGACGCCACCACCCGGTGCCCTGCTGGAAGCCAGCTTTCTGGGCATGACCGCCGAGGAAATCTATCCTTCGGTGCAGGACAACCCGGATATTTGCACCCTGGATGAGCACCTGTATGAGCAGGAAACGCCTCGTGACACGGGCAACAATCCGCCTCCCCCCGACAGCGGGACAAGGACGGGACAACAACCTGCCGATACTCCGGATGCCGGCGGCCCGCAGCCCCAGGCGGAAGCTGACCCGACAGGCGGCGGGCGCCAGCCCCCGCCGCCCTTGAGTGCGGCGGAGCAGGAGCAACTGCATCTGCACTGGCAGCAGCACCTGGCCGGTGCCGCCCAGCAAGCGTTGCAGGCAGGCAAGCTCAGTGGTCCGATGGCGCGTCTGGTAGAACACCTGCTCCAGCCCAGACTACCCTGGCGGATGCTGCTGGCCCGCTATCTCAGCGTGATTGCCCGGGAAGATTATTCCTATCTGCGCCCTTCCCGACGCGAAGGTGATGCCCTTTGGCCCTCACTGCGCAGTGCCCAGATTGACCTGGCCGTTGCGCTTGATACCAGTGGCTCCATCAGTGCCTCCGAATTGCAGGAGTTCATGAGTGAACTGGCCGCGCTCAAGGGCCAGCTACGCGCCAGAGTCAGCATTTATCTCTGCGACCAGCACCTGATGCCGGGTAGTCCCTGGGTCTATGAGCCGTGGGAGGATTTCCGGCCCCTGGCGGTGCGGGGAGGTGGGGGCACCGACTTTCGCCCGGTCTTTGCGGCAGTCGCCTTGCAGGACCGGGCACCCGATCTGCTGGTGTATTTCAGTGATGCCCAGGGGCACTTTCCCAAAGTCGCGCCGTCTTATCCGGTATTATGGCTCATCAAGGGCAGAAGCAAAGTACCATGGGGCACCCGTATCCAGTTAAATTGAACATGATCGGCTGCGGTCTGCTGCTGGGTCTGCTGCTGGTGCCCAGTCTGGGCACCCCCGAGACTGTCTTGCCCGATCTGGGCAGCCGGGCAGCCAGCGTGATCCCGCCTGCACAGGAGAAACAGCTGGGCCTGGCACTGATGCGGGCCTTGCGCAAGGCTGACCTGGTGCTGGATGACCCACAACTGGACCAGTACCTCAACAAGGTCGGGGCACAACTGGCTGCTCATCTGCCCCCCGGCGGCCCGAATCTGAAGTTTTTTTGGGTGGATCGACCCCAAATCAACGCCTTTGCCGGACCAGATGGCTGGATAGGGGTGCATGCCGGCCTGCTGCTGGCCACAGCGCAGGAAAGTGAACTGGCCAGCGTTCTGGCGCACGAAATGGCCCACGTCAGCCAGCAACATTTTTACCGCGCCGTGGAGCAGGCGCGTCAGGTCAGTCTGCCCGCCACGGCTGCACTGCTGGCCGCCATCCTGCTGGGGCGTCAGGCACCGGAACTGGGACAGGCGGCAGGCGCAGCCCTACAAGCGGGGCTGGCGCAGCACCAGATCAATTTTACCCGGGAGCATGAATATGAGGCCGATTTTCTGGGAATCCAGCTGCTGTCCCAGAGTGGCTTCGATGCACGCGCCATGGCCAGCTTCTTTGAAAAACTTCAGGAGCGCAGTCGCTTTGCGGGCAGCGAACTGCCGGAATTCCTGCGCACGCATCCAGTCACCCCCAACCGGATCACGGAAAGCCGTGCCCGGGCTGCCAGCCTGGGTCCGGCCTCCGACAATCCCGACAGCCTGGGCTATACCCTGGCCCGGGTGCGTTTGGAGGTGCGCAGCAGCGCTGACCTTGATGCGCTGAACCGGCGCTATCACCAAGCTCAGGCGGCCGACCCTCGGGCGTCTGGCCCGCGCTATGGCCAGATTTTGATTGCCTGGCAGCAGCGCCGTTACGCCGATGCACAAAAGCTGCTGGCCCCATTGCGCCAGCAGGCCCCTGACACCGTGGAATACAGCTTGCTGGAAGCCCAGCTGGCTCAGGCGCAGCACCGAACAGCCCCGGCCTTGCAGCAACTGACCGAGCTGTATCTGCTCTATCCCCAGCATCTGGCCGTCCATGAAAGTTATCTGGAGGCCCTGCTCCAGGCCAGGCAGATAGACACGGCCCGCCAGGTCGTGCAAGGTCTGGCGGCGCAGGCCGTGGAAACCCGGCCCAGCCTCTGGCGCTGGCAGGCCCGGATTGCCGATGCGGCCGGCCAGATTGCGCAGAGTTATGCTTATCAGGCCGAATATATGCATGCCATGGGCGATACGGCAACCGCCATTCAGCAACTGGAATCGGCCCTGCGCCTGCCCAAAATTGCACTCAACGAACAAGCCCAGCTGGGCGCCCGGCTGCGGGAATTGAAACAGGTGCAGGCCGAGATCGAAGCCGATCGGTAAGGCATGGCCGTACCGGTAGCCCGATGGCACAGCACGACCGGAACGGCAACCGCGTAACCTTCAGGTTCGCTGCGTTCGGTAATAGGCTATGCTTGAAACGGTGTAACCCTGTGGACGAGCAGCCGTGACCTATTCCAAGAATTCCTTCATCTATCATGCACTGGTAGTGCCTGATCTGCTGGCTTTGGCCTTGGCAATGCTGCTGGCAGCCGCCGTGGCCGGCCAGTATGAAACTGGCTTCGATCTCAGCCGGATCCTCGGAATGCGTTTCAGCATGGCCAATATCCTGGGTGCGGGAGCCATGGCGGTCTGCTGGGTTTTAATTTTCAATTACAAGAATTTGTACCGGCCTCGGCGCCCAGCCGCCCGCTGGCGGGAAATCCTGCTGCCCCTGCTCAAGGCCACGGCCATCGGCGCGCTATTATTCGCCGCCTTGGGACTGATGTTTCGCATCAGTCTGATTACACCATTTTTTATTGCCATTCTCTGGCCCGCGAGTTTTCTGTTCACCCTCATCCTCCGGCAATTGGCGCTCAGCGTGCTGCGGCGGCTGCATGTGGGCGATCATAACCAACGTAATTTCCTGATCGTCGGTAGTGGTCCGATAGCCCGGCGCGTGGCAGCCTACATCAATGAAAATGCCTATCTGGGTTATCGGGTTATCGGTTACCTGGATGATGAGCGCCGGGACACTGACTGTGGTGCGCCCTATCTGGGCAAGTTTCTGGATCTACCCTGGCTTACCAAGAAGCATGTCATTGATGAAGTTGTTATTGCCATGCCCATCCAGGCCAATTACAGCAAGATTCGCGCCGTGGTGGATTATGCCCATGAACTGGGTGTCAACATTCGCTTTCCCATCCTGTATCTGCTGGGCGATTTTGCTTCCCGGGAAATCTGGCGGGTGCGGCTGGAAGCCATGCTGGATGCTGCCGGACATACCCATCAGGATATGGTCATCTTTTCCGGCTATCAGGTTGGATCGCGCTACCTGATCAAACGGCTGTTCGACCTGACGCTGGCCAGCCTCAGTCTGGTGGTGCTGGCCCCGGTGTTTGGTCTGACGGCCCTGGCCATCTGGCTCACTGATGGCCGTCCGGTTTTTTTCCTGCAAGATCGTTATGGCTATCATGGTCGGGTATTCAAGCTGGTGAAGTTTCGCACCATGATCAAGAATGCTGAGGCGTTGCAGGATACTCTGCGGGCCAGAAACGAGCGTGACGGCGCAGCATTCAAAATCAAGGATGACCCCCGCATTACCACAGTCGGACGGTTTTTGCGCCAGAGCAGCATTGACGAATTGCCCCAGTTGCTGAATGTCCTCCGGGGCGATATGAGCCTGGTGGGACCGCGCCCGCTGCCTCTGAGCGACTATGAACGGATCAGGAGCGTTTCACACTTGCGGCGCCTGAGCGTCTTGCCCGGCATCACGGGTACCTGGCAGATTTCCGGGCGGGATCAAATCAGCTTTGAGGAGTGGATGCAGATGGATCTGAACTACATAGACGAATGGCGGCTGTCCACCGACATCAAAATCTTATTGAAAACGCTACCCGTGGTGCTGCTGCGCCGGGGCGCACACTAGCTTCCCCAGCGCTGGTAATCCCATACTCCGTCCCATTCCTGCGGGGGGTTGGCCAGCAATTGCTGGCAGCGCTTGAGGTACGTGGCATATAGGGTACGCTCGGGGTAGGTCTCGGCCAGATGGGTGTAATGACGCAGGGCGACGGCAAACTGGCCCGTTTTGTAAAAATGCCGGGCATGCTCATAACTGCGCAATTCAAGATGCCGTTCCGTGGCTTGATGCGGACTGAGCGGCGTATAAAGCGTGATCACCCGACGCAGCCCGCGCACCTGAACCCGGTCGATTTCCAGGCAATAATAATCTTCTTCAAGGGCAGGGACCACGGTTTCGCTGACCAGCAGGGCCACCCCGTAATAGCGGGTCAGGCTGACCATGCGCGAAGCCAGGTTCACATTGGCACCCAGGGCGGTATAGTCAAACAGGGCTGCGGAACCCATGTTCCCGACCCGGGCTGACCCGGTATGTACCGCAATTCCGATACGCAAGGTATGCCCGTAGGTGCGACTTAACTCCACATTTAATACCGGCAGGACATCCAGCATGGCCAGGGCCGCCCGTACCGCCTGCAACGGGTGCTGGGGCACGGGTAGCGGGGCATTCCAGAAGGCCATCAGGGCGTCTCCGATGTATTTGTCAAAGGTGCCCTGATGATCCAGGACGATTTGAGTCATCGGGGTAAAATAGCGATTCAGTATCTCGGATAGCTGCTGGGCCGAGAGTTGCTCGGACAGGTTGGTGAAGCCCCGGATATCGGAAAACAGCAGGCTGACTTCGTAATCCTCGCCGCGCAGGGTCGGCAGTTGCTCGGCGCGGGTGAGTTCCTGAATCACCGAGGGTGAGACATAATGGGCAAATGTCTGATAAAGCTGGCGTCTTTTTGATTCGCTATGCCAGAAGTTCAAACCCAGCAGGGTAGCCAGACACAGCCCCCCGGTCAACAAGGCGGGCAAGGGACTGAGCCAGAGGCTGGCGTAGGCCAGCAAACCCAGGCTCAGACCACCCAACCCCAGGGGGAGGACGATACTGGCCAGCAGCCCGCCCAGGTGCAGACTGGCACGGGTCAGCCAGAACGTGAGCAGCCCCCCGGTCAACAACCCCAGCAATCGGCTGAGCCACGGCCCCCAGGCGGGGCTGTACCAGGTGTCCCCCTGAAGCAGGTTATCCACCAGCGTGGCATGGATGACAACCCCCGGCATCAGATTACTGGTGGGCGTGGTATGGCTGTCCTTGAGTCCGGCAGCGGTCAGGCCCAGCAACACCAGCTTGCCTTGCAGGGCTGCAACAGGTACCTGCCCCTTGAGCAGGGCCGCAGCGGAATAACGGGGAATCTGGTCGGGCGCGCGGTAGTGGAGCAGCACCTGACCCTGGGCATCCGTGGGTACGAACTGCCTGCCCAGCTGCACCCCTTGTAACTGGCCCGCCTGGCCCTGTAGCAACAGCGGCGGGTTTTGCTGCGCCTGCTGTAACACGGCCAGTGCCAGAGCCGGGTACGCAGTGCTTTGATAATTGACCACCAGAGGCAGCCTGCGCAACAGGCCATCGCTGTCCGTAACCGCATTGAGAAAGCCGCCCTGGGGCGCAGCCTGGGCAAGCAGGGGGAGCGGGCAGATGGCGCTGCGGGCCGTCAGCAGGGTGCTGGTCAGATTCTCGCCCCGCCAGGCAATGCGTCCGGGGGGGAGCAGGCAGGGCGGCAAGGGCTGGTCGAAATCGAAATTGTAACCCAGGACCACGGGCTGCTGGCGCAAGCGTTGGGCCAGATGTGCGTCATGATCGGGTAATGCCAGGCCGGGTCGGGCACACTGTACTGCGCAGGGGCCTGCTTCAGCCAGCAGCAGATCCAGTCCGACCGCAGCCGGTTTATGCGTCAGAATCTGTTCCAGCAGTTGCGCCAGGGTATCGCGGGGCCAAGGCCAGCGGCCCAGAGTGCCCAGGCTCAGATCATCAATGGCTACAACCACTACGGCACCGGTCGCAGCCGAGGTCTGGACCCGGCGCAGCATCCAGTCATACAACCAGCCGTCCAGCCGCTGTAGCAGCAAAGGCTGACCCAGTATCAGCAGCAACAGGCCCACGCTCAGACCCAGGCCAACCCAGCGCAATTTCGGCAGCGTTGCCGCAGGCGGATTCACATGCTCACCGTTGCAATATGAACGCGGTGCATGTGCGGCCCTCTGACAAGATTATTCCCGTATTAAAGCATATTTTCTCCCAGTGCGGGCTTGGCCAGGGCTGGTATGAAAATTGCTTGTATTAGGAGTAACTAATGTGTTGAGGTGATGCCATGAATACCCTACCCGTTCATACCCTGCGTAGTGCGCTGGGCAAGTACCGCGAGATCGTGGTAGCCATCCTGTTTTTCCTGCTGTTCGATGCCGGGGTGCTGGTTTTGAATTTCCATCTGGCTTCGACCATTCAGCAAGACGCCGTGGGCGTCAATCTGGCCGGGCGCCAGCGGATGCTGTCCCAGCGTCTGGCCAAATCCTTGCTGGAAGTCCAGCAGGCTCAGGCCCAAGGCCGGGATACGGCACCGGCATTGGCCGAAGTGGCCGAGGTGTACCGTCTGTTTGATACTACCTTGAACGGGTTCAAGTTCGGGGCCGAAGTGACGGGTGGTGATGGGAAACCGGTCTGGCTGAATGCCGTGACCCACGTCCCGGATGCCCAGCAGGCCTTGCAGACCGCTGATGCGTTGTGGCTACCCTACCAAACGGCCCTGAAGCCCCTGTTGGCCTTGGGAACGACAGCAGTCGCGGCCCCTGATTTGGCCGCAGCTCTGCCAGCGGCAGTGAGTTATGCGCAGGCCAATAACTTGAAAATTCTGAAATTGATGAATAACCTGACCACAGCGCTGGAGCAGGTCGCCACCCGGAAGGCCGGGCAGTTGCGCCTGATTCAGACCGTGGGGATTTTGCTGGCGCTGGCCAACTTCTTTTTCATCCTGTTTCACTTCATTCGCAAGTTGCGCCAGAGTGATGCGCTGACCGAAGCGGCGCAGCAGGAAACCCGGGAGATCCTGACCACGGTCAACGAAGGCTTATTCCTGCTGGATGCCCAGGGCATCATCGGGTCGCAGCATTCGGCAGCCTTGCCGAAGATCCTGCAAGTGCCCGTCGTGGAGGGTCAGAATTTTCTCACGCTGCTACGCACCATGGTGCCCGAGAAAATGGTGCAGACCGCAGAAGAATATCTGCAATTGCTGTTCAGCCCGCATGTCAATGAAAATCTGACCCTGAGCCTGAATCCGCTGAACGAAGTGGCGGTCATGACACGGGACGTTGAAGGTGGTTATCAGACCCGCTATCTGGAATTCAGTTTCCGGCGCGTCTGGCTGGCCGGGGAATTGGCGCATTTGCTGGTCACGGTCAATGACATTACCCGACGCATGGAACTGGCGCGCGAGCTGGATCAGGTGCAGACGCAAAGCCGCTCCCAGTGGGCGATGCTGGAACAACTGGCCCATCTTGGTCCGGCCACCTTGCGTCAGTTTACGGCCATCACCCGCAAGCGCCTTTCGGAAATCAACGAAATCCTCAAGGAGTCAGGACCGCTCAATACCTGTCATGCCAAGGCCCAGCGCATCATGACCAAGGCGCATGGCATCAAGGGCGATGCAGCCAGCTTGAATCTCAAATTATTTGCGACTCAGGTACATGACATGGAAAGTGCGTTGGCAAGATTGCGCGAGCAGGCCCAGTTATCCGGGGAAGACTTTTTGCCCGTCGCAGTCCAGCTGGATGAAATACTGAGTCACCTGGACGCCCTGGAGAAAATTGGCCGGCACCTGCCGGGTGCAGTGCAGCCTGAACAGCCAAGCTGCACGCTATGGAACGATCTGGCCCGTCTGGTGGATGAAACTGCCCGGGCGGTCGGCAAAAAAGCCCTGTTACGCCTTGATTTGCTCCCCGGACTGGAATTTGGAGCCGAGCAGCAGCAGGCGCTGCGTACCATCCTGGTGCAGTTAGTGCGTAATGCCGTTGCCCACGGGATTGAAACGCCGGCGGCACGACTTCAGGCAGGCAAGGCCGAAACCGGCCTGGTGCATATCATGATGCGCCAGGGCAATGTTGGTGAACTGGATCTCAGCGTGCGCGATGATGGCGGGGGCATAGACCTGGCCGCCATCCGCGCCCGATTGCTGGCCAAGGGCCTGGCGCCCGAAGTGCTGGCTACCTGGGATGAGCGACGCCTGATGCAGAGCCTGTTCGATGGCCAGGTCTCCACTGCGGCAGCCACGACCCTGCAAGCCGGACGCGGGGTTGGCATGGCGCTGGTCAAGGATACCCTGCAAACGCTGGCGGCGCGCCTGAAGATTCAGTCGGCGCCCGGTAAGGGGACGGTATTTCAGTTGGCACTGCCTTTGACGGCTACTGCTGCCGGAGCAGGCCGTTATGCCGCCGCTTAGCCTGATGGTGGTGGATGACTCCACCATCATCCGCAATAAAATCCAGCGGGTGCTGACCCAGCATCCGCTCCAGGTGGTGGCGACAGCCCGCAACGGCGCGGAAGCAGTGGCCTTGTGCGCTCAACACAAGCCTGACGTCGTAACCATGGACCTGACCATGCCGGAGATGGACGGGGTGGCCTGTATTCCCAGGTTGCTGGCGCTGCGGGCCGACATCCTGATTCTGGTCGTCTCGGCCCTGACGGACAAGAGTACGGCCATCCGCGCCCTACAGCGCGGTGCGCGGGGGTTTCTGCCTAAACCTTTTACCGAGCAGCAATTGGCTGACTCGCTCAATGAACTATTACGGGGGGCTGGTCGTGGCTGATCTGGATTTGCAAATTTTTGTCACGGGTGCGCAACATTACTTCAACCAGATTGGGGCTGAAGCCGTTACCGTAGGCACGCCTTATCTGATCGAGGCCCGCGAAAAAATCGTTTACGATTACACGGGCGTGATCGGCATTTCAGGGCGCTATCGTGGCTGTGTCTGTTTCACGGCACCTCGGGTTTTGCTGCGTCATGTGCTGCTGGCGCTGGGTGAACCCGAGATGAGCGCGGAAAATTACAGCGATCTTTCCGGGGAAATTGCCAACACCATTTCCGGCAACGCCCGTACCCATCTGGGCGCGGAATTCGTGATTTCCACGCCGGTCGTCATCGAGGGTGCGCCGGAGCGGGTGCAATTGCCGGAACACCTGCGGTCGTTCGTGGTACCGGTGCGCTGGAAGCATTATGCAGCGGCCCTGTTGATCGGCGTGCAACCCAATAGCCTGGCAGCCTGAACCGGCTTGCCGCCCCCCCAGGCCAGCACAGATCGCCCCGGACGTTGTAGGCATAGCGACGGGCGGCCACCCGGAATATGCCTATCTAATCAAGGTATTCAAATAATTTAACCACCCGACGCACCCCACCGATCTGACTGGCCTGCTGGGCCGCCGCATTACCTTCATGGGCCGATACCAGGCCCATCAGATACACCACGCCCTGTGCCGTCGTGACCTTGACCCGGGTAGCATCAAAATCAGGCAGGTTAATTTGCAGCAAGGCCGTCTTGACCCGCGCTGTGATCAGGGTGTCATTGCCCTGAGTCTGCAAGTCGCCAGGCGGGGCCAGCGCCAGTTCGTTATGCACCGCCCGCACCCGTTCGACCCGGTGGGCCAGGGCTTCCACCCGCGCCTGACTGGCAGCATCCGGCACACTGCCAGTCAGCAGCACCACCCCGTTGTAACTGGTGATTCCCACCTGTACGACGTTGGGACGCAAGTATTTATCTTCACTCACGGCCTGGCTGATTTTGACTTCGATGGTCTGATCATCCAGAAATGCGCCGGTGGTACGCCGATCATGGCCGACCGCTACTGCCGTCGCTGCCGCCCCGCCAATCACCACGGCGGCACAACCCGAAACCCCCAGAGCCACCCAGCCCAGGAGCAAAATTTGCTGAAGACGCATGAATCGTCAACCTCCCAACAATTGCTGATCAACCAAATCACACAAACAATGCAGGATCAGGCCGTGAACCTCCTGAATCCGGGCGGTAGACTCGCCGGGCACCCGCAATTCCAGGTCCGTTTCCACCAACAGCGAGGCCAGACTACCCCCATTGCGTCCGGTCAGGGCAATGATGCGCATCTCTCGTGCGTGGGCAGCAACCACCGCCTTGAGCAGATTCGCCGATTCACCGCTCGTGGTCAGCAGGAGCAGGACATCGCCCGCCTGCCCCAACGCACGGATTGGCTTTGAAAAAACCTCGTCATAATAATAGTCGTTGGCAATGGAGGTCAGGACCGAGCCATCGGTATTCAGGGCCAGCGCCGGAAGGCCGGGACGTTCGGTTTCAAAGCGGTTCACCAGTTCGGCCGCAAAGTGCTGGGCATCAGCCGCAGAACCGCCATTACCGCAGACCAGCACCTTGCCCCCCTGAAGAAAACATTCCACCAGCAAGCCTGCACCCGTGGCGATGGCCTCGGCCAACAGGGGCGCGCTGCGCTGCTTCAGGGCAATGCTGGCGGCAAATAACTCATGGACACGCGCAATCAGATCCATACATCATCCCAACTCATGGCGTTCTTGTACCAGATGCAACGCGCCAGCGTGCGTTCTAGGGTAATAACATCAAAACGATACGCCTGCCTGGTCAGTAGCTGCTGCTGTTGCAGATAGAGCCGGGCGCAGTAGAGCAGGCGGCGCTGTTTCAGGCCCGTAATGGTCTCAGCGCTGGTACCATGCTGGGTATTGCGCCGATAACGCACTTCAACAAATACCACTTCGACGCCGTCCTGCATCACCAGGTCCAGTTCCCCGTGGCGATAACGTACATTGCGCGCCAACAGCCGCAGACCCTGCTGCTCCAGAAAGGTGCAGGCCCGCTGTTCGGCCGCCAGGCCGGTAGCGGTGGGGTTTGGCCGCTTACGGCCGTGGGCAGCCATCATCTAACGCAGTCCAGCCGTGCGTTGCAGGGGCGGCTGCGGCCAGCCCTGACGAAATTGCACGCAGCTCAGTTCCCGACGAATCTGGCGCCGGGCATCCTGATAGAGGCGCCCGCTGTGCCCGGCCACGCCACTATCCGGGCTGGTCCCCACGGTGGCCGGACCCAGTGCCATCAGGCGGGCCGCATCGGCCCCCAGTGCCATCAGGCGCAACTGGGCGAAGCTCACACCAGGCCACTGCTGGCGCATCTGGGTCATGTCGAGCAACTCCGGCGCCACGTGCGCCTGAAGTAACCAGGGTTGATCACAAAAGTGAACCCCCTCCAGACGCCCATCGGCGGTACCCTCAAAAAGCTGGGCATTGGCATAGACTGGCAGATTCAGGCCCTGCAGCGCCGGCAGCAATACCTGCGCCTGAGCGGCATCTGCCACCAGCAAGGCTGCTTCGCCGGGGGCCGGATTGACCACGGCATCGGCTACCTTAGGCGCCTTGGCCGGATAGCGATATACGGTGATGGGATTGGCCCAGGCCCGTTCCAGGGCACGGCTGAAACGTTCTCCCAGCGGCGTATCCGGGGCCAGAATGTGCGCCCGCACCACGCCGGCCTTGCGCGCCGCCTGAGCCAGATTTTCCAGCTCATCTTCTGGTGCCAGGCCGAACTGGTACAAATTCGCCGGTGGCGTCACCTCGGGAACCTGATTCAAGGCCAGTACCGGCACGCTCAGGGTCGGCAGGCGGGCCAGCCGGGTGACGGCTTCCTTGTCCAGCGGCCCGACCACCCAGCTGGCCCCGGCGGCTACAGCCTTCTGATAGGCCTGCTCTGCCCCATCCGGCGAACCATAACTGTAGAACTGCACGGTCAACGGCAGACGCTGAGCCAGCACCAGACTCATGAAACCATCGCGCACCCGCTCAGCTTCGGCAGCAAATCGGCCCTGTCCCGGCAACAGCAGCGCCACCAAGGTTGGTTCTGGCGGCGTCTGGCGCAATTGGGCCAGCACCTGGGTCACGGCCGCCTGCCGCAAGGGCACTTGCGGATATTCCCGCCGCCAGGCAGCCAGCAACGGCTCCGGTGCATTCAGCGCGTCCGGACGACGCAGACGCAGGGCCAGATTGGCCCAGCCACCCAGCGCGTCCGGAGGGGGAACTTGCAGGGCCTGTAGTTCAGGGAGCGGGAGACGTACCAGCAGTTCCAGCAACTGGGCCTGATTGCGGGCCTGTTCTTCGGGCGTGAGATAGGGATCCTGCGCCACGCGCTCCCGGGCCGCTGCCGGGGCCTGCCCCTGGCGCACCAGGGCTTGGGCCCGAATTTCATGGCGCAGGGCACGCCAGGGCGTGGGCCAGTCAGCCCCCGGAAGTGCCTCGGTATTGCGCAGGGCCTGCTCGGCGTCCCCGGCGCGCAGACGTAGATAAGCCCCGACCAGCAGATGCAAAGGCCGCAGCGCCGTGGGCAGAGCCTGAGGATCCGTGGCTGCGTAATCGGCTTCTGCCGCTAACGGATTGCCGGCCTGTAACCAGTGTTCTGCGGCCCGCAGCCGATATTCGGCCCGCGCCGCCACGCTAGCCCCCTGAGCCAGTTGCTCATAACGCTGTGCCGCCCCGGCATAATCCCCCACAGCCGCCCGCTGCTGGGCCTGTTCCAGCGGCGTTGGCTGAGGCGGACGCACCACCGCAGGCGGCGGCTGCACCGTCGCACAGGCACTCAAACCCAGCACCAGGCCCCATAGGACCCAACGTGCCGATATCTTGTTCGTCATGGTCGTCTGCACCCGTATAATCTGCTATCGTCCCCAGTATCTGGAGTCCGCTCAGGAGTGTCAATGGCAATGCCGGGAACTCTGTATATCGTCGCCACCCCACTGGGAAATCTGGCTGACTTGAGTCCGCGCGCCGTGCAGATTCTCGGCGCCGTACCCTTAATCGCGGCTGAAGATACCCGCCATAGTGCTACCCTGCTGCAACACTATGGCCTGCATACGCCATTGCTGGCGCTGCATGACCACAACGAGCGGACCCAGTTACCCCGCTTGCTGCGCCACCTGGGGAGTGGGCAGGATCTGGCCCTGATCAGCGATGCCGGCACGCCCCTGATACATGACCCCGGCTATCTGCTGGTGCGGGCGGCCCTTGCCCAAGGCCACCGGGTCAGTCCCATTCCCGGCCCCTGTGCCCTGATCGCCGCCTTGTCCGCTTCGGGCCTGCCCAGTGATCGCTTCAGTTTTGAGGGGTTTTTGCCGCGCACCGCTGCGGCCCGCAGCCAACTGCTCCAGAGCCTGCGCCTGGAACCTCGCACCCTGATTTTTTACGAAACCCCGCATCGCATCAGCGCCGCCCTGCAAGATTGCCTGGCGGCGTTTGGCCCTCAGCGCCCAGCCACCCTGGCCCGCGAACTGACCAAGCAGTTTGAAACCTTGCACCATGCACCGCTGGGCCGCTTGTGTGCGGCGTTTGCCGACTTGCCGGAAGTGGAACAACGCGGGGAATTTGTCCTGCTCATCGGTGGTGCCGACACCGATACCCGCGCTGCCGAAGCCCGCCGGGTGCTGGAGACTCTGCTGGCCGAACTGCCGGTCAGTCAGGCCGTGCATCTGGCTGAGCGTCTGACGCAGGCCCCACATCGCTGGCTGTACCAGCAAGCCCTGGCCTGGCAGACTGCGCAGGCTGAAACCACATCATCCCCGGATCAGGCATCCTAGCGCATGGCTGATTTTCATACCCATCTGCGGGTCGCGGCCCTAGGCAGTGGTGGCTTCAGTCTGGCCCTGCTCAGTGTCCAGCAAGCAACGCCAGGCGAGAGTTTCAGCTATTTTGTCCTGGGCACGGTGGGCGGCCTGCTCCCGGACATGGATGCAGAAAACTCCATCCCGATCCGCCTGGCCTTCGGGCTGGGCTCCTTGTTGGGCGCGTTTCTGGCGGCCAGTTACCTGCCGGCTGGCCATGGTCTGGGTGAACGTCTGCTCGTGGGCGCGTTGGCCTATCTGCTCCTGCGTTACGTCATCCTGGCCGCCTTCAATGCCAGCACCCGGCACCGAGGCATCATTCATTCCCTCCCGGCAGCGCTATTTTTTGGTTTTGCCGTCACGGGTCTCAGTCATCACCTGCTGCATACCGCGCCCCTCATCGCCTGGTGGCAAGGGGCTTTCGTCAGCTTCGGCTTTCTCCTGCATTTATTGTTGGATGAATGGTATAGCGTGGATTTGTACGGGATGCAGCTCAAGGTTTCCTTCGGAACCGCCCTGAAGCTCTATCAGCCCGACCACTGGATAGCCACCGGACTGATGTATCTGGCCGTGGGCCTGAGCTATCTGCTCACCCCGTCCCCGCAGGCCTGGCTGGCCATCGCGGGTAACCGCCGCCTGTACCGGACCATGGTCACCCAATTCTGGCCCCAGCACGGCTGGCTACGGGATTTCTGGCCCAGCGGGCTGTTTTGAGCCTTCAGCCCCCATGCAGGCTGGCGCGAGCCTGTGGGCACTCACGGACATTCATGGTGTTTTTTCCACATCTCGGCATGGCCAATCTGGACTGCCCAGGCGGGGGGCGTGCAGTCGGCCTTTGCCGCCGCTGCGACCGCCTGATCGGTTGCCCGCATCGGGGCCTCCGGCAGATAATGGCCCACTAGCACCAACAGCCCGATACATACTACCAGACTGGCGATCTGGGCCTGACCGATTTTCTGAATATCGTGGCGCACCGGACGACTACAAACCTCACCGGGACACAATTGGGCCGGCTTGCGTACCAGGAATGCGTAAAGCGTGCAGCCGATGCAGATACCAAAGACACTTTCAAAATACATCAGGGTCAGACAGGCCAGACAGATACCCAGATTCAACGGTCCAACAACCTGATTGATCACAATCAGATAAAGCATCGGCACCGCCAGGGCAAACCCGATCAGCCAGGCGAAGCGTTTTTGCGCTGCACCGACATATTCCGGCGTCTGCTTGCGTACCATGGACCGCCCCAGCACCAGGCTGGGCGCCAATCTCGGACTAACGCCCAGGCGCAGGCTGAAATCCACGACAAAGGCAATGACGAAGAGCCGCGTCCAGTAAAAATCCCCCTGTAGCCAGGCATGCATGAACGCCACCAGGGCCAATAAGAACAGGATCCCGGCGGCAGCGCGCACTTCACGTTCGTTGAAGACCGGCACCGGGTAGCCGGCCACGGTCTCCCCAAAAACAACCCATGGATGCATGAACGGACTCCTGTGTCGGGTTAATCAGCGCGGAATCGGGCATGACAGCCCATGCACTGGTTCATGATCTCGACTGCATGGCGCAACAGGGCCTGCTGGTCATCGGTTTCAGCCCGGATCACCAGCTCTTCGAACAGCAGGTGCGTTGGCCCTCCCAGGTCTTTGAAGGCCTGTGGCAGGCGGCTGCGCAAACTGTCCGGGGTAGCCCGTGCCATACGATTGCCTGAAACCGCCGCCGCTTGGGCAATCAGGGCACGGTCTTCGGTGGCAATCCCTTGCAGGATGCCCTGGACACTACCGAGCATCTGGCGCATTTCACTTAGGAATTGCGCCTTTTCTTCGGCATTCATGCCCAGGCTGGTGCGTGTATCGGCGACGGGTGCAGCCGCCAGCACGTTGCCTGCCAGCAGCAGCGTAATGCACCCGATAATGAAACGACGTGTCATGATAACAGCCCAATAGTTGCTAATAATTGCCCAAGCTTGCCATGCCCGGCACGGGCCTGACATGATAGCCATCATGTTGGAACCCCTCATCACCCAATTGCACAGACTCCCCGGCGGCAAGGAACGTCAGCTGGCAGCCGGCGGCTTTTTATTCCATCAGGGCGACTGTGTGGAAGCGCTGTTTGCCGTGCAGGCGGGGGAAATCCGGCTGGTGCGCCATCAGACCGACGGCAGCAGCCTCACACTCCAGCGCGCCCATGCAGGCAGTATCCTGGCAGAAGCTTCGCTCTATTCGGAGTACTACCACTGCCATGCGATAGCCCCCCAGCCGGCACGGGTCTATGCCCTGCCCAAAGAAACCGTGCTGGCACGGCTACGGTCGGATGGCGAATTTGCCCGGCACTGGCAGGGTTATCTGGCCAGAGCCGTGCAGCAGGCCCGTTTGCGTAGTGAATTGCTGGCGCTTAAAACCGTGGCTGCCCGGCTGGACGGCTGGTTGAGCTGGCAGGGCGGTGCCTTGCCGCCCAAAGGCGAGTGGAAGACCCTGGCCGAGCAGTTGGGGGTCAGCCCGGAAGCCCTGTACCGGGAGATCGCCCGGCGCACGGGCTGAGCGGGTAACTCATTCCAGACTTTTGCTGACTACCTCGTACAGATCCCTGGATAGCCCCGGCTTGGCGCGCAGCCGTTCCAGTTGCGTACGCATCAGGTTCTGCCGGGCCGGGTCGAACTGACGCCAGCGGGTCAGCGGCGTGACCATGCGGGCTGCCGTCTGCGGATTCAGATCATCCAGCCTGATCAGCTGGTCGGCCAAAAATGCGTAGCCCGCGCCCGATATGGCATGGAACTGAGCCAGGTTCACGCTGCTGAAGGTGCCCAGCAGCGCACGCACCCGATTAGGATTTTTCATGTCGAAAGCCGGGTGGTTCATCAAGGCCTGAACCCGGTGCAGCGTGCCCGGCAGACGGGACGTGGCCTGCACGGCAAACCATTTATCCATGACCAGGCCATCCTGCTGCCAGCGGGTATAGAATTCGGCCAGGGCCTGTTCGCGCTCCGGCCCCTCGCAATGAGCCAGGCTTTGCAGGGCTGCCAGCTGGTCGGTCATGTTGGTGGCATGCCGGAATTGGCGCAGGGCCAGGTGGCGCAATCCCGGCTCGTACAAACGCAGGAGATAATCCAGACACAGGTTGCGCAGGCTGCGCCGGCCCATCCCTTTGGCATCAAAATGGTAAGCCCCCGGTTCGGTGTAGGCGTTATAGGTTGCCAGCAAGGCGGTGCGCAAATGTGCTGCCAGCAACCACAACACGGTTTCCCGTGCCCCATGCACGCCTACCGGGTCCTGGACCGGCAACAAACTGCCCAGATAGGTTTCGCTGGGCAAGATCAGCAACTGGCTCAGATACAATGGTTCAAGGCGGGTATCACACAGACAGGCAGCCAGCCCGGCAGTCAGTCCGGTGTCAAAGACCTGCTCACACCCTTCGCGGTAACTCTGCACCAGCTTCAGGATGACTTCAGCGGCCAACCGCTGCCCCGCCTCCCAGCGGTTGAACGGGTCGGTATCATGGGCCAGCAGCAATTGCAGTTCGGTCGTATGCTGGGTCTGCTGGAGCTTCACCGGTGCAGAAAAGTCCCGCAGCAACGACAACACCGGTGCCTCATCGATCCCGTCCAGGGCGTAGGTCTGCCGGGCCTCGGTCAGCCACAGGGTTTGTTCCGCCCGCAAGAGCTGGCCCGTAGCGCCGAACAGGGCCATACGCAGCGGGATGGGCACGGGCTGCTTGTGGGCTGCCGGTTGGCCAGGCGTATCGGGCCAGATTTGCTGCACGTCCAGATTCAAGGTGCGGGTAGCGGCATCATAATGCTGCTGCACCTGTAGCTGTGGGGTGCCGGACTGGGTGTACCAGAACTGGAATGCCGCCAGGGATTGACCGCTGGCTTCAGCCATCACAGCCAGAAAATCCTCGATGGTGACGGCCATGCCATCATAGCGGGCAAAATAGCGCTGCATGCCCTGGGCAAAAGCCGCCGGGCCGATCAGATTGCGCAAGACCCGGATGAGTTCGGCGCCCTTGTTATAGACTGTTGCAGTGTAAAAATTATTTATTTCTATGTAATTGTCTGGCCGCACCGCATGGGCCATCGGCCCGGCATCTTCCAGAAACTGGAAGCCCCGCAGGCCCCGGACATCTTCGATGCGCTTGACCCCCCGATGGTGCAGATCGGCGGTAAACTCCTGATCACGATAAATGGTCAGGCCTTCCTTCAAGCTCAACTGAAACCAGTCGCGCAGGGTAATCCGGTTCCCGGTCCAGTTATGAAAATATTCATGGGCAATCACGCTCTCGATGGCGTAATAATCGCCATCGGTGGCCGTTTCCGGGCTGGCCAGCACATATTTGGCATTGAACAGGTTCAGGCCCTTGTTTTCCATGGCACCCATGTTGAAGGCTTCGGCAGCAACGATCATGTAGACATCCAGGTCATATTCCCGCCCGAACACCCGCTCATCCCAGGCCATGGCCTTGCGCAGGGAATCCAGGGCATGAGCACAGCGGTCATGATTATGTGGATCCACATACACCTGCAGGGCCACGGTCCGGCCTGACAGGGTGGTGTACTGGCTTTCCTGACAGGCCAGGCGTCCGGCCACCAGCGCAAACAGGTAGCTCGGCTTGGGGAACGGGTCCACCCAGCGTGCCCAGTGCCGTCCATCCGCACTGCTACCCGCCGCGACCCGATTGCCGTTGGACAGCAGCACCGGATAGCGCGCTGCGTCAGCATGCAGCTCCACGGTGAATCGGGCCATGACATCCGGTCGGTCGAGGTAGTAGGTCATGCGCCGGAAGCCTTCCGGTTCGCATTGGGTACACAACATGTCACCCGACTGGTACAGACCTTCCAGCGCCGTATTGGCCGCTGGATGAATCACCGTTTCCAGCGCCAGGGTAAATGCAGCACCGGGCGCTTCGATACGCAGCACGGTGCCATCGGCACTCAGGTGGTAATCCCGGCCAGCCACCAGCGGCTGGCCATCCTGCCGTACCGCCAGCAGGGACAAATCCCGTCCATTCAACAGCAGGGGTGTTTCCGGTGCCGTGTCCGGCGCACGGCGCACCTGCAATTCGGCCAGGACGCGGGTGGTTGCTGCGTCAAGGTCAAAACGCAACTGCACCGTGTCCAGGGTGTAGGTCGGCGGGGTGTAGTCTTTCAGCCAGATCGTCGCAGGGGCATTCATGAAGGGTCCTCCAAATTCGAGGGAACAGGTTCCACCGTTTCCGGCGGCAAGCTGGGCGTGGTTTCCTTGAAGCGAATCTCATCCTGACGCGGGTCTACCTGAGTGACGCGCACCCAGAAACGCTCGCCGGGGCAGCCCGTGCGGCGGCGCATGACAAACTCGGTGGCCAGTTCAGGCAGTAAAATCAGGCAGAGATCCTCATCCTGACGCAGCCAGCGCACCCAGACGGCTTCCCAGGCCCGTTCGCCCCCCAGACGCAGATGCTCCAGCAGCCAATAGCGTTTGGTCTGGCGTTCCACCAGGGTAGCTTCGCGCATCCGGGCCCCGGCCTGCTGCACAATGCCTTCCAGCGTCGCAGCATCAAATGGCAGGGCGATTCCGGCCAGATGGGCCTTGAGCTGGTAATGGGCCAGCAGATCAGTGTAGCGGCGGATGGGCGATGTAGCCTGCACATAGGCACTCAGGGCCAGACTGGCGTGAGGTGCAGCCTGAACTTCAAAGGTGCTGGGCGGCATGCAGCGGCGCATCGCCAGACTGCGCAACCAGGGATCCGGCAAGGCCTGCAATTCGGATTCCGAGGGCAGGTTGGGCTGGGGCTGCTGCCGGTAGGGCAAGGGCAATTGATGTTGTATTCCGTATTGCCCGACGCAATCACCGACCAGGATCATCATTTCGGCCACCAGTTGCCGGGACGGGGTATCCTGGAGCACGCTCAAGGTCGGCACATCACCCCGCACCTTGATGCTGATCTCCGGCAAGGCCAGATTGATAGCCCCCCGTCCCACCCGGTACCGGGCGCGTACCTGCGCCCAGTGCGCCAGCCGCTGGAGCGGATGCGGGGCTGGCTGCTCCAGCAGGACATCGGCTTCTTCATAGGTCAGGCGCTGGACGGGTCTGATCTGGCTGGCCTGAATCTGCATCTGGGCCACCCGGCCATCGGCTTCCAGCAACACGCCAAAGCTCAGGGCATTGCAACACGCCCCGGCCCGCAAGCTCATCGGCCCCGCCGCCAGCACCAGGGGAAACATGGGGGCCACCCGCTCGGGCAGGTACAGGGTCGTGGCGTGTTCCCGGGCTTCCAGATCCAGCGCATCCCCTGGCTGCAACCAGCGGCTGGGATCGGCGATGTGAATCCAGATCCGCTCGCGGCCATCGGCCAGTGGCTCCAGATTGATCCCGTCGTCTATCTCGCGGGTACTGGCGTCATCAATGGTCATGACCGGAAACGCGGTCAGGTCCAGCCGGGGCAGCGGGTCAGACGGCGGGTCACTCGCCCGCAGGGCGGCGGCCCGCAGACCTGGCTCCGTCCAGTCGGGGCGTAGGCTGCTGCGGCGCAGGAACAGATTCTCATGACTGCTCCACCAGCGCACCGCCTGCAACAGCCCCCGTGCCGCAGCCGCATCCTTGGGACGATTCAAGGCACCCAGCAGCTCATGGGCCGCCGCCACGTCAGCACCTTCGGTTTCCAGGGCCAGCCGCTCGACGGCCTCCCAACGCCGCTGCTCGGCTTCCGTCCAGGGCACCTGCGCACCGCCCAAAGCCTGCTCGACCCGGGCCAGAAATTCGGCGAAAGCACGCTGCTTCTGTTCGGCCACTGCCCGCTGATGGCGCAGCTCCGCGACCTGTTCGATGCTGCGCGGCTCGAACGATTCGCCCTTTTGTTTGAAAAACAGGGTATCTTCAAACAGCAGCCGATGGGCGGCGTACACAGTGGCTGGCGTCAGCTCGCCAAACAGCAGCTCGGCCAAGGCGGTCAGGTTCGTTCCCTGTCCCTCGGCCACCAGGCATTCCCAGGCTGCTTCCAGCTGCTCAGGCGCCAGATAGGGTTGCGCGCTGGCGACAAAGGCTGAAATATCCTCAGGCCGATAACGTTTCCCCACCACGGTGTGAGTCACCTGGCGTGGATGCAGGGTGTGGGTCTGGCCACGTTCGTCCTGGGCCAGCCAATGCTGTTTGCCGTGCGGGCCTTCCACCACTGCCAGCCGACAGGCGCCATGCAGCCGAAATTCGATCAGGGTACCTTTGTCCAATGTCATGTCCTGTGCTAAATCGGGCACATTATAGAAAGCTCACCTGCGCATGGCTATTTATCGTGGCAAAGTCCTGACGCTTACCCTGGAAACCCTGCACTTGCCGGATGGGCGCCGTTTTGAACTGGAAATCGCCCGCCATCCGGGCGGTGCGGCGGTTGTGGCCTGCAATGCGCGCCAGGAAATCTGCCTGCTGCGCCAATATCGGCATATTGCCCAGGATTGGTTGTGGGAATTACCTGCCGGCAAGCGGGAGGGCGGCGAGGATCTGCTGGACACCGCCCGACGCGAACTGGCCGAAGAAGCCGGGGTGCAGGCGGCCCGCTGGGAACCGCTGGGTCAGGTCTATAGCTCTCCGGGTGTCTTTAGCGAAGTGATCGGCCTGTACCTGGCGCTGGATTTAACGCCCGCTACCCAGCAGCCAGAGCCGGATGAATGCTTTGAAGTACACTGGCTCCCCTGGCAACAGGTCTGTGACTGGGCTGATAGCGGGGTCATTTGCGACGGTAAAAGCCTGCTCGGTCTGTACCGGGCGCAAACCCGGCTCAAGGCGTTTTACCGTTAGCCCATGAACCCGGCAGGGTTGTCCAGCAACCCGGTCAGGCAAATTCGTCAAAACCTGCCTTGCGGTACCAGTGCCGGGCCTGTTCCGGATCAACGGCCACCCCCAGCCCATCGGCATACATGCGCCCCAAGGTCGCCGCGGAACCCGCCAGCCCCTGGGCCGCTGCCAGCTGGAACCAGTGCAACGCCTGTTGCGGGTCGGGGGCGATACCATCCTCCCCTTCCAGATAAATGAAGCCCAGGCCGTGCTGGGCCAGCGGATGTTGCTGGGCCGCAGCAGCACTGAGCCAGCGCAGGGCCGTCTGGGGATCACGGGCGGTACCCAGACCATTCTGGGTGATGATACCCATGCGGTACTGGGCTTCGGCCAAACCGGCTTCGGCCAGCGGAGACAACAGCTTGGCCGCCCGGCTGAAATGTTTGGCCTCAAAGGCCGCCAGCCCGCTGGCCAGCAACATGTTCAATTCGTCAGTCAAGTGGGTGCTATCGGATGCGGACATGAAAAACCTCTGAATGCCTGAAGCGGGAACGCTTGAATTGTGCCATGCGGCAAGCCATCATGCCCGCAAAACTTCAGGGTCTATACGGGACGTACCGCGTGCAGCAGCATACTCTTCTTCTGGCGATCTGCCTCATGACAAACCTGTTGGGGCCGGGGCAGGCCCGCGCTGACCTGCAGGCCGACTTTCAGGCCGCCCGACAAGCGCTGGCGCAAAACCGCATGGCTGAATATGACCGTCTGCGCCTGCGACTGGATGACTATGTCTTGGCGCCCTATCTCGATTATGAACGCTGGCGCCGCCTGCCCAGGCTGAATGCCGAGCACCTGACTGCGATGCTCAGGCAACATCCCGGCGCCTGGTTTACCGAACAACTGCGCCAGACCTGGCTGGAACAACGGGCCACCGATGAAGCCTGGGCCGATTATCTCCGATTTGCCCTGCCGGTGGGCGACAATATCACGCACCAATGCCGCTATCGCTACGCACTGGTCCAAACGGGGCAGCCAGAGGCCGCCTGGCCCGGCATGGAACCCCTGTGGCTGAGTTCCGGCAAGCCACAGCCTGCCCCTTGCGAACTGCTGTTCAACGCCTGGGGCAGCAGCGGCCTGCGCAGCACCAGCCAGCTTGAAGCCCGTATTGTCCTGGCCCTCCAGGCCCGCGACCCGAACTTCGCCAAAACCCTGAGTTCAGCCCTGCCTGCGGCCCGCAAAAGCTGGTGGAATCTGGCCCTAGATGCCTATAACAGCCCGGCCCAAACCTTGAAGCTGGAGTTGCCGCCGGAACTGGCTGCCCTGGCCCTGCATCGTCTAGCGGATAGCGATGCCTCGGCGGCCCTGCGTCTCTGGCCCCGCCACAGTCCAGCCTTTGGCACCGACCTACGCACGGAAGTCGCCGATCAAATACTTAACCGATTGATCAAGCAGGAACCATCTGACGTCATGACCCTGTTGGCCCAACTGCCGGCCAGTGCACTGAGCACCAAGGCTCAGGAACAACGGTTGCGCCTGGCCCTGATGGCGCGGGATTGGCAACGGCTGGCCCAGTGGGCCGAAGCCCTGCCCGAACCGCGTCCGGAGGAATGGCGTTACTGGCAGGCCCACGCCTGGGAGACCCTGGGGGAGACCGAACGCGCCCGGACCGGGTTTGCCGCCCTGGCCCCAGAGCGGACTTTTTACGGCTTTCTGGCGGCCGACCGCGTGGGTCAGGGTTACCGTTTTGACACCACGCCACTGGCCAATGACGTGCAACAACAGCAAGCCCTGGCGGCCCGGCCCGCCTTGCAGCGGTTACGGGAAGCCCTGAGCCTGGAAATGGAAACGGAGGCCAAACGTGAATGGGCCAGCACTTTGCCCGGATTGAATGATCTGGAGGCTCAGGCAGCCATCCGCCTTCTGGATCAGTGGGATTGGCCTGATCAGGCTCAATTTGCCCTGGCCAGACGTGGCTTCTGGCAGGATCTGGAATTCCGTTTCCCCCTGCGCCATCAGACCGAAGTCGAAGCGGCTGCCTCGGCCCAGCAACTGGACCCGGCCTGGATTTACGGTGTGATTCGCCAGGAAAGCGTATTCAATCCCAAAGCCCGTTCCAGTGCCAATGCCCGAGGGTTGATGCAGCTCCTGCCCGAAACTGCGCAACTGACCGCCCGGCGGGCCGGACTGGCCCTGCCGGGTACCGCCAGCCTGTTTCTGCCCGAGATCAACATCCTGCTGGGCAGTGCCTATTTGCGTCAGTTGCACGACCGCTTTGACGGCCATCTGGCGCTGGCCACGGCCGGCTACAATGCCGGTCCCAACCGCCCTGCCGCCTGGCGGCAGGAAAATACCGAGGACATGGTGCGCTGGGTTGAACTGATTCCCTTCAGGGAAACACGCACTTATGTCAAACGGGTCTTGAGTTATCGGGTATTGTACCAATGGCGGCTGGGCCTACCCGTGCAAAAGCTCAGTGAGGTGTTGGCCCCGCCATGACGATGCCGGATCTACCTAGACTTGTGGCGCGGGCTGGTCTATAAACGTGGCGTAGCACTGTTCCGGGTTTCCTGCGTGTAGGATTTATGTCCAAGTCGCGAACGTTCAGCATCAAGCTCATCGGATTTTCTGCGCAAGACATGCGCAACTGGGCCAGCATCTTCCGGCTGTCGCTCAACCGGCCCCGGCTGTATCAGGCCGCCCCGCCCGGTCACGGTCTGGCCGACATCATGGTACATGATGCTGACAATGCCGAAGCCGCTGCCGAGATGCGCATTTACCGCACCAGCTTTGCGCAGGTGCCCGTCGTTACCAGCAGCACCCGCCCGGTCACAGCCCGGTACCTGATTACCAAGCCCCTGATCGCCACCCGCGCCCTCAAGGTTCTGGATGAAGTCACGGTCCACGAGCTGAAATTCCTGCCCGAACTGGTCATTCCCACCGGCAAGAACGAAGCCGAGACCATCGCCAGCAATCAGGATCTGCTCCAGCAACTCGCCCGCAGCGGGGGTGAAAAAAGCGCAGCCAATACCCTGGGCCGCGCCCTGGTAGTGGATGACAGCCTGTCCGTACGCACCTTGATGGATATCGAGGTAAAGCTGTCGGGCCTACAGGTGGACCTGGCCGGGTCGGCCACGCAAGCCTATGAGTTGCTGAGCCGTAACAGCTACTCCATCATTTTCCTGGATGTGATCCTGCCCGATGGCGATGGGTATCAAATCTGCCGCTCCATCAAGCAGGATAAAAATCGCAAGCAGACACCGGTCATCATGTTGACCAGCAAATCTTCGCCTTTTGACCGGATTCGTGGCAAGCTTTCCGGATGCAACAGCTATCTGGGCAAACCCGTGGATCATGCCACCCTGCAGAAGACCATCCAGCAATATTTGAAGCGTTAGTTCTGGAACCTGATCATGAAAAAAATCCTTGTCGTTGATGATTCCCCCACCGAACGGGCCAACCTGTGCCAGATTCTCAAGGAAGCAGGTCATGTCACTAGCGTCGCCACCAATGGCAAGGAAGCCCTTGGCAAGGCCAAAACCGAGCGCCCCGACATCATCTTTCTGGACGTCATCATGCCGGAAATGGACGGTTACGCCACTTGCCGCACCCTGATCAGCGACCCGGCAACCAAACACATCCCGGTGATTTTTGTCACCAGCAAAAGCCAGAAGGCCGATAAGGTCTGGGCGCAGATGCAAGGCGGCAAGGGTTATGTCACCAAACCCTATACCGCCGATCAGATTATAAGCCAGATCAATAGCCTGGCATGAGCCTGCACGCCCCGGTCACGGCGCTGACCCGCGCCCGGCCTCAGGCACCGACGGCGCTGTTGACGCCCCCACCCGTAGCCAGCGTGCGGTTTGGCATCCGGGTGGCAGGCTTTGGCCTGTTGTTGCCGCCCGAACGCCCGGCCGAAGTGCTGGCCCGCCCGGCGCTCTATCAGCTGCATCACAGTCCGGTCTGGCTGGCCGGTTTGTTCCCCCTGCGCGGGCACCTGCTCCCGGCAATTGATTTGACTGCCCTGCTGGGTGGCGAGCCTCAGACCCAGGCTTTTATCCTGGTGCTGGGCCAGCGGGAACAGGCCCTGGGACTGCTCATGGACACGCTGCCACATACCCTACAGCTACCGCCCCCCCTCCCCCAGCTGCCGCCCTTGCCCGCAGTACTGGCACCTCATGTCGGCGCCGCGTACGAAACCCCGGCAGGACTGTGGCTGGACTGGCAGGATCATGCTTTCATCCGCCAACTGCAACGTGCAGACGCAGGCGGTTCACCGTCGGCCTGATTTCAGGAGTTTTACATGACACGCATTTTTTCCACACTGCTGCTGGGGGCTGCGCTGGCAGGCACCGGCCTGCCAGCCGCCGCCGACGCCCCCGGTGTGACGGCCACCAAACTGACCGTGGGCGGGGTCATGGACTTGCAGGGCGACTCCCAGGCGCTGGGCAGCAACATGAAACTGGGCCTGGAAGCAGCCCTGCAAGGACAGAAGGTCCAGGGCCGCAACGTTGAAATTCTGGTGCGCAATGATTTTTACGATCCCAAGGAGGCCGTGACCGCCACCCGGGATCTGCTGGGCCAAGGCATTTTTGCCATGCTGGGCAATGTCGGCACCCCGACGGCCAAGGCCACACTGCCCGTACTGGCCGAGCGCAAAATCCCGGCCATCGGCTTCTTCACCGGCGCGGGTCTGCTGCGTCCTGGTCAGGGTGACATCATCAATTTCCGGGCCTCGTATGTCCAGGAAACAGCCACGGTGATCACGGCCGCGCTGAAATCCGGGATCAAGGCCGGTGAAATTTGCGCCTATGTGCAAAACGATGCCTACGGCATGGCCGGCGTGGCCGGAATCAAGCTGGCCTTGAGCAAGGAACCCGGCGCCGCTGGCTTGTTGCAGGCCATCGAACAGGTGCAGGCCGTACCTGACGAAGACCCCCGGCGCAATAGCCTGGTCAGCCCGGTGGGTTTTTATCAGCGTAACACCTTGCGCTCCCGTGAAGGCTATGTGGCCCTGAAAAACTGGGAAAAAGCCACCAATACCCACTGTCGCCTGGTTCTGACGGTTGGAACCTACGTACCGGTGGCCAATTTCATCGCCTACAGCCGCAGCAAGGGCGAAACCTGGATTTTCAGCGCCGTCTCCTTCACCGGCGCCGATTCCTTCAAGGAGGAACTGAAGAAATATAACGCTCAGAACGGCGTCATCATGACTCAGGTCGTACCTGCTCCGGCCCGCTCCAACCTGCCCATCGTCGTGGAAGCCCGGCGTACCCTGGGCAACAAGCTGAATTATGTCTCGCTGGAAGGCTATATCGTCGGGCGGATGTTTCTGACCCTGGCCCAGAATGTCAAAGGCGATCTGACCCCGGCCAACCTGCTGGCAGCCACCAGAGGTCAACGCTTTGACCTGGGCGGCCTGAGCCTGGACTTCAGCAATGACAATCAAGGCTCGGATCAGGTGTACATCACTGTGATTGACCAGAATGAATACGAAGAAATCAACCAGGAGCAGCTTGCTGCCCTGCTGCTGCGTTAAGGGGGAATTGTGTTAGGTAATCTGAAGATCGGCGCACGCCTGCTATTTTTGATCATGGTGCCGCTGTTTTTGCTCTTTGTGCTCGGCGTCACCAGTCTGGCCGGTTTGAATCGCTCGGCCGGGGCTGCCGGAGAAATCGGCCAACTGCTGGATCAGGAAATTCAGATAGCCCGGCTTTCCAGCACCGTGCAAAGCGGGATCAATACCCTCATCGGTGATATCTTCGCAGGGGCAGTCAGTTGGGAAGAGGCTCAAAAACGGCTGACCGATGCCGAAGCAGGCTTCAAATCGGCCCTGGATGCCTACCGCAAGCAGGCTGACCAGACTGCCACGCTGGACGAGGCTGCCGTCAGCCCGCTGCTGACCCTGTTCACCGAACTGAAAGTGCTGGTGCAGAAGCGGGATCGTAACGGTCTGACCCTGTTCGTCATCAACGACCTCAATACCTATACCGAGCCGTTCTTCACCGCAGTACAGGGTCTGGAAGCCAAAGTCAACCAGGCTTCCCAGGCCACTTTGGCCACCGTGAGCGGGGATAATCAGCGCTACTTGATTGTCACCATTCTGGTTGCCATTGCCGGGGTGGTCCTGAGCACCTTGTTCGGAGTCGTGGTGTATCGCTCCATTACCCAGCCAGTACAACAGCTGGCCGGCACCGTGCATCGCCTTTCGGAGGGTGATTACAACGCCCGCACCGGCCTGACCGGCAGCGACGAACTTTCGGAACTGGGCCAGACTTTTGACCGCCTGCTGGAGGAACGTCTCTCGCAGCTGGCCCAGGCCGAGCGCGACAATGAAAGCCTGAATACCTCGGTCATCGGCCTGCTCCAGGCCGTGGCTCAGCTCAGCCAGCGCGACCTGACCGTGCAGGTTCCCGTTAGCGAAGACATCACCGGCCCGATTGCCGACTCCCTGAACCTGCTCACCGCTGAAACCGGCCAGGCACTGCAACAGGTCACCCGGCTGGCGGATGCCGTGGCCACCACCTCCGGACAGGTGAAAGGCCAGGCCGATACGGTACTGGATGTGGCTGAACGCGAGCGGCAACTGATTGCCGTCACCACCGAAGCCCTGACCGAAGGTGCCCAGACCATGAACCAGATCGCCAGTCTGGCCAAGAATTCCGACGCCCTAGCTGCCCAGACCGGGCAAACCACGGAATCCGCACTGGAAGTCGTAACCCAGACCGTCACCAGCATCACCCAGATTCGGGACACCATCCGGGAAACGGAAAAGCGTATCAAGCGCTTGGGTGAGCGTTCCCAGGAAATCAGCACCGCTGTGAACCTCATCAACAACATCGCTGAACGCACGCACATTCTGGCCCTGAATGCCAGCATGCATGCCGCCTCGGCGGGTGAAGCCGGACGCGGCTTTGCCGTGGTGGCCAACGAAGTCCAGCGCCTGTCGGAGAATGCTCGGGAAGCCACCTCGGAAATCGCCCGACTGGTGCAGAACATTCAGGTCGACACCTCAGACACGGTGATCACCATGAACAATGCCATTGAGCAGGTGGTCGAAGGCACCCGGCTGGCCCAGCAAGCGGGGGACCGGATGCAGAAAACCCGGGACTACACCCAGAACCTGGTGCAACTGGTACAACGCATTGCTGCTGATGCCCAGGTGCAGGCCCAGGTCAGCAACATCCTGCGCCAGCGTGCCGCAGAAATTGCCCAAAGCACCCAGGAAACCGCCCAGCAGCTGGCCCAGCAGCATGAGCAGACTGACCGCTTGCTGCGTTATTCCCAGGATCTGGTGACCACGGTCAGCGTCTTCAAACTGCCTGCCAGCGCATGAACGGCACTGACGCCCTGATCGATCAACTGGCCGAGGCCGTCGAGGCTCTGGCCAGCCTGCCCTCCGAGTATGGCCCGCCGGATGTGGCGGGTGAGCAAGCCGCCCTCCAGCGCCTCAGTCAGGTGGTGGAAACGCTGCTGGGAGGCGCTGGAGAGGCCGACTTGCTGGCCCTGCACGATCTGTGTGCGTTATTTTACGAGCAAATTAACCAGTTACAGGCATCCGGCGTCCAACTCACGCCCGCACAGCGCTTGGGGCTGGAGGAATGGCCCACCCAGGTCATGCTCTATCTGGATGCGCCCCAGGACCCGGAAAATCTGCGTCTGCTGATCCAGCACCTGCAACAGCCACACTGGCCCCAGCCCCTGAGTGCCGAAGACGCTCAAGGCTTGCTGGACTTGTTCGGTGGCGATGCTGCCCTTCCGGACGCTGCCGCTCCGGCGGCTGCGCCTGACAGCCCGGTGGCTGGCACGGCATCAGCCCCGGATACCCCAGTCCCAAGCGCCGGACCAGAACCGACTGCGCCGGAACTGCCCGTTCTGGCCGGGTTACTCCCGGACGAACCGACCGGGCTGCCTGAGCCAGGGCCGTTTGCTGGCGCTGAGGACCGGGTCGTATTGGAGGATGCGCCACCGGCAGGTGACAATCCGGACGAGGCGCCCCTGATGCCCGCGTGGCCAGAAACTACAGCCTCTGCGGAAACACCGCCCGATGCGGTACCGGAAGCCGTGGTCTGGTCTGCATCCGTAGCGGGAGACGCCAGCGACACCCCCCTAGCCGATTCCGTTGATGCAGCCTGGGTGCCCCCGCCGGAACCCGAACTCGAGACAGTGACGCCTGAGCTGACCGGGTTGAACGAGGCAACGGAAGCCGTTACTGCCGAAACCAGCGATCTGCGCGCTACCTCCCTCTCAATGGCCGAGCAGGAAATGCTGGACTTGCTCAGCGCCGAGCTAGGCCTGCTGAGCGAAACCCTGGACACGCTGGCGCAGGTTCATGAGGATCCGAATGCCCTGGGGCTTGCGCTGGAAAATGGCAAGGAACTCCTGGAGCGCATTGCCGGAGCCTGTGAAGCCATCGGCCTTACCGGCTTGGGCCTGGCCATGCTACAGGTGCGCAGCCAGCTGGATCAGCCACTGACGGCGGCGCACCATGCCTTGCTGAACCGCTGGCCCCAACAGGCCATGCTGTACCTGCAAACCTACCCGGATACCGTCCAGGCCAGCGCAGCATTGCTGGAATATCTGCATGATTCGGCCTGGCCCACAGCCCTGGACACCGAACCGGGTCAGGCACTGGCAGAGCAGTTGGCCCAAAATCGGCTGCAAACCGAAGAACCAGGCCAGGAAACTCCAGCCCGACTCCAGCAGGCTTCAGCCGAAGCTGTCTCCCTGACCCCACCTGCCGATATCAATCCGGAGCTGCTGGACAGTCTGTTGCAGGAGTTGCCGGAGCAAAGCGGCGAGTTCTCGCAACTGATCGACAAACTCAGCCAGGGCCAGGGCCTGATTTCCGACCTGGAAAGTGCGCGCCGGATTGCGCATACCCTCAAGGGCGCAGCCAACACCGTGGGAGTGCGCGGTATCGCCGTCCTGACCCATCAGCTGGAAGACATTCTGGAAGCGCTGGTCAAAGCCCAGACCCTGCCCGGGGTCCTGCTGGGTGAGACCTTGCTGCGGGCTGCCGACTGTCTGGCAGCCATGAGCGATGCCGTTGCGGGCAATGCTGACGCACCGGATGACGCCCTGGCCATTTTGCAGGAAGTGCTGGACTGGGCCAATCTCATTGACCGCGAAGGCTTGGCACAAGCCAATGCCGCTACCGCCCCCACCCGACTGGCCACCCCAGCCCCGCAAGCAGCGCCTGCGCCCAGCACCATCACACCCGCGCGCGAAGAGGCCAGCGAAAGCGGCGGAGCACAACTGCGGGTTTCGGAAACCCTGGTAGATGAACTGCTGCGGCTGGTGGGGGAAAACATCATTCTCAACTCACAACTGCAAGACCGCCTGGAGCAAGCCAGACAGCGGCTGCGCAGTCTGCGCGAGCAAAGCCAGCGCTTTTTGCAGCTGGGCAATGAACTGGAACAACTGGTGGACATCCGGGGCCTGGGCAGTCAGGCCCGGCTGCGGCATAACGATGCGTTCGATGCACTGGAGCTGGAAGAATATCACGAGCTGCACACCCTGAGCCGGCGTCTGGTCGAAGCCGCGACGGATGCCCATGCCCTCCAGCAGGATTTTCAAACTGACCTGCGCAGCCTCGATCAGCTGCTGGAGCAGCAGACCCAATCTCAACATGAACTGGAAGAACGCACCCTTAGCGCCCGCATGTTGCCAGCCAGCCTGCTGGCACCCCGCCTGCAACGCGGCGTGCGTCAGGCCGCCCGGATGGTGGACAAACCCATCGATCTGCACCTGACCGGCACGCACACCCTAATCGACAGTCAGGTGATGCAGACCCTGGCCGAACCGCTGATGCACCTGCTGCGCAACGCCATCGATCACGGCATCGAGGCCCCGGCCCAGCGGGTCGCCTTTGGCAAGCCCGAAGCAGGTCAGATTCAGGTACATTTTAGCCGGGAAGGCCAGAATATCAGCGTACGTTGCCAAGACGACGGCCAGGGGTTGAATTACGCGGCCATCCGGAGTCGGGCCGAAGCCCACGGCCTGATCAATCCCAATCAGCCGCTGACCGAGGAACAACTCACCCAGCTCATCCTCCAGCCCGGATTTTCCACGCGCAGCGATGTCACCCAGATATCCGGGCGCGGCGTGGGCATGGATGTGGTCAACACCTGGGTGCAGGGTCTGAAAGGCAGCTTGCGCATCCACGCGCAGGCCGGGCGCGGAACCCGCTTTGAACTGCGCCTGCCCGTCAGCCTCATGACCACCCACGGCCTGCTGACCCGCTGCGGCGACCAGCGTTATGTGCTGGCCCAGCGGGGTGTCGCTCAGATTCTGCCCCTGGAAGCCGCCGCGCTCAAGCGCCTGGGCAAACAGCAAGTCTATCGGCACGAACAGGTTTATTACCCGACTGCCAGCTTGCCCGGCTTGCTGGGATTACCCGAGGAAACCCTGCGCACGGTATTGCTGGTGGACACCGAAAGTGGGCCACAGGCGCTGCTGGCACCCAGCCTGCTGGCAGGCCGGGAATGGGTCATCAAGAAACTCAGTACGCTCGTACCACCGCTGCCTGGCTTGCTGGGCGCCACCATTCTGGGTGACGGCGGCGTAGCCGCTGTGCTGGATCTGCCCGAGCTGATCCGTACGGTCGGGGGCGGGACGACGACCCGTCGCCAGACAACTACCGCCGGGCTGGCCAGCAAGGCACGGGCCCTGCGGGCTTTGGTGGTGGATGATTCGCTCAGTGCCCGGCGCGCCTTGATGCAGACCCTGCAGGATGCCGGTTTTGCCGTCGAAGGCGCACGCGACGGCATGGAAGCTACCCAGATGCTGGCCCAGCAGGCACCGGATATCCTGTTTGTGGATTTGGAAATGCCGCGCATGAACGGCCTGGAACTGGCCCATCACGTCCGCAACCAGCCTGCGCTGCACCGCCTGCCGATTGTCATGATCACCTCGCGTTCAACCCAGAAGCATCGTGACGAAGCAGCGCAGGCCGGGGTGAACCATTATCTCACCAAACCTTTCCAGGATCGTGAAGTCATTGAACAGGCCCAGCGCCTGTTGGCCCAGGATCAGGACAAAGCCGGGTGAACGCAGCTACTTACATCGCCCTGCGCTGGGATGGCCTGACCCTGCTGCTCCCCCAGACCGAACTGACCAGCGTGGAATCGGTGCTGGATGTGCGCCCGGCAGCGCTGGGCGCAGATGACGGCGCTCCCAGCGGCTGGCTACGTGCTTATGAACAGGACTGGCCGGTGTACAGCCTGGATGGCCGGTTGCATCGTCGGCTCGCCTTACCGCCCCACCAGCGCATCTGTGCCCTGATGGCCGGTATTGGCCTGGCTTTAAGCTGCGAGGCGGTCATCCCCCTGTACCACACCCTGACAGTGACCCCACTCCCCGAGTGTCTGCGTCTGCCCCATTCCCCACTCACCCACGTGGCGCCATGGGAACACGATCTGGCCCTGGTGACCGACAGCGCCAAACTGGCGGCCTGGCTGCCCCATGCGTGAATCTCCAAGCGATCAATACCACTCATCGGTATCCTCACGCACCAGCCCATCCTCCACAGGCCAAGCCATACGCTGCCTGGTGCGCCCGTAAAGGGAAAAGCCTGACAATTCGTTCCAGCTCAGGCTGGATGTGCCGTCAACCAGCCTCCAGCCAGCCGTGGGCAGTTCACCGTGTTGCCCTGGCAGGGGTGATTCAATCCAGCACCACAAGAACACGATGAGCTTGGTATAATTATCGGCCTTAGGGTTCTTGAGTATCGGCAATGGCAAGTACATGGCAAATCCCCGGCTATCGGCTGGAGCGCGAACTCGGACGCGGAGGCATGGGCCGGGTTTATCTGGCCTGGCAGGAGGGGCTGGGTCGTCAGGTTGCCATCAAAGTCATTGACGCTGGTGATGACGCACCGGATAATCTGCAAACCCATGCCCGGCGTGAAGGCGCCGCATTAGCCCGACTCCAGCACCCCCACATTGTTGCCATTTATGACGGCGGCATGCTGAACGACGGGCGTCATTACCTGATCATGGAATATGTCGAAGGGGGAGATCTGGCCCAACGCATCCGGGCAGACATGCCCTGGACACAGGTGCGCAGCATCATGCTGGATCTGGCCGATGCGCTGGCCTATGCCCACAATCAGGGGGTCATCCACCGCGACCTCAAGCCCCAGAATATTCTGTTCCACCGCAATGAACACCTGCTGCTGGCCGACTTCGGGGTAGCCAAGCTCCTGGGCAGCAACGCCACCACCCGCACCCAAAAACAGGTCGGCACGGCGGCCTACATGGCCCCCGAGCAGGCGCTGGGCAAAAAAGCCGGCCCCTGTGCTGATTTATACAGCTTAGGCATCATCTTTTATGAGCTGCTGACCGGACGCAGGCCCTTTGACGTTGAAGACCCCAGCGATCCCAGCTCAGGAATTGCCTTAATATTCAAGCATGTCCATGACCCTGTGCCGCCACTGCCGCCGCAATCGGCCTATGCGCAGGGCGTCATGGACAAGCTCCTGGCCAAGGAACCCGAGCAGCGCTATCAAAGTGCGGAGGAACTGCGCACCGCCCTGCTGGAATTGCAACCCGGTACCCAGCCGCGGCCAATAACGGCCCCGCCGACCACTCCCCTACCACCCGGTCCCGCCCGCCCCCAGCACCCGATTATCGGCCGGGCCGCGCTGGTGCTAGCTGTTATGGGCGCTATCGGTGCCGGCGTGTATTGGTATCAGCCATTGCCGTCCTCCGAAACACCGCAAGCCGAAGCCCAA
The DNA here is from genome assembly GCA_964398665.1 of uncultured Gammaproteobacteria bacterium. Lineage (GTDB taxonomy): Bacteria > Pseudomonadota > Gammaproteobacteria > CAYNNN01 > CAYNNN01 > CAYNNN01. The sequence goes on along the minus strand of CAYNNN010000010.1, from coordinate 5,962 downwards.
CGTAAGGCTGAAGCCGCACGCAAGGCTCAGGAGGCTCAGGCCGCTGCCGAGGCCCAACGTAAGGCTGAAGCCGCACGCAAGGCTCAGGAGGCTCAGGCCGCTGCCGAAGCCCAACGTAAGGCTGAAGCCGCACGCAAGGCTCAGGAGGCTCAGGCCGCTGCCG
>CAYNNN010000010.1:0-5699 GCA_964398665.1 uncultured Gammaproteobacteria bacterium | reverse complement strand
AGGCCGCTGCCGAAGCCCAACGTAAGGCCGAAGCCGCACGCAAGGCTCAGGAGGCTCAGGCCGCTGCCGAGGCCCAACGTAAAGCTGAAGCCGCACGCAAGGCTCAGGAGGCCCAGGCCGCTGCCGAGGCCCAACGTAAAGCTGAAGCCGCACGCAAGGTGGAAGCCGAACGCCGCGCCCAGGAAGCGGCTGAGGCCCGACAAAACGCTGAGAAAACTGAAACCCAGCGTGAATCCAAACCCCGAATTCCGGTCATGATTGGTTTTTAGGCATGGCCTACACCCTGAATCTGGTGCATGCCCAAGCCGCCTGCACCCTGTGGCTGGAAGGGATTCCCGCTTGGCAAGACCAAAAAACCGCCAGTATTGGCCAGTTCCAGTGTGCTGATCCTGGCGCGGGTGCGCATCTGTTGGCTGTGGCAGGCGATGAGTTGGCCAGCCGGGGGTTTGGCGCCGTACTGGGTCCGCTCAATGGCGATACCTGGCATGGCTACCGGTTTACCACGGCCAGCGATGCCAGCCCACCCTTCTATCTGGAAACCCAACATCCGGATTTTTACCCGCAGGCGTTTGCTGCTGCCGGCTTTGCACCGGTGGCCCATTACGTCTCGGCGCACGGCGCGTTGCGCCACAATCGCCCGGTATCACTTGCTTATCGGCAACGCCTGGCCAAGGCCGGGATTGATATCAGGCCGTTGCGTCTGACAGCCTGGGAAACCGAACTTCGGGCCATCCATCAGCTTTCATTACAGGCCTTCGCGCAGAACCCATTTTACAGTCCGATCAGTTTTGCCGCCTTTCATGCCCTGTACCAGCCGCTTCTGGCTCAATTGCATCCTGAGCTGATTTTGCTGGCTGAAACCGCCAGCGGTGCGCTCCGGGGCTTTGTGTTTGGCCTGCCCGACTGGCTGGAAGGCCCAACGCCGCGTACCCTGATTGTGAAAACTTATGCTGGTCTGCACCCTGGCCTGGGTGGCCATTTGTTGGAACTGCTGCACCAGCGGGCCGCTGCCCTGGGTTTTGATCGTTTCATCCATGCGTACATGCACGTGGATAATATTTCCTGCCACAACAGCGCCCACTACGGTACCGTGTTTCGCCACTACGCCCTGTTTGGCTGTCGGCTGGCATGAATCTGCTGGCGGCATTCCTGACCCAAGTGGCACAATGTCCAACCCGGATTGCCCTGCATGCGCACAACAACGCAATCAGCTACACAGACCTGGCTCAACTGGCCGCCCAGCTGGCTGCCCACTGGCAGGATGCGGGCGTGCGCAGTGGGGACCGGGTATTATGCGTCCTGCCGCTGGGAATTCCGCTGTATGGCGCCCTGCTGGCGCTGCTGCGCCTGGGTGCTGTGGCAGTATTTCCACCCGCCGGCGCTGGTCTGGCTGGAGTGCGGGCCTGCGCCCGGCGCATCCAGCCCCAGGGCTTGCTGCTGGCCACCCGGTTTCAGGGCTGGCTGGCGGCCGGGCTGCCCGAACTGCGTGCCATTCCGCATTACCTGACCCCCAAACCCCACCTTTCCACCCACACCCTGCCGCCAGTCGTCGATTTGCCGGCAACTGCCCCGGCGGTCATCAGCTTTACCAGCGGCTCGACTGGACGGCCCAAGGCCGTGGCACGCAGCCACGGCTTTCTTTGGGCACAGCATCAACAACTGCACCCAGTTCTGCAACCTGTCCCCGGTGCAGTGGAACTTAATGCCTTGCCCATGTTTATCCTGAGCAATCTGGCCAGTGGCATGACCAGCGTTCTGACTCGCCCCGATGCATCGGGCGCAATTTTGGCGGATTTGCTCCGGCGCTACGCAGTCACCCGCCTGCTGCTACCTCCGGCAGCCTGTCAGCGCCTGTTGGGCCAACACCCGGTCCCGACCCCGGTCCTGACCCAGATTGCCACCGGGGGCGGCCCGGTTTATCCAGAATTGCTGCAAGCTCTGGCCCGATTTGCCCCGCAAGCCCGCCTGACGGCCATTTATGGCGCCAGCGAGGCAGAACCCATTGCACATCTCGACCAGACGGCAATCAGTGCCGCAGATTTCGCCGCCATGTGGGCCGGTGCGGGCCTGCTGGCAGGCCAGTTGGCACCTGGAACGCAGTTACGCCTGGTAGATAACGAGATCTGGGTCGCCGGACCGCAGGTAGTCAGGCATTATCTGGATGCCGAGGATGAGGCCAGTACCAAAGTCGTAGCCGATGGCCTGATCTGGCACCGTACCGGCGATGCCGGCTGCCTGGACGCCCAGGATCGCTTGTGGTTATGGGGCCGCCACAGTGCCGGATGGCGGGGCATATATCCCTTTCAGGTGGAGCTGCCCGCCCGCCAATGGCCCGGCGTGCGCAAGGCCGCCTGGGTCACGGTCCAAGGCCAGGGCGTGCTGGCGCTCGAAGGCCAACGCGGCCCCCTGCCCGCCTGGAATCAGCCAGGGCGCATCGTCTGGGTACAACATATTCCCATGGATGCCCGGCATGGTTCCAAGGTGGATTATCCCCGTTTGCAGCAGCAGTTGCGCCACTCGTTATAGCACCATGAACTTAGCTACCCCTCGTCTCATGGGCATCATCAACGTCACTCCGGACAGCTTTTCCGATGGCGGACGTTATCTGAATCCGGAACCAGCCATTGCGCATGGCCTGGCCCTGGTGGCTGCCGGGGCGGATCTGCTCGACATCGGGGGCGAGTCCACCCGTCCCGGTGCTCAGCCCGTGCCACCCGCGCTACAATTGCAGCGCGTGCTGCCAGTCATTGTCGGCTTGCGGGCCGCTTTGCCGCACATTCCCCTGAGCGTGGACACTACCCAGGCTTCGGTGGCCGAGGCCGCGCTGGCAGCAGGTGCCAATTTGATCAATGATACGGCCGCCGGACTGGACGACCCCAAGCTGCTGGCGCTGGCTGCGCGCCATGAGGCCAGCCTGGTCCTGATGCACCGTCAGGGCACGCCGGCCACCATGCAGCTTGATCCGCACTATCAGGATGTCGTTGCTGAAGTCATTGAATTTCTGCACTCACGGGCCGATGCAGCCCTGCAAGCAGGCGTTGCCCCGGAACGCATCATCCTCGACCCCGGGATCGGCTTTGGCAAAACGCTGGCCCACAATCTGGCCTTGCTCACCCATCTGCCCCGCCTGATTGCGCTCGGCTATCCCGTGCTGGTCGGAGTCAGCCGCAAGCGCCTGTTGGCCCAGCTATGTGGCCCGGTGCCCACCCCGGCAGACCTGGACGCCGCCAGCGCCATGCTGGCCACGCTACTGCTGACCTCAGGCGTGCATATTCTTCGGGTTCACAATATTGCCCTCCATGTTCAAGCCCGCACCCTCGCCAAGGCTTGGTGTCCTGAACCCACCGGGCACGAGACAGCGGTTGGCTGCCGATGACGTGCAGCCCTGTCTGCGTGGGATGAAGCTATCTTGTGTAACCGCCGCTAACCCAGCAGATACACGCAATAGGTCATCAGCCCGGCAGGATAGAGGCCCAACAGCAGGATCAGCAAGGCATTGGCGCTCAAGACCCACTGCATGTCCCAGGCAGCCAGCACCGGGACCGGTTCAGCCGCCGGGGCTTCAAAGTACATCAGCCAGACCACGCGCAGCGCATAGTACAAACCAGCCACCGAGAACAGCACCGCAATGAGCGCGATCCACCAATAGCCCTGTGTTACAAGAGCAGCCAGCACGGCCAGCTTGGCATGAAAACCGATCATCGGCGGCACACCAGCCAGGGAAAACATCAGGATCAACAGTAATAGCGCATACCAGGGCTGGTGCTGCGCCAACCCGCGCAGGTCGTCCAGTTGTTCCGCTTCAAACCCGGCCCGACTGAGCAGCAGCAGGATACCAAACACCGCCAGCGTCGTGGTCACGTAGATCAGTGTGTAGAATAACGCACTGGCATAGCCTTCCGGACTGGCTGCCGCCACGCCCAGCAGCAGGAAGCCTACATGGGAGATGGCCGAGTAGCCTAGCAGACGTTTGAAATTTTGCTGCACGATCGCCACCAGGTTACCCAGCGCGATGGAGAGCACTGCCAGCAACAGCAGCATGTCCTGCCAATGCCCCGAGAGGCTAGGCAGCGCTTCCACCAGCAGGCGGATGATCAGGGCAAAGGCCGCGAGCTTGGGCACGCTGGCAATAAACAGCGTAGCCGAGGTTGCGGCACCCTGATAAACATCCGGCACCCACATGTGAAACGGCACCAACGCAAACTTGAAACCGATACCTGCCAGCACAAAAACCAGCGCAATCAGCGCGACCGCCTCGGGAACATCGGGCTTTTGCATCCCGGCCGCCAGCGCATTCAGCTCCAGGGTCCCGGTCAGGCCATACAGGAAGGACATGCCATACAGCAACATGCCGGAAGCAATCGCACCCAGAATAAAATATTTTATCGCCGCCTCAGCAGCCTGCAGCGTATCGCGCTGCATGGCCACCAGGCTGTACAGGGCCAGCGAGAGCAGTTCCAGGCCCAGATACAGGGTCAACAGACTGCCCCCCGAAACCAGCACCATCATGCCCAGCAGGGCCACCAGCATCAGGACCAGATATTCGGCTGTCAGCAGACCGCGGGCCTGCAAATAGTCCCGACCGTAGAGCAACACCACTGCCGTGGCGGCATACAGGCCCAGTTTCAGACCCACCGCAAGCTTGTCCAGGACGAAATGGCCTGCAAACAGACGCACATCCACCCCACCGCCCATCTGCCAGGTCAGGATGAAAGCGCCCAGCAAAGCCAATTGTGCCAGACCATATACCACCGGCCCCTGCTGGGCTGGTGTGGTATACAGGTCTGCCAGCAAGATGATGCAAATCAGGGCCAAAAGCCAGATTTCTGGCCAAATCGGGCTAATACTGAACAGAAATTCCATGGATATGCCTCTTAGGGACGCCACTCGACCAGCGCAACGGGGCCGAGTTTGGAGCTTGCTGCCTGCTGGAGCAACTGTTCAACAGAAGCGTGCATCAACTGCGCCAACGGCTCGGGCCAAACCCCCAGGCCGATGACCAACACCGCCAGCGTCACCAGGACAGCAAGTTCACGGCGGTTGACATCTTCCAGCTGGGTGACATGGGGATGCGTGATGGGGCCAAAAACCACCCGCTTCACGACCCAAAGATTATAGGCAGCCCCCAGCATCAGGGTGGTTGCAGCCAGGACGGCAATCCAGAACCCTGCCTTGAAGGCGGCCAGAATCACCATGAATTCACCGACGAAGCCGGAGGTTCCCGGCAGGCCGGAATTAGCCAGGGCAAACAGCACCACAAAAGCGGCAAACAGCGGCATGGTATTGATCACCCCGCCGTAATCGCTAATCTTGCGACTGTGTACCCGGTCATACAGCACGCCCACACACAAGAACAGGGCCGCCGAAATGAATCCATGTGAAATCATCTGGATCATCCCGCCTTCCACACCCAGCGCCAGGGCTTTCAGGTCACTGACATTTCCAGAAGCAAGGGCCAGATAGAGGCTGAAAAAGCCCAGGGTGACAAAGCCCATATGGGCGATGGATGAATAGGCAATCAGCTTTTTCATGTCCTCCTGCACCAAAGCCACAAAGCTGATGTACACAATCGCAATCAGGGACAGGGCCACCATCAGTCCAGCGAGTTCCTGACTGGCATCAGGCGTGATCGGCAGGCTGAAGCGTAAAAAGCCATAACCCCCGATTTTCAGCATGATGGCCGCCAGAATCACCGATCC
>CAYNNN010000009.1:30728-53911 GCA_964398665.1 uncultured Gammaproteobacteria bacterium | reverse complement strand
CGTTATGCCGGCAAGGGGGTGCGCAAGGCAGTAGACCATGTCAATACGGTCATTGCCGCAGCCTTGACGGACCAGCCAATACAGGATCAGGCCGATCTGGACCGGCGCTTATGTGCCCTGGATGGGACTGAAAATAAAGGTCGTCTGGGTGCCAATGCCCTCCTGGCCGTGTCGCTGGCTTATGCCCATGCCCAGGCGGCGACCCAAAACCAGCCCTTGTATCAGGCGATGCGCACGGGGGCCGGGCTGCGGCTGCCCGTTCCGTTGATGAACTTCATCAATGGGGGTGCCCATGCCCAGAACAAGCTCGATTTTCAGGAAATCATGCTGGTGCCGCTGGGCGCGCCCAGTTTTGCCGAAGCCTTGCGTTATGGGGCGGAAATCTTTTATGCCCTGAAAAAAGTCCTGCATCAACAGGGGTTGAATACGGCCGTGGGTGACGAGGGCGGTTTTGCCCCGGATCTGGCGTCCAACGAAGCGGCGGTGGAATTGTTGCTGGAAGCGATTCAACGGGCGGGTTATACCCCCGGCACGCAGGTCGGTATCGCCCTGGACGTGGCCAGTTCCAGCTTTTATGAAGCGGGAGCTTATGTGCTGGCCGCAGAAAACCGCACGCTGGACTCGGCAGCCATGGTGGATTATCTGGCCGCCTGGGTGGATCGCTATCCGATCATCTCCATTGAGGATGGCCTGGCCGAAGACGATTGGGATGGCTGGAAGCTGCTCACCGAACGCCTGGGCGGCCGGGTGCAACTGGTCGGCGATGACTTGTTCGTGACCAACAGCCAGATTTTGCAGCAAGGCATAGACCGCCAGATCGCCAATGCCATCTTGATCAAGCTGAATCAGATCGGTACGGTCACGGAAACGCTGGATGCCGTACGCCTGGCCCAACAGGCTGGTTATGACGCCATCTTCTCGCATCGTTCCGGGGAAACTGAAGACACCAGCATCGCGGATTTGGCCGTGGCTACCAATGTGGGCCAGATCAAGACTGGCTCCTTGTCGCGTTCGGAGCGTATCGCCAAATATAACCGCCTGTTGCGCATTGAAGCCGAGTTGGGCGCGGCGGCAGTATATGCCGGACGGCAAGGGTCGCGGGCCTGGCGTTGAGCGGTGAAGGCGAGCCAGTGGTTGAGTCTGCTGCTGTTTGCAGTGCTGGCTGGTTTGCAGTACAGCTACTGGCTAGGCAGCGGCGGGGTGCTGGAACGGTGGCGGCTGGTCCGGCAGGTACAGGTGCAGCAGGCGGAACTCCAGACCCTGAAGGCGCAAAATCAGGTCCTGATCGCCGAGGTGTTGGACTTGCAACAGGGTACTGCGGCCCTGGAGGAACGCGCCCGGCAGGATTTGGGCATGATCGGCGAAGGTGAAGTGTTTTATCAAATCGTGGGTCCGGTGGTCCGACCATGAAGACCTGGGCAATTGTGGTCGCTGCCGGGCAAGGGACGCGCATGGGCGGCGGCGTGCCCAAACAATATCGCCTGCTGGCCGGGGTGCCGGTGCTGGAACATGCGCTGCGGCCTTTACTGGAGGCGCCCGACCTGGCCGGGATCGTCGTGGTGCTGGCTGCCAAAGATGGGTATTGGCCGCAGACTCGTTACGCCCATCATCCCCGTGTCAGCACGGCCGTGGGTGGCGCCAGCCGGGCCGAATCGGTGCTGGCCGGATTGCACGCCTTGCAGGCCCAGGCCGCACCAGACGACTGGGTGCTGGTACATGATGCCGCCCGGCCCTTGCTGGATGCTGCCGATCTGGCCCGGCTGCGTGCGGAGCTGGCTACGCATCCGGTCGGGGGCTTGTTGGGGGTGCCGGTAGCGGACACCTTGAAGCAGGTGGATGTCTACGGAACGGTGCGGGGCAGTGTGCCACGTGCCGGGCTGTGGCGTGCCCTCACCCCGCAACTGTTTCGCCATGCGCCACTGCACGCGGCACTGATGGCAGCCTTGGCGCAGGGCCGGGAGCTGACTGACGAGGCCAGCGCCCTGGAAGCGATTGGGCAGCAGCCCCGGATGGTGCGGGGTAGCCCCATGAATCTGAAATTGACCCAGGCGGAAGACTGGCCGTTGGTCCAGCGTCTGGTGACAGCAGGAGAATTGATGCGCATCGGACATGGCTACGACGCCCACCGGTTGACGGAGGGTCGGCGTTTGGTGCTGGGCGGGGTGGAGATTCCCCATGCCCAGGGTCTGGCAGCACACTCGGATGGTGATGTGGCGATCCATGCCTTATGCGACGCCCTGCTGGGGGCTGCTGCCCTGGGTGACATCGGACAGCATTTTCCCGACCGTGACCCCGCTTATGCAGGTATTGAGAGCCGGATTTTATTACGCCGGGTGATGCAGTTGCTGCATGAGGCACACCTGCGGGTGGTCAATGCCGACCTGACCCTGGTGGCTCAGGCGCCGCGCCTGGCGCCGCACATCCCGGCGATGCGGGAATGCCTGGCGGCCGACCTGGCGGTGCCGGTGGCACAGGTCAATGTCAAGGCCACGACCACCGAGGGCATGGGCTTTGCCGGGCGGTGCGAGGGTATCGCGGCTCATGCCGTGGTCTTGCTAACCGAGTGGGCTGGCGGATAGTTCCCCGTTTTGGTGAGGACGGACTACAATAGCAAACATTTCCTGACAGGGCGCGATGATGGAAATCAAAGGCTACAAAATCCTGCACGAGCTGGGCAGCGGCGGCATGGCCACGGTCTATCTGGCCGAGCAGGAACTGTTGCAGCGCCAGATTGCGTTGAAGGTCATGGCGCCGTCTTTGGCGGCAGATCGGATCTTCAAGGAGCGCTTCCTGGTCGAGGCCCGGATCGTGGCCCGGCTGGCCCACCCCAACATCATTGCCGTATATGACATTGGGTTTGACCATCAGTCCGGCTATATCGCCATGGAATACCTGCCGGGGGGCAGTTTGCGCGAACGCCTGCAGGCGGGCTTGCCTCCCCTGGTGGCCCTGGGCATCCTGCGTGCCCTGGCACAAGCCCTGACCGCAGCCCACGCCCAAGGCTTCATCCATCGGGACATCAAACCTCAGAATGTCCTGTTTCGCAGTGATGGCACCCCGGTACTGACCGATTTCGGGATTGCCAAGGTCATGAACGATGGCACCGGCAGCGATATTCGTCTGACTCAGACCGGCATGACCCTGGGCACAGCGGCCTATATGAGCCCGGAACAGGCGCAGGCCAACCCGCTGGACGGGCGCAGCGACCTCTACAGCCTGGGGGTGTTGTTTTATGAAATGCTCACTGGCTGCCTGCCCTACGAGGGTACCGACCCGCTGAACACGGCCCTGAAACACCTCACCGAGCCGGTTCCCACGCTGCCGCATACCTTCCAGCAGTTTCAGCCGCTGTTGAGTCGTTTGATGGCAAAAAATCCCGGCCAGCGTTTTGCCTCGGCCGCCATGCTGGTTCAAGCCATTGATGAACTCGTGGAAGCCTCGGAAGCACCGGACGCTCAGGCCACGGTCATGGCCCCCGCCGAGCGGCAGAGTTTGTCATCAAACCGGCTGGCGGTACCGCTGGTGCGTGCTGAAGTGGTGGATGATGCCCGCCCTTTCTGGCGCAATCCTGTCCTGTGGCTGCCCGTGCTGGTGCTGGCGCTGGTAGCGGCGGGGTACGGCGGCTGGCAGTACCGCCAGCAGCTGGCCTTGCAGCAGGCCCTGGCATTGACTCAGACTCAGATGAATGCCGGGCGGCTGGTAGCCCCGATGGGTGATAATGCCTGGGAGACCCTGCATCAGATCCTGGCCAGGCAGCCCAACCAGCTGGAGGCCCTGCAACAGGTCGATCAGATCCGTAACCAGTTGATCGCTGAAGTACGCAAGCTGCAAGCCGACCCCGAAGCAGCCTTGCAGGCCCTGGAACGTGCCCTGCCCTACCAGCAGCAGCCACTGAGTGCCGAGCTGAATCAGCTGCGCATCGCCTTGCAGACGGCCAGCCTTGAGGCGCAGCGGGCGCGTGAGGAGGCCCGGCGCCGGGCTGACCTGCTCCGTGATCTGCATACCCAGGCGCTGCAATATGCCAAGCGTAAGCAGTGGGTCAGCCCACCGGGGGAAAATGCGCTGGCCTTGTACCAGCGGGTGCTGGCCTTGCAGCCTGACGACCTCAAGGCTTTGCAGGGCGTGGATGAAGCCATCCGGCAAGGCGCTGCACAAATCAGTGCCCTGGCCAGCCAGGACACCGCTCAGGCGGGTCAACTGCTGAATGACGCCTTGGCCCAGCGCCCGACTGAACCCCGTTTCACCACGTTGCGTAGTCAGTTGCAGGCGCTAGGCACCAAAACCGCGCCACCTGCCGACAAGAGCCGGATTCCTGCACTGCTCAAGCAGGCACAGGCGCAGGAGCGTAACGGCCAATGGCTGACCCCGACCGGGAACAATGCGCTGACCTCGTACCGTGATATTCTGGCCTTGGAACCGGAACACGCCGAGGCCCAGGCCGGTATGGAACGTATCGCCGCCGGGGTCAGGCGCCAGATCAAGACCAAACTTGCTCAGGGCGAGCCGGGCGCAGCCCTGATATTGGCTAAGCAGGCACTGGCGATTGTGCCGGAGCACAACCGGCTGCAACGGTTGGTGCGCGATTTGCAACACGGTGATTTGCAAGCGGATCCCGAGCCACAGCCCCAAATTGCCCAGCCGCCCGTGACGGCACAGACTCAGGATGACCCACCGCTCCGGTTGCGCGACCGCCTGCCCCCACGTGAATTCGGTCCTGGACATCGCTTGCCGCCAGAAGCACGGCCTGACCCCCGTTTTCCACCCCCGCGCCTACCGCCTGAAGATCAGCGGCGCTAGCGACAGGCCAATAGGTAACAGATGCAACACCGTCCGAATATTCCAGGCTTTGAAATCCGGGGCGAGCTGGGGCGCGGGGGCATGGCCACCGTTTATCTGGCCATCCAGCTGGCGCTGGAACGCAAGGTGGCACTGAAGGTGATGGACGCAGCCATGGCGGCCAGTGACCCCAGCTTTCAGGAGCGCTTTTTGCGGGAAGGCCGGGTCATTGCCCGCGTCAATCATCCCAATATCGTCACGGTGTACGATACCAATTACGCCGATGGGGTTTACTATATCGCCATGGAATATCTGCCGGGTGGCAGCCTGAAAGAGCGCATCCAGCGTCGGGAACTGGATGTGCCGACCACCCTGATGATGGTACGGGCGCTGGCTTCGGCCCTGGGTCTGGCGCATAGCCGGGGGATTGTGCATCGGGATCTGAAACCGCTGAACGTCCTGTTCCGGGCTGACCAGCCTCAGCCGGTGCTGACGGATTTTGGGGTCGCACGCGTGGGTGAGGCACCCAGGACGGGCAAGGACGCGCTGGGGCGCGTATCGCAAACCCTGCAACCACTGACCCAGATTGGGGTTTCAGTCGGTACGCCAGCCTACATGAGTCCGGAGCAGGTACTGGCCCTGCCGGATGTGGATGGCCGGGCGGATTTGTATAGCCTGGGCATCATGTTTTATGAAATGCTCATCGGTCAACGGCCCTTCGTCAGCGACGATCCCTACGAAGTGGCGCGGATGCACGTGGAGACCCCGCCCCCGCGCTTGCCACACCCTTTGCGCCACTTGCAGGCGATTCTGGATCGGCTGCTGGAAAAACGACCGCAAAATCGTTATCCGGATGCTGCTGCACTGGTGCAGGCACTGGACGCCTGGGAACAAACGGTCGCAGGGGAAGTGCCCGTGGTCACACCGCCCACGACGGCTGATGCCGCGACTGTGGCGGTCGTAGTGCCGTCTGAGGCTGCACTGGCAGCGACCGTGCCGGTGGCTGTGCCGCCTACACGGCCAGTTGCCCCCCCTACACTACCCCCTACGCGCCCGGTGGCCACCGTGACGGAAACCGTGCCCCTGCCCGCCGCCCCCACGCGGGTCCGGTGGGGGGTGGCAGCCGGGGCTGCCACCGTATTGCTTGCCGGGCTGGTGGCTGGTGGCTGGTGGCTGTGGCAACCGGCACCGGTTGCGCTGACGCCGACCCAGCAACTGGAACAATTGCTGATTCGCCCCTGGACTGCTGCCGAAATTGAACAGGCCCTGGCTCTGGGCGAGCAACTGCGCGCCGGACCGACCGCTGCGGATCCCCTGTTACGCAATCTGGCAGCGCGGCTGGCTCAAACCTTGCGCAACCTGCCGGATGCGGAATCCCGGCGTGAATCCTGGCGTCAGCGCGGCCTGGCGCTGGCACCAGCCTACCCGGCACTGCTGGCGCTACAGCCGACACAGGTACCGACCGCAGCGCCAGTCACGCAAGATCCACAACCCAAGGCGTTGTTGGCTCAGGAGCGGGTGGCGCAGCTCCAGGCTCAGGCCCAGGTACAGCTGGCTGCCGGCAAGTGGGTCGAACCCGTGGGAGATAATGCCGAAGAAACCTACCGTGCCTTGCGCTTGTGGGATGCAGCGGCCGCCGAGCAGGGCTTGCAGGGCCTGGCTGATATTTTGTATCGGCAGGCGCAGATGGCCTGGGAACGCCGGGATACCGAAACAGCCAAGCGCTGGCTGAATCAGGCCCAGGCACGGTTTCCCACCGATAGCCGCTGGGTGACGCTGGCTCAGCAGTGGGAAGCGCTGCCACCGCGCCCCGAATTGGCCCAGTTGAGCGTACCTGAGCTGCTGGCGCTGGCTCAACGTCAGTTTGACACGGCACAGGTAACCGATCCTCCAGGGGACAATGCCGTGGATACCTATCGGGAAGTCCTTCGGCGTCAGGCCAACCAGGCTCAGGCTCAGGCTGCCCTGCGCCAGATTGCCGACGGCTTTGAGGCATTGGCCCAGGCACGCCAGCGCAAAGGGGAACTCGAAAAAGCGCGCCTGGCGGTGGAACGCGGCTTGCAGGTGGTTCCCGAACACGCAGGCCTGCGCAAGTTGTCCAGCCAGCTGCAATGAGTCTGGCGCTACTCGGCCCAGACGGTTTCGGCAGGGCCCAGCCAGGCGCGGAGCTGTTCCAGCAGGGCGGTACTGGGATGCAGTCGCCAGGCGGCCCCCGGTTGCAGCTCGACGCAGGCAGTTGCACCCTGATAGTGGATGATGAGGTTGCAACGGCCACCGCAATGGGGTTCCAGCAGGTTACGCAGATGGGTCACGTCAGCCACACTACGCTGGCTGCCGACCCAGCTCAGGTGAATACATTTCAGCGCCTGGGCAGTTGCCTGTTCCAGCGGCAGAAGTTTATCCACCAAAACCCGGTTGGCGTCGTTGCGCGGATCAAAGCTCAGGTTACCTTCGGCGACCAGCAGGCTGCCCTCGCGCAGCAGCCCGCCATACTGCTCGACGGCTTCGCCAAATAATACTGCTTCCAGCTCACCGGTATGATCCTCCAGTTGCACCACGGCCATTGCCCCGCGTTTGGCGCTGGTATGGCGGCGGATGCTGGCAGCCAGCCCGGCGGCCACTACCCGCTGCCCCTTGCCGGGGCGTGTTTCCAGCCGTTGCAGATCGCCCAGCCGCTGGGGCGTCAATTTATTCAGGGCTGCCAGATGAATCTGGCAGGGGTGCCCACTGAGATAAATGCCCAGGGTCTCTTTTTCTCCCGCCAGTTGCGTGGCCAGCGGCCAAGGTGCCTGCACGGCAATTTCCGGCGGCTGGACCCGATTGCGGCCATCGGCATCCAGGCTGAAAATATCACCCTGATTGAGGGCGCGCTGCTCACTTTGGGCGGCGGCCCATTGCAGCGCGGGTTCCAGTTGCGCTTGCAGCTGGGCGCGATTAGGGTTCAGACTGTCAAGCGCACCGGCCTTGAGCAGGGCCTCCAGAACCCGGCGCGTGAGTTTTTGCCCGGTACCGCGCAGGCAGAGGTCATGAATATCGCTGAACCGACCCTGGTCACGCACCTGTAGCAAGCCCCCCAGGGCTGCTTCGCCCACGCCCTTGATCGCGCCCAGCCCATAGCGAATCCGGCCATGCTGGACGCTGAACCCGAACCGGGATTGATTGATGTCGGGCGGGTCAACCACGACGTTGAGCTGGCGGCATTCCCGCAGTAGATTGACCACCTCATCGGTATCCGCCATGGCTGAGGTCAGCACGGCTGCAAGAAATTCTGCCGGGTAGTGCGCCTTGAGATAGGCCGTCTGATAGGACAACAGCGCATAGGCAGCAGAATGGGATTTATTGAAACCATATCCCGCAAATTTTTCCACCAGATCGAACACATATCCCGCAGTTTCCGCCCGGATGCCCTGGCTGACCGCGCCTGCGACAAAGGTCGAACGCTGCTTGGCCATTTCCTCGGGCTTCTTCTTCCCCATGGCCCGGCGCAGCAGGTCTGCCCCACCCAGCGTATAACCGGCCAGCACTTGCGCAAGCTGCATCACTTGTTCCTGATAAACAATGACGCCATAAGTGGGTTTGAGGATGGCGATGATCCCGGCATTATCCTGAAGTTCCGGATGCAGATATTCGATTTCGGCCTTGCCATGCTTGCGGTCAATGAAATCATCCACCATGCCGGATTGCAGCGGCCCAGGCCGGAACAGCGCTACCAGGGCGATGATGTCTTCAAAGCAGTCCGGTTGCAGGCGCCGGACCAGGTCTTTCATGCCCCGCGATTCCAGCTGGAACACCGCTGTGGTCTTGCAGCGCTTCAGCAGCTCGAAGGTTTTGGGGTCATCCAGCGGAATACGATTCAAATCCAGCGGGCCTTGCGCCAGACGGCCCGTATTGATCTGGCGTAAGGCCCAGTCAATGATGGTCAGGGTTTTCAGACCCAGAAAGTCGAATTTGACCAGACCAATGGCTTCCACATCATCCTTGTCGAACTGGGTAACCAGCCCTTCACCACCAGTTTCACAGTACAGCGGGGCGAAATCGGTCAACATCGTAGGCGCAATGACCACGCCTCCGGCATGTTTGCCGGCGTTGCGCGGGAGTCCCTCCAGGCTGCGGGCCAGGTTGATCAGCTCGTGAACTTCGTCTTCCTGCTGGTAGCGACGCTGTAGCTCGGCATCTTCGGTCAGCGCTTTGTCCAGGGTCATGCCCAGTTCAAAGGGAATCAGCTTGGCAATGCTGTCCACAAAGCCATAGGGATGACCCAGCACCCGCCCCACATCACGCACCACGGCCTTCGCGGCCATGGAACCATAGGTGATGATCTGGGATACCCGGTCACGGCCATACCGTTCTGCAACATAATCAATCACCCGGTCACGACCTTCCATGCAGAAATCCACATCAAAATCCGGCATGGAGACCCGTTCGGGGTTCAGAAAGCGTTCAAAGAGCAGGTCATAGGCCAATGGGTCCAAGTCGGTGATCTGTAAAGCGTAGGCCACCAGCGACCCGGCCCCGGAACCCCGGCCTGGCCCGACCGGAATGCCCTGCTGTTTGGCCCAGCGGATAAAATCCGCCACAATCAGAAAATAACCGGGGAACCCCATCTGGATGATCACGTCCAGTTCCAGCTCCAGTCTGGCGTGATAGGTTTCCGGTTCAGCCGGATTCAGTTGCGCCAGCCGCAGGGCCAGACCCTGGCGGGCCTCCTGACGCAGATAATCAGCCACGGTCAGACCCGGTGGCAGGGGAAAATCGGGTAGAAAACTCTGGCCCAGTTTCAGGCTTAAGTTGCAGCGTTTGGCGATTTCCACGCTGTTTTGCAGCGCTTCGGGAATGTCGGCAAACAAAGCGTGCATCTCCTCGGGGCTACGGAGATATTGTTGTTCGCTATAAAGCCGGGGCCGATTGGGGTCGGCCAGGGTACTGCCGGCTGCGATGCACTGGCGGGCTTCGTGGGCCTCGAAATCTTCCCGCCGTAAAAACCGCACGTCGTTGGTAGCTACTACAGGGGTCTGGCTACGTTCGGCCAATTCCAGCGCGCGCTGGACATGGGTTTCGTCCCCGGCCCGCCCGGTGCGCTGGAGTTCCAGATAAAAACGCTGGGGGAACCACTGGCGCCAGGTACGGAGCAACGCTTCGGCCAAGATCAGGTTATCGGCCAGCAGCGCCTGACCGATATCACCCTCCCGACCGCCGGACAAGGCCAGCAGACCCTCGCTGTGTCCGGCCAGCCAGGCCTGCCGCAGACAGGGCTGGCCCTGGTGCTGACCTTCCTGATAGGCCCGGCCCAGCAGATGGCACAAATTCCGGTAGCCAACCCGATTCAGGCACAGCAGGACCAGCTTCAGCGGCGGCTGGCGGGGTTGGGCATTGGGGAAATAAACTTCGGCACCCGCAATGGGTTTAATGCCTTTGCTACTGGCTGCCTTGGCGAATTTGACCAGCGCAAACAAATTCATTGGGTCAGTGATCGCCACCGCAGGCATGTCCAGCGCACTGACGGCCTGGGGTAAGGCCTTGATCCGGATAGTGCTATCCTGAAGCGCATATTCGCTATGCAGGTGCAGATGAACAAATAGCGGTTTCATGGAATCTTGAGCAGCGCAGCCACCGGGGCAAAGCTGCGCCGATGGCCCGAACTCGGTCCCAGGCGCAGCAGGGCGGCCCGATGCGCAGCGGTCGGATAGCCCTTATGCACCGCAAAACCATAACCCGGATATAATAATTCCCACTGCTGCATGAGCTGATCACGCGCAACCTTGGCCAGGATCGAGGCTGCACTGATAGCCGGGACGCTGGCATCACCGCCGATAATGGCCTGGCTGGGATAATGCCAGTGGGGTAACTGATTGCCATCCACCCACACGA
Source organism: uncultured Gammaproteobacteria bacterium (assembly GCA_964398665.1). Classification (GTDB taxonomy): domain Bacteria; phylum Pseudomonadota; class Gammaproteobacteria; order CAYNNN01; family CAYNNN01; genus CAYNNN01. The sequence goes on along the minus strand of CAYNNN010000009.1, from coordinate 43,267 downwards.
CCGTAGGCAGGATGGGCAGGGCAGCCACGGCCCGCTGCATGGCCAGCAGGCTGGCTTGCAGGATGTTCAGGCTATCGATCTCGGCCACCGTGGCCCAGCCCAGCGCCCACGCCAGACTATGGGTTTGAATCTGGGCCGCCAGCCGGGTGCGCTGGCGTTCGCTCAAACGCTTGGAGTCCTTGAGGCCGCTGAGCGGCTGGGCCGGATTCAGGATTACGGCAGCAGCGGTCACCGGCCCGGCCAGGGGGCCACGTCCTGCCTCATCTACACCCGCGAGTCGTTCACACATGACGCAAGCAGGCGCTGACGGCAGCGGCAGCCTGATGGTCGGCATCCAGGCGCAAGCTGGCATGAATCCGGGCAAATTGGCGCTGGAGCGTTTCCAGTTGGGCAGGCGGCGCCTTCAGCCACTGGAGAAGTTCATGGCCCAGCCGCTCGGGGGTCAGTGCCTGTTGCAGCAATTCCGGCACCAAGGTTTCTCCGGCCAGCAGGTTGGGCAGGGCAACCCAGGGTGTTTTCAGCCAACCCAGATCCTTGAGCAAAAAATGGCTGAGCGGTGCCAACGCATAAGTGACCACCATCGGCTTACGCAACAGCAGCGCTTCCAGAGTAGCCGTACCCGAAGCCAGCAGACAGGCATCACAGGCTTCCAGCGCCTCACGAGACTGCCCGGACAGCACACGTACCTGAGGCAGCGGCTGGCAGGCAGCCTGAATCAGTTGCCGCAGGTGTTCAGTGGCGGCAGGCAGGATGAATTGCAGCTGCGGGTTTTGACGCAGCAACCAACGCACAGTAGCCAGAAATACGGGCAGCAGGCGGCGGACTTCACCCGTCCGGCTCCCCGGCAGCAGGGCGATGACGGGCTGATCCAGATGCAGTTGCAGGCGCTGGCGGATGCTGTAAGGATTGGCGGGGATCAGCGGCAGGGCATCGGCAGCCGGATGCCCCACGCAGGTGGCCGGGATGCCGTGGGCCTGGTAAAAACCCAGCTCAAACGGAAACAGCACCAGCATGTGGGTGACGGCCTTGCGGATGCTGTGGATGCGGTTTTGGCGCCAGGCCCAGACGGAAGGGCTGACATAATGCACGGTCGGTTGTCCGGCCGCCCGCAAGGCCGCCTCCAGAGGCAGATTGAAATCCGGCGCGTCAATGCCGATGAAAGCATCAACCGGGTAACGTAAAAAATAATCCCGCACCTGACGTCGCAGCTTCAGGAGTCGGGGCAGATGGCGCAGCACCTCGACCAGGCCCATGACATTGATGCTCTCCATCGGCGCCAGCGCCTGACAGCCGGCTGCCCGCATCCGGGGGCCGGGAATGCCGACGAATTCTGCGTCCGGGTAACGTTGGGTCAACGCTGCCATCAGCCCGGCCCCCAGGCGGTCGCCGGAGATTTCTCCTGCCACTAGCCCCAGGCGCATCACGCTGTCCTAGCGGACGATTCCGCGTTGCGAACGCTGGAGAAATTCAAACAGACGCTGGACATCAGGCGAGGCTGCTGCCTGCTGGGCCAGTTCCGCCAAAGCCTCTTCCAGACGCAATTGATGACGGTAGAGCGTCTTATAGGCCCGCCGGATGGCGGCGATCCGCTCGGCTTCAAAGCCGTGGCGGCGCAGACCTTCGACATTGAGGCCATGAGGCTGAGCAAAATTGCCCGCCACGGTGACAAAAGGCGGGACATCCTCCTTGATGACGGTGCCCAGGGCCGAAAACCCGTAAGCACCCAGCCGGCAAAACTGATGCACCAGCGTAAAGCCACCCAGAATCACGTAGTCTTCGACGGTGACATGACCGGCCAGGGAAGCGCCATTGGCAAACACGGTATGATTGCCGACGATGCAATCGTGGGCCAGGTGAACATAGGCCATCACCCAGTTGTCATGACCGATGCGCGTCACGCCACCGCCTTGCACGGTCCCCCGGTTGAAGGTGCAATATTCCCGGATCACGTTCCGGTCGCCGATTTCCAGCCAGGTAGGCTCGTCGCGGTATTTCTTATCCTGCGGCGCGGCACCCAGGGAGGCAAACGGATAAACCTGATTGTCCCGCCCCAGCCGGGTCGGGCCGTGAATCACCACATGTGGACCGATGCGGGTTCCAGCGCCAATTTCCACGCCTGGCCCGATGACGGCAAAAGGCCCGATGCTGACACCTGAATCCAGGCACGCTTGCGGGTCAATGACCGCCCGTGGGTCAATCACGCGCCCAGCTCCCGCGCTGTGCAGAGAATTTCTGCTGTAGCCACGACCTGGCCATCCACACTGGCGACGCCATCGAACATCCAGATACCTCGGCGCACCGTGTGCAGATTGACTTCCAGACGTAACTGATCGCCGGGTTCCACCGGACGCTTGAAACGGGCCTTATCCACGCCGACCAGATAATACAGGGTATTGGGCCGCACGATGTCCGGTTGGCTGTGCATACCCAAAATCCCGGTCGCCTGAGCCAGAGCTTCGACGATCAACACACCGGGCATGATGGGCCGGATCGGGAAATGACCCTGGAAAAACGGCTCGTTATAGGTGACATTCTTGAGGGCCAGCACACGCTTGTTGGCCTCGAATTCCAATACACGATCCAGCAGCAGAAACGGATAACGGTGGGGCAGATACTGCAACACCTGATGGATGTCCATCACAGGCCCTTTTGTCATATGATGCTAATTTTATTCTGAAGTGGCGGGTAACTGCGCCAACCGTTGTTCCAGTTGTGCAAGCCGTCGGGCGAACTGATCCAGCTGGCGGAACTGGGCAACACTGTGTAACCAGCGCCGTTGTTCCTGTGCAGGCCAGGTGGAACCGTAACTGCCCGGCTGTTCCAGCGACTTGGTCACAATGGATAACGCCTGGACATGCACATGGTCGGCCAGGTGCAGATGTCCCAGCACAATTGCTCCGCCAGCCAGAGTACAGTGGGCACCGATGGTAGCGCTACCGGCAATGCCGACACAACCGGCAATTGCCGTATGGGCGCCGATACGCACATTGTGTGCCACCTGGACCTGATTATCTATCTTGACCCCGGTTTCCAGGATGGTATCGTCCAGTGCCCCCCGGTCTATGGTGGTATTGGCACCGATTTCCACCTCATCGCCCACTTGTACGGTGCCCAGCTGCGGAATTTTGACCCATTCGCCGGTAGACGTGGGTGCAAAGCCAAAGCCGTCCGCGCCGATGACCGCCCCCGGATGCACCAGCACCCGCGCACCCAACACACAGCCCCGCCCCAGATAAACCCGTGCAATCAGGTGGCTGCCTGCACCTACCCGACAGTCTGGTTCCAGAACGCAGCCGGGCCCGATGATGGCCGCTGCACCCAGGTGGACATTGGAGCCGACGACGGCACCAGCACCGATGGAAACACCCGCCTCCAGGTGGGCGGTGGCGTCCACATGGGCGCCGGGGTGAATGCCGGGTGGGGGCAAGCTGGGAGGATGCAGCAACTGGGCCGCCTGGGCATATACCAGATAGGGCTGTTCCACCAGCCAGGCATCGCAGGGACAATGGGCCTGTAACGCTGGGCGCAGCAGCACCGCCCCGGCCTGAGTCCGGGCCAGCTGGGCGCGATAACGCGGGTTGGCCAGAAAGCTCAACTGGTCGGGGGTCGCCTGCTTCAAGGTGGCCACCCCGCGGATGGGCCGCGCAGGGTCGCCCGTCAGCACGCCACCCAAGCGCGCCTGCAAGGCACCCAAAGTCCAGGCCAAGGTGATGATCCCGTATTATTTTTTCTTGAGCAGCTCAAGCACCTTGCCCGTGATGTCCACCTCCTTGCTGGCAGCGATGACGCCTTCGCTCAGGATGAGGTCATACTGTTCGCTCTTGGCCAGGGTGCGGATGGCCTCGAAGACCTGCTGCTGCAACTTGCCCAGTTCTTCATTACGGCGGATATTGAAATCATCCCGGAACTCTTCCTGCTCCCGCTTCAGATCCCGCTTCAGATCGCGGGCCTCGCGCTCCAGTTTGGTGCGCTCCGCATCACTCATGGTAGCCCCATCACGCGCCAACTTTTCTTCCAGGGTCCGGGCCTGCTTCTGCAACGCAGCCAGTTTCTTGTCCCGAGGGGCAAATTCCTGTTCCAGCCGGGTGCGCGCAGCATCCGCCTGAGGCGCATCCTGCAACAGCTTTTCTGCATTCACAAAGCCTATCTTGATCTCGGCCTGGGCAATGCCCATCCAGCCAATCAGTCCAATGACACCTGCCAACAACCGCCAACCGTAATACATGACTTAACCTATTTGACCAAAACTACAAAGGGGCACCGATGGAAAACTGGAATACCTGGGTATCGTCTTCCGGCGCATCATTCAGCGGCTGGGCCACGCTGAACATCAGAGCACCCAGCGGAGATAACCAGGTCGCCGACAGCCCGGCAGAATACCGCAAATCATCAAACGAGATACTGTCTGCATACACATTGCCGGCATCCAGAAAGGCACCAAGCCGGATATTTTTCATTTCCGTGTTGAACGGCATGGGGAATAACAGTTCCACATTGCCGATGACCCGGGCATTGCCGCCAAACGGGTCACCGGTGGAATCCTCCGGCCCCAGGCTATTATCTTCAAAGCCCCGCACGGAACGAATGCCGCCCGCAAAAAAGTGCTCGAAAAAGGGCAGGTCGTCGGTATCGCCATAGCCATCGCCGTAGGACAGTTCCCCATTGAATTTCAGAGTAGTGCGTCCGGTCAGCGGATAGTAGTACTGATGTTTGTAGCTCAGCTTGTAAAATTCCAGATCGCTGCCAGGCAGCGTGAGAGAGGCCGAAAAGCGCTGAAAGACCCCCCGATCCGGGAAAAAGGCTTTGTTGCGCGTATCATGCGACCAGCCGGCCGTGAGTTCCAGCCAGTTGAACTCACTACCTTCCGCAGCGATGAAATCCAGAATTTCCTGCGGCGTGGTCTCGGTGGTCTTCAATTCGGTCCGCTGAGCATCCAGGTTCAGCGAAACCCGGTCAAACTCATTGAGCGGAATGCTGAAATTCATACCCAGCAACAGCGTGTCGCGCAGATAATCCGAGATGTTGCTTTCGGCCGAATCGGTCGTACGATAGCGGAACTGGAAGCCTCGACTGACGCCATCTTCCGTGTAATAGGGTTCCTGGAACCCGAAGGCGTACAAGGTATCGGCATCGCTGTTGTTGAACGAGACATTGAACTGCTTGCCGCTGCCCAGGAAATTGTCCTGGGTGATGCTGGAAGACAGGATCAGCCCCTCGTTTTGCGAAAAACCCAGCCCAGCGGTGAAATTGCCGGAAGGTTTTTCCTTGACTGCAATGCTCAAGTCCACCTGGTCGTCACTGCCGGGCACCGGCTGGGTCTCCAGATTGACTTCGTCGAAATAGCCCAACCGTTGCAGACGCACCCGCGAACGGTTCACCTTGTCGGCGGCAATCGGGGCGGCTTCCATCTGACGCATTTCCCGGCGCAGTACTTCGTCGCGGGTTTTGGTATTACCCTGGAAATTGATCCGGCGGACATAAACCTGCCGGCCCGGCTCAACCAGAAAATTCAGGGCCACCGTGCGCTGGTCCTGATCGACGCTGGGCACCCCATTGATATTGGCGAAGGCATAGCCTTCATTGGCCAGCCGGTCGCTCAGTTGTGTGGTCGTTTCCGTCACCTGACGGCGGGAGAAAGTGCTACCGGCCCGAACGCTGATCAAGGGGAACAATTGCTCCTGCGGCAGGCGCAAATCGCCCGAAAGCTTGACTTCGCTGACCGTGAATACTTCACCTTCATTGACACCCACCGTGATGAAGACCGATTTTTTATCCGGGCTGATGGTGACCTGCTGGCTGGTGACCCGAAAATTCAGATAGCCCCGGTCCAGATAGAACGAACGCAGGCTTTCCAGATCGGCGGCCAGCTTCTGGCGCGAGTACTGATCGCGGTCGGACAGGATCTCGTACCAGGCCGTCGGCCCCAGCTGGAACTGCTTGGCCAGGGTTTTATCAGGGAATTTTTCATTGCCGACAAAGGCCAGGGTGCGGATTTTAGCCACTGCGCCCTCCTCGATGGTCACACTGACCGCAACCCGATTGCGTTCCAGCGGGGTGATGCTGGTCCTGATGTCTGCGGCATATTTACCCTGATTCAGATATTGGCGCTGAAGCTCCTGCTCGACGCGATCCAGCAGGGCACGGTCAAAGATGCGCCCTTCGGCAAAACCCAGTTCCTTGAGGCTTTTGAGCAAATCCTCGCTGGAGAAGTCCTGGTTGCCGGTAAATTCGATCTTGGCGATGGAGGGACGCTCCTCGACCACGACGATCAGTACCTCACCCTCGCGCAGCAGGCGCACGGTTTTGAAAAATCCGGTTTTGGCCAGCGTCCGGGTGGCCGTGGCCACGCTACGGGCATCCGCCCGATCGCCGACCTTGAGCGGCAGGTAGTTGAAGACGGTGCCCGGTGTGATCCGCTGCAAACCTTCCACGCGCACATCGCGCACCACAAAGCCGCCCGTTTCGGCGGCGGCCACGGTCATGGCCCAGAGCAGCGCGCTCAAACACCCAAGTTTCAGCCAGATCGGCATGATAACAGTTAATTCCTACCCCGACGAGGCGGCTAGTATAAGCGTTAGCACCTCACCCCAACAAGCGCATCATGTCCAGATAGATGGCCAGCGTCATCAGGCTCAGCAGCATGCCCAGGCCAACCTGTTGACTACGTTGCTGGAGTTGCTCAGAAAGCGGATGACCTCGCACCGCCTCGATCAGATAAAACATCAGGTGGCCACCGTCCAGCACTGGAATGGGCAGCAGGTTCAAAACACCCAGGCCGATGCTCACCACCGCCAGAAAGCGTAAAAAAGCATCCAGACCAAAGCTGGCCGATTCTCCCGCATATTGGGCGATGCTGATCGGGCCACTCAGATGTTGCACGCTGGCCTGACCCAACAGCATCTTCCCCAGCACCTGCAAACTCAGGCTGGCGGCGTCCCAGGTCTTTTCCACAGCTTTGCCCAGCGCTTCCAGCGGCCCGTAGTCCAGTTGTACCTGCAAGGCAGCCAACGCTGCCTGGTCTACATGGGGACCGACCCCCAGCCGCCCGATGGTCCGGCCCTGATCCTGCGCCCGTGCCGGGCGCACCGTCAGGGTCAACGGTTGGCCCTGGCGCTCCAGCTGCACGGTCAGATCCTGATCCGGATGCTGGCGGACCCATTTTACCCAGCTTTCCCAGTCAGCCAGCACAACCCCGTTGACGCTGTGCAGCCGGTCGCCGGTTTGTAAACCCGCTGCCGCTGCGGCACTCCCGACTTCAACGCTGCCGATGACGGCAGGCAGGCGCCAAGGTTGCAGCCCCAGCACCGCAAAAGGGTTTTCCCCGGCCAGTTCCCGGTCGGGCGGCAGGCTCAGCACCCGCAACCGGGATTCCCCTGTAATCGTGCGCACTTCAATGGGCAATTCCTGCTGGCCAAAGACCTGGGCAAACAGGGCCAGATAAGCATCTTCCCAAGTCTTGACCGGCGTATTGCCCAGTTGCTGCAATTCGTCGCCCACGACAAACCCGGCCTGGGCAGCCCGCGAGTCGGGGGCCACATAACCCACCACGGGACGCAGGGCGGTTTCCCCGCCCAGCAGGACCAGCCAGAACGCCAGCACGGCAAAGGCCAGATTGGCCAGCGGCCCGGCAGCAACGATGGCTGCCCGTTTCCAGACCGGCTGGCGGTTGAACGCCCGAGGCTGCTCTGTGGCGTCAACCTTGCCTTCACGCTCGTCCAGCATCTGGACATAGCCCCCGAGCGGTACGGCGGACAGGCTGAATTCCGTCCGGTCGGCCCCCAATGGACGCGAGTAAATGACTGGCCCAAAACCCAGGGAAAAGCGCAGGACTTTCACGCCCAGACGCCGGGCGACCCAAAAATGTCCGTATTCGTGCACGCCCACCAAAATGGCCAGCGCCAGCAAGAACGCGCCGACCAGAAATAACCCGTCGCCCATGATGTACCTCTTTTGGTGAAAGCTATCGGCAAGACAGCCGAGATCAAGGTTGGGGATTTTAACATGCGGGCAGTGACGAATGGCGGATGGCCTTTGAGGTTTGAGTGCCTCCAAGAACCCCGAACCTATTCCGGTAACGGGAGAATCTGAAGAAGCCGCCATGGTGCGGGAAGTGCTTGGGCGGATTCCCCGGCTGAACGCGAAGGCACGCGAGGATGCCTTGGTGTGCCTAAGACATCAGCCCCCTCCAGGTCATGGGCCTGCCCGCCCGTCAGACATACCGCCGTGGGCTTGCCTTCCGCATCACAAACTACATGTAGCTTGGTGCTGGGGCCGCCACGACTCCGCCCTATCGCTGAGTCCTCGACCAGGGGAGGCCTGTGCTGGACTCAGCCACTTAGCCCTAGACCCCCGCCCCGAGCATATTGCGCTGGACGGCGTGGTGAAACCCAAGGGCGATCCGTTCTGGGCGCAGCGTATACATGAAGTGTGCTGCCTGATCCCGATGCGCTGCTTGCAGGCGGGCGTGGAGGCGTTGATACTATACGCATGAACGCCAGCAATTTTACCGGTCATTTTCTGATTGCGATGCCGACCCTGACTGATCCCAATTTCAGTCGGACGGTCACGTATGTGTGTCAGCACAGCGCGGAAGGCGCACTGGGCATTGTGGTCAATCGTCCGCTCACCGAATTATCCGTGGGGGAGCTGTTCCGTTATCTGGGCATTGCCCAGCATGACGAGCGCATCAGTCAGCAACCGCTCTATCTGGGCGGGCCGGTGCAGCCGGAACGGGGTTTTGTGCTGCATGAAGCCGGGCGCACCTGGGAAGCCAGTCTGGCCATCAGCCCGCAACTGACCCTGACCAGCTCCCGCGATGTCCTGGAAGCGTTGGCGACTGGCGAAGGCCCGCAGCGGTTTCTGGTCGCTCTGGGTTATGCGGGCTGGCAGGCCGGGCAACTGGAAGCCGAAATCGCCGATAATTCCTGGCTGGCGGCACCCGGTGATCTGAGTGTGATTTATGCTACCCCGGCCGAGCAGCGCTGGCAGGCGGCGGCCAACCTGCTGGGCGTCAATCTGGGCTTGCTGGCCGGGCAGGCGGGCCATGCCTGACAATCAGATTTTCCTGGGCCTGGATTACGGCACGGTCAAGCTGGGAGTTGCGGTCGGTCAGACGCTGACTGGCTGCGCCCGACCGCTGGAAATCCTGCCCGTAGGTGCCGGTGGTTTGCCTTGGGCGCAACTGGATCGGCTGGTGCAGACCTGGCGGCCTCATGCGCTGGTGCTGGGCCTGCCCTATCACATGGATGGCAGCGAAACGGCACTGGTTGCCCCGGTACGGCGTTTTGCCGAGCAATTACGCAGCCGTTACACCTTGCCGGTGCATCTGGCTGATGAACGGCTGACCACCCGTGCGGCCCGTAACCTGCTGGCTGAGCGCCTCGAGCGCAAGCGTAGCTATCGGCGCGGACCGGCAGACGCGGTGGCGGCAAAACTGATTCTTGAAACCTGGTTGGCAGATACCCATGCAGCTACCTGACCCGAATGAGCTTCTGCGCAAGTTGGCTGTTGATCTGGCAAGCTTGCTGGATGAGCGTCAGATCGGCAATCCCGTCATGATCGGCGTTTACACCGGTGGAGTGTGGGTGGCCAAAGCCTTGCACCATCATCTGGGTCTTAGTGAACCGCTGGGCACCCTGGACATTAGTTTTTACCGCGATGATTTTACCAGAGCGGGTCTGCATCCTCAGGTACTGCCCTCACAACTGAGCTTCAATGTCGAGGGTCGGCATATCATTCTGGTGGATGACGTGCTCCACACCGGGCGTACCGTACGGGCGGCACTGAATGAGATTTTTGATTTTGGGCGCCCCGCTTCAGTCATCCTGGCCACGCTGGTGGCCCGCGATGGCCGGGAGTTGCCGCTTCAGCCCGATGTGACCGGAGGTCACTATGCCCTGCGCCCAGGTCATTACCTCAAGCTGACCGGCCCCGAACCACTGGCGTTTGGCATCATCACCCGTGATTCCTAGCCCCTCCCAGGCGGCGTCCATGCCACACACGAATCTGCAACTGACCGAATCGGGGCGGCTGCGTCATTTTCTAAGCATCGAAGGCATTCCCAAACGGCTGCTGCTGGAGATCATGGATACCGCAGCCTCGCTGGACAGCGTGGCCCGGCAACATGTGCGCAAGCTGCCGCTGATGAAGGGGGTTACGGTCGTCAACCTGTTTTTCGAGTCCAGCACCCGTACCCGGACCACCTTTGAACTGGCCGCCAAGCGCCTGTCCGCTGACGTGATCAGCATCACGGCAGCGACGTCCTCGACCAACAAGGGCGAGACCCTGCTGGATACCCTGCGCAATCTGGAGGCCATGCACGTGGACATGTTCATTGTCCGCCATGCCGATAGCGGAGCAGCGCATTTCATCGCCCAGCATGTGCAGCCGCATGTCAGCGTGGTGAATGCCGGGGATGGACGCCATGCACACCCGACCCAGGCCATGCTGGACATGTACACCATCCGGCATCACAAGAAAAATTTTGCGCCCCTGGTGGTGGCGATCGTCGGCGACGTGCTGCACTCACGGGTGGCCCGCTCGGAAATCATGGCGTTGAACACCTTGGGTGTCGCCGAAGTGCGGGTGATCGGGCCGCGCACCTTGTTACCGCCGGAGCTGGAAAGTCTGGGGGTCAAGATTTATCACAACCTGCGTTCCGGGTTGCGCGATGCTGATGTGGTCATTGCCCTGCGCTTGCAGCGTGAACGGATGCTGGGGGCCTATCTGCCGAGTGAGCATGAATATTTCCAGCTTTATGGCCTGACTCCGGAACGGCTGCAATATGCCAAGCCCGATTGCATCGTCATGCACCCTGGTCCCATCAATCGGGGCGTGGAGATGGACTCTGCGGTGGCGGACGGTCCGCATTCCGTGATTCTGGATCAAGTCAGTTACGGTATCCTGATTCGCATGGCAGTAATGTCCATGGTGCAGCATCAGCGTCGGGAACCCGAACCACGGGAGACCGAAGCATGAGCACGGAAAAGCTGCTGTTGGTGGGCGGGCAGGTGATCGACCCGGCCAACCGGCTGGACAAGCCGCTGGAAATCGGGATCGCCGAGGGTCGGATCGCCTGCATTGGCCCCTCATTGCCCCAATTTACCGCTGACCGGGTCATTGATGTCAGTGGTTGCGTGGTATGTCCGGGCCTGATTGACCTGTGCGCACGGCTACGTGAACCAGAAGGCGATGAACCCAAAGCCAATTTGAGCAGCGAGACCCGTGCTGCTGCCAGTGCCGGCATTACCACGGTCTGCTGCCCGCCCGATACCCGCCCGGTGATGGATACCCCGGCAGTCGCAGAATTGATCCAGCGTCATGCCAGTCTGGCGGGGTTTAGCCGGGTGCTGCCGCTGGGTGCGCTGACCCGACGCCTGGAAGGCGCGCAGCTCAGCGAGATGGCAGCCTTGCAAAAGGCAGGATGCGTGGCCATGACCAATTTGCCGCGTCCGATGGGGAACCCGCTGGTATTATTGCGGGCACTGGAATATGCCGCCACCTATGGCCTGACCGTGTTTCTGCAACCCCTGGACGAAGTGCTGGCCCAGCAGGGGGTGGTTCATGCCGGGGCCGTGAGTACCCGCCTGGGACTGCCGGGCATTCCCGAAGTGGCAGAAACCACCGCCGTGGCGCGTGACCTGGCCCTGATTGAGGCAACCGGGGCGCGGGCGCACTTTGGCCGGATTTCTTCGGCACGGGCTTTGCGTCTGATTGCACAGGCCGCTGCCGAGGGGCTGCCCGTGACGGCAGATGTCAGCATTCACCACCTGCATCTCACTGAACAGGATATTGGTGCATTCAACAGCCTGCTCCATGTGCAGCCACCCTTGCGCACGCTGCATGACCGGGCCGCTCTGCGTGCCGGCGTGGCTGAGGGCAGCCTGACAGCAATCTGCTCCGACCACACACCGCATGAGCCGGATGCCAAGCTCAAGCCTTTTCCAGCCACCGCGCCTGGCCTCTCGGGGCTGGATACCTTGTTGCCCCTGACCCTGAAACTGGTGGATGACGGGGTACTGAGCCTGGCTCAGGCGGTGGCGCGCCTGACCAGCGGTCCGGCCCAGGTATTGGGCCTGCCCATCGGCACGCTTGGTGTGGGTACAGTGGCCGATGTTTGCGTATTTGCGCCCCGCCAGCGCCAGCGTTGGGATAAAAACCGCCTGTATAGCCGGGGCCACAACAACTATTTTCTCGGCCAGGACCTGCCCGGTGCGGTGCAATACACCCTGGTGGGCGGCAGACAGGTCTATCAGCACCCTGAGCTAGCGGGGTGATGCCTGCGGGGATCAGTCGCCATCTTCATTTTCCTGTACGAGCTGCGGGCAAGTCGTTATCTGAACCGGGGAATGGAACTACTGATTTTTGGCCGTGGCGAAGCGCGAAGCAGGCGTGTTTCCTGACTGCGCAGGACGATTCTTTAGATGTAGGGTTGTATTGCGCGTCAGGTCGCCTAGGTAGCGGATTATACTATTTACCCGGTAGACAAACATAATACAGATAAGCTATGTTAGCCAGATGGAAACAGAACGATATCTAGC
>CAYNNN010000009.1:0-30628 GCA_964398665.1 uncultured Gammaproteobacteria bacterium | reverse complement strand
CAGCAGCCAGCAGCCAGCAGCCAGCAGCCAGCAGCCAGCAGCCAGCAGCCAGCAGCCAGCAGGATCATCCTGACGCTGCACGCATAAAGTTCAATCTTGTTACTGAGTTAATTCGGGAAGAATATCTGTCTTCCGCGCAGAACTATCCTTGGATTATTGGCTTCTCCGGCGGCAAAGATAGCACGCTTGTAGCCCATGCCATCTTCATTGCGTTGCTCGGTATTGAACCTGCATTGCGCACCCGCCCAGTTCATATCGTATCCAACGACACCTTGGTTGAAAGCCCTTTGGTTGTGGCGCATCTCAAGGCTACCTTGGCGCAAATCGCTACGGCAGCAGTTCCCCTCAATCTTCCAGTGCAAACAGCGATCACTGCCCCTAGCCCAGAACAGTCCTTTTGGGTCAACCTGATCGGGCGTGGCTACCCATCCCCCAATATGAAAATGCGTTGGTGTACTGACCGGCTTAAAATCCAGCCTACCAGTCGCTATATCATTGACTTTGTTTCTAAGTGTGGCGCAGCTATTGTGGTGCTGGGTGTACGCCGTGATGAAAGCAGTTCCCGGCGTAACAGCATAGACCGGCATAAAAATCAAGCAAATTCCAATCTAACACCCCACTCAGAACTAATGGGCGCTTATATCTTCCGCCCCATTGTGAATCTCACTACCGATGAAGTTTGGGAAATTCTCGGCTCGCTTGCGCCGCCTTGGGGTGGCAGTCACGCTGCCTTGATCCAACTTTATCGCGAAGCGAGCGGTGGAGAGTGTCCCGTGGTGCTTTCTAAGGAGGAAGCTCCGGGCTGTGGTACCAACTCTAGCCGCTTTGGTTGCTGGACATGCACCGTAGTAAATAAAGATAAGAGTCTCCAGGGATTTATTGATAGTGGTAGAGTAAGTTACCATCCCTTGGTCGAATTTCGTGATTGGTTGGTAAGCATCCGTGATAACTCTGAATATCGTCAGGTACGCCGCCGCAATGGCCGCGTGACATTCACCGCCAAAGGCTACATCCCTGGGCCGTTTACCGTCAAAGCACGCCGGATGATCTTGGAAAAGCTGCTGGAAACCCAAGCGCGTTATGGCGAGGAGCTGATCAACACAACGGAAATCCAGCTCATTCGCCGCATCTGGACTGAAGATTTACTTAAAACCTATACAGAGGACAACCACGATGGAACTTGAAGAGTTAAGCTGGGATTTACCCCTATGGCAAGACGAGCAAGCACGTCAACTCTTAGTAAGATTTTGCGTAGATCATGGGATACCAGAATCAACGCTGTATGAATTAATCGCCATCGAACGTAAGCACCAACATCGAGTACGGGCAGCCGGTATCTATGATGAAATTGATGCTGTGTTAGAACGTATCCCTGCACTATCGCATGTTTCTAAAGGAGTTGGGTGATGTGGATTCAGCGGGTTGAACTCTCAAATTTCAAAGCCTATCAAGAGCAAACTTTTGATTTTCAAAGGCCTAGTGCAGGAAAGAATTTAGTCTTGATCGGTGGAATGAATGGCCAAGGGAAAACTACCTTACTGGAAGCGCTGTACCTATGTCTGTATGGCGAGGAAGCCACCACACACATGGCGCGTGCTGGACTCCAAGAACAGGCTTATGCCCGTTTTCTACAAAATGCCCTACACGGCAGGCCCTCAATACAGCGCATCAAAACCATTCGTGTATCAGTAACTTTCATGGAGACAGCAACTCAAGGCTACATCATTACACGGAAGTGGCACTTCGGAATCAAGGGTGAGCTTGATAGTCAGGAGGCTGAGGGGTTCGAGATTAGAAACGGCGTGCGTGGTGAGCGTCTTGGTGATGTTGATGAAATTCGTGATGTTGTTGCGACTGTAATGGCCCCAGCAAACCTGGCACCTTTTTTCTTTTTTGATGGTGAAGAAGTAAAAAAACTCGCGGATCAAGATCGTAGCGGCTGGGTAAAAACCGCGATGGAAGGCTTATTTGGCGTCGTATTATTGCGTAACCTGCGGGAACGGTTAGGACAATATCAGAACACAAACCGACAAAGGAAAAATACAAAAAGTCAAGAAGAATTAGACAAAATATATGCAGAATTAGAGGCAAAGAAGTCAGAAAAATCTGATTTAGAGCAGGCGTTGTCCCAGTGCAAAGGGCATATCCAACAATATGAACAGCGTCAACGTGATATTCAGGAGCAATTGATAGAAATCGGCGCTGGTGATGGGAATCTTAAAAGTGTGAACGATATTATCAGGGAGGAACAAGAAAAAAATCAGCAATTAAAAGACTGTGAAAAAGAACTCAGCAGGCTACTCAGCGAGCAAATCGCGCTTCTTTTGCCTTTGCCAGCGCTTTACCGCGACCTTCGCACACGATTGACCGCAGAAAAATACCTTGTTGAGTGGCAAGACCGTAAACGCAGCCTAGAACCGGAAAAATTGGGTTTTGTTGATCGGCTGATGAGTAGCTTTGAAGTGGGATGCCTAGAGCTGAGCCGCACCCAGCAAGCGGGACTGAAAGAGGCGGTTACCAAAGCGTGGGAAGGTTTATTTTCACCCCAGCCTAAAGACTGTGCTGACAAGCTTCTCCATACCTACTTAGAACCACGCGCACGGCAACGCCTAGAGGATGGGCTGATGAATCTGGGGAATGAAGCGCTTAAAGTGCAGGCATTGGCGCAACGCAAAGCTGAGTTGCAAAAACGCCTTATGGAATTGAAAAAACGCCGTATTCAACTCGAAGGTGTTACGCAAGATGGTACTTTCCAGCGCCTACAGACTGAACTCAGTGAGACGCAAAAAAAGCTCAATGAACTGAGCCATCAACGCGGTGATTTGGAACGACAGATAACCACGCTTGCTAGCACAATTAACGATGAAAAAGCCAGCTATGAACGCGAACATCAAGAATACTTGCGGAACGAACCTATACAATCTAAAGCCCTTAAGGCAAGGCGGATTATCAATCTAATTGAAGCGTTCATGCCCCCGCTTTTTGCACAAAAAATCGACAGCCTTTCCGCCCATGTTACGCAACGTTTCAAAGAACTCGCCCATAAAAAACTGGTAGAACGTATTAAAATCAGTGCCGACGGTACAATACAATTATTTGATAGTTTAGGTAGCTGTTTGAAATTTGACCGCTCAGCAGGTGAAAATCAAATCTTTGCTACCGCACTGATCGCGGGCTTGGCAGATGCCTCAGGTTACCATATCCCGCTGGTAGTCGATACTCCACTGGCGCGGCTAGACAGCCAACACCGCGCCAACCTGCTGCGTTATTGGTGCTCTGACCCGGACCGACAGGTTATCCTCCTGTCTCAAGATAAGGAAATTGACGCCGAACTCGCAGAAACCCTCAAACCCTTTTTGCTCGCTACCTATCTTTTAGAATCTCACCCGATCGGCAAGGGATACTACCGTACTACCGCACGTAGAAACGCTTATTTCGGAGGACAACATGCAGCCACTTGAATTAAACCAAGTTTGGCTCTCCAATTTCAACTCCAGCGAAGTGGCTAAAAAAGCTGGAGAAAGATTAACCCGTACTTTGGGGTTTGAGGCCCATTATCAACTTGCACGCCTAGCGATGGGGCGAGCGCTCGCAGAACATGTAGTCCCAGCTGCCGCCGACGCACGCGGGTACAACATCAAGGGCAACCTGTTGTTTGGCAGCGAGCAGGAAGGCGGCTTAACATGGCTCGCCCTACTCGTGGAGCGTATTCAACAATTCAAGCCGGAGCAAGCAATTACTTTGGCAGAATTACAAAGCACTGTGCGCGACCATTGGAGTTATGGCATCGAGCTTCTTGCAGCCGATTGGCGTGAAGCCAATGAGCATTATGAACGCTTTATCGAATTGCTGATTGACCGGGCGCATCTCCCAAACACCAACGGCGTGAGTCCAGCACCGGGGATGTCTAAGAGAGGTTCAGAAGATTCGGCACACATACTACCCCGCCCTATTTGGTTTGAGTTAGGCCGCCAGGCTGACACCCAACAGCCTGTCCGCTGGCTCCTCAACGGACGCGGCTATGCACCCAATGTCGCCATCATGGGGCAAGCAGGCTCTGGCAAGACGCGCATGATGTTGGAATTGCTCCAACAGCTCTGTGCAGCGACAGCGACCGAGGCACCCATCCTGCTCATCGACGCAGGTAAGGATGAGCTGGCGAACAGGCCAGAACTCGCTCAGGTGCTTGGCGCGCGTGTCTTGAAAGTGCATAAGGAACCCATTCCTCTGGACATGTTTGCTGGATCGAATGTCAATCAAGATGCTGCCCGTGATATAGCGATGGATTTTTGCGCCTCGCTGGATAAGGCGCTGAAAGACGGGTTAACTGATAACCAGAAACCCCGTGTAGTGGAAGCACTCAAGCCTCTATTCGCGCAGCGCCAACGGGTTTCGCTCAGTGTCATTCAAACCACCCTCAAACAACACTATACAGATAATGGCATCAAAGAAGACCGGGTGCTAGCTTCGCTGAGCATGATGAATCAGTACAGCCTGTTTGCCCCGGAACTAACCCCAGCGGAATTTTTTGGCCAAAGCTGGATTTTGGCTTTTGGTAGCGCACCCGATGAAAGCCGCAAATTAGCGTTATTCTTACTGTTCGACGCACTGCATCGTTATCTGCAAACCCTGCCGGAAGCACCGCTAGACGCGGAATTTCACCGTGCCGTGCGCTTGGCGGTCGCCATTGACGAGGCGAAGCCCTTACTTGCCGCAAAGCATGATGGAATCAGTAAGCTCGTGCGACTGCACCGCTCACATGGCCTCACCGTGCTGATGGCCTCGCAAAGCCCGGATGACTATGCAGGTCAGTCTGACGATTATATGGAGCAGATCGGCTTGCCGATTTGTTTCAAGACGAACGCCACCAGCACAGCGGTATTAAACAATATGTTCAAATCTAAGAAGGGGTTAAATTTCTCGGCTCTGGGAGATGGTCATTGCCTGACAGTGATCGACGGGGTAGCGGTTCGATGCAGCACATTCTAGGGCTTACCCAGCGTGCTGGGCAAGCTGGCGGGTAGCGCTGAAAGGAAGAAACCGCTACCTTCCCCTGTCGGGATAGTTGTCGCATTGACTGAAGCAGATGTTATGGGGCAAAGGGGAGATGAATGGGACAGCAGCCACGCGAGAATCTCAATGAGTCCAAATATAATGACAAGCCGAGATGCCTGAAGGGAAAATACAAAATTCAGGATACTTCCTTCTGAAGCTGCATTTGATCACGCAGTTGTCTGTAGTTCGTCACTGTTTGATCATGCAGACTCAGTATCCTGCCGCTGCCCCAACCAACCCGGAGCAGCCATGGCCCACCAAGACGACGATACAACTTCCAATCGTTCCAGTAACGAGCATTTTTCCGATATTCTGGCGCGATATCAACTCAGCCGCCGCCAGGCCCTGCAAGGCCTGGGCGGCGCCACCCTGCTGGCTTTCCTGGGCGGCAGCGTCTGGGGAAGCCGTACGGTACATGCTGCGCCCATCCTGGCCGATACGAATTTCGGCGGCATTGGCTTTGAAGGCATCAGCGTCTCACAAGCGGATACGGTGCGAGTACCCGATGGCTATAGCGTCAACGTGCTGGCGCCCTGGGGCGACCCGATTTCCGACGGCCCGGCTTTCCGCCAGGATGCCAGCAACCGCGCCGAAGATCAG
This sequence comes from uncultured Gammaproteobacteria bacterium, assembly GCA_964398665.1. GTDB lineage: Bacteria > Pseudomonadota > Gammaproteobacteria > CAYNNN01 > CAYNNN01 > CAYNNN01. The sequence continues at coordinate 24,973 of CAYNNN010000009.1, read as the reverse complement.
TTGCAGCAATTCGGGATGCACAATGACGCCGTGGAGTTCTATCCCTTCACCGGCACCGATGGCAAACCATCCAACAGCCACGGCCTGCTGTGCATCAACCACGAGTACACCGATGATGGCCTGTTGTTCCCCGACGGCATGGCGAACTGGTCGGAAGACAAGGTATTCAAATCCCAATATGCCCACGGCGTCAGCGTGGCTGAAGTCCGCAAGGATGCCGCAGGCGTTTGGAATGTAGTCCGGCCTTCAAACTATGCCCGGCGCGTCACGGCCCGGACAGACGTTGAGATCAGCGGCCCGGCAGCCCTGCATGCCCTGATGCGCACCGCCGATGACCCGGCAGGCAAAACAGTGCTGGGGACTTTGAACAACTGTGCCGGGGGCCGGACGCCCTGGGGTACTTATCTGAGCTGCGAAGAAAATTGGAACGGCTATTTTTCCAATCAGGGCACCATCCCTGCGGAACAGCGCCGTTATGGGGTGGATGTCGCCGGATTTGGTTATCGCTGGCATGAATTTGACACGCGCTTTCGGGCTGATCGCCATCCCAATGAGCCGAACCGCTTTGGCTGGGTCACGGAAATAGACCCATTCCGCCCCGAAGCTCAGCCCAAAAAACGCACGGCCCTGGGTCGGATCAAACACGAAGGCGCGATGGTGACGCTAGCGCGCGATGGTCGGGTGGTGGTGTACATGGGCGATGACGAACGCAACGAATACATCTATAAGTTTGTCAGCCGTGGTGCTTACAACGCCACGAACCGCGAGGCCAATTTTGATCTGCTGGACGAGGGTACCCTGTATGTCGCCCAATTCAGCGCCAATGGCACAGGTACCTGGCTGGAGCTGACCCACGGTAAAAATGGCCTGACGTCCAGCAACGGTTTTGCGGACCAGGCTGAAGTGCTGATCAAGACCCGTCAGGCCGCCGACCGGGCCGGGGCGACAATGATGGATCGGCCCGAATGGGTGGCGGTGCATCCAACCACCAGGGAAGTCTATATCACGCTGACCAATAATAATCGCCGGGGCAGTAGCCCTGCCTCCAGCAATGCCTCTGCCGGGACGACGACGGCGGGTTCGGCGCGGCCCCCGGTGGATGCGTCTAATCCGCGTGCCAACAATGTGTTTGGCCACATCATCCGCTGGACCGAAGCTACAGGCGACCCGGCAGCAACTCAGTTTGCCTGGAGTATCTTTATCCTGGCCGGCGACCCGGCCAATACTGATCCCAACAAGCAGGGCAATATCAAGGGTGATGCCTTCGGTAGTCCGGATGGCCTGTGGTTTGATTACTTCGGGCGGCTGTGGATTCAGACCGACGTTTCCACCAGCGTTCTGAACACGGGGGATTACAAAAACCTGGGCAATAACCAGATGTTGTGTGCAGACTGGCGCAACGGCGACATCCGCCGCTTTCTCACTGGCCCCAAGGGTTGTGAAATCACGGGCGCCACAACCACGCCGGATGGCACTTCAATGTTCATCAGTATCCAGCATCCGGGCGAACCCAGCAGCGAACGTAACGACCCGGCCAATCCCAAGGCCATCAGTTCTTGGCCAGATGGCGCCAATGGCCAGCGGCCTCGTTCGGCAACCATTGTCATTCAGCGCACTGATGGAGGCGTGGTCGGCGGCCTGTAACGGCGCATGAAGCTCAGGGTGGCCTTGATCACAGAAACTTTCAGTCCGGAGATCAACGGGGTGGCGGTGACGGTGGCCGAGCTGGTCCGTGCCTTAACCAGCCGCGGCCATCGGGTGCAACTGATCCGTCCGCAACAGCATGTGGCGGATCAGCCTGGTAACTCCGGGTTGGAGGAGCTGCTCTGTCGCGGTGTGAGCATTCCGGGCTATCGGCAACTGCGCTTTGGCCTGCCCTGTGTCCCGGCGCTGCGCGCCCTGTGGCAGCGTGCCCGTCCGGATGTGGTGTATATCGCCACGGAAGGGCCGCTGGGCTGGTCAGCGCTGGAGTTGGCCCGGCATCTGAGCTTGCCGGTCATCAGCGGGTTTCATACCAATTTTGACCACTACAGCCCTTATTACCGCTTAGGCTGGTTGCAGGGCCTGGTTGCGGCATATTTGCGTACTTTTCACAACCGCAGCACCGTGACGCTGGTGCCCACGGCGGAGGTGAGTCAGCGCCTGGAGCGGGCGGGGTTCCAACGGCTGCGACTGATGCCTCGGGGTGTAGATACCCAGTTGTTTCACCCGAACCGGCGCTGCCTGGATTTGCGTCAGCAGTGGGGCGCCGGTCCACAGACCTTGGTGCTGCTGTATGCCGGACGCATGGCGATAGAAAAGAATTTGCCGCTGGTTTTGCAAAGCTATCAGGTGATACAGCGCCATTACCCGGATTGTCGCCTGGTGATGGTGGGTGATGGCCCGCTGCTGGCCTCCTGGCGCCAGTGCTACCCCGACCTTCATTACTGCGGAACCCAGCGCGGCGAAGCCTTGGCCCGGCATTATGCCTCGGCAGACGGATTTTTGTTCCCCAGCCTGACGGAGACTTTCGGCAACGTGACACTGGAAGCGATGGCCAGCGGGCTGGCGGTGCTGGCATACGACTACGCGGCGGCCCGGACCCATATCCGCAACGGTCTCAGTGGCATGACGGTCAGACCAGGGGATGCGGATGCCTATCTGGCGACCGCTGCCCAGTTGGCCTGCACTGGCCCAGCCGGCGCACGCGCGCTCGGGCGTGAAGCCCGCCGTGAGGTTGAAGCGGTAGCCTGGCCACAGGTCTATCCAGCTCTGGAGAATCTGTTTACCGAGTATGCCCAGGTTACTGGGCATTGATGATCATCTTGCACAACCTAGGACCTAATCCCATGCTCAAAAGACCTTATCTCCTGATTACCCTTGCCATTTTTGGTGTGTATGGCTGCACTGAAATCAAGCCTGAAGCCAGCACTGCTTCAGAAAAGGCGGCTTCGGTAACCGAAGCTCCTCTGCAACATTTTTTCCAGGTTTATAAAAACAACCGTATTTACGTATTTAGCGATGCCAAAACCTACCGGCAGTTTTTAAGTCACGGCGAAGTGGTGTACGCGGTGACCCGCATCGGCGTTGGCCCTCGGGGTGAAACGGTAGTGATGGGCCTATCCAAGGCGGAAAAGGATGCGTTGGAAAAATCCAAAACACAGCCGGTTGTTGAGGCCTTGTTTGATGAGGTGCAAAAGCCCAGCGGGCCATTTTATGGCGAGCTACGCAAGGATAACCGGATCTACGTGTTTGATGACTGGAGCGAGATGAGCAAGACCCGTAAAAGCGGGGAAGCAGCTTATGTGCATACCGAAATCGGTATTGGCCCCAAAGGGGAAACCGTCGTGTTCGTGCTGACCAAGGCCTATGTCAAGGACCATCCCGGCCAACGCCCAACGGCTTTGATTGCACTGTTCCATAAGCATAATCCCAAGTCCTGAGTACTGCCGCCCCCATCAGCACACGGAGCCGGTGGGGTGCGGTTCAGTATTCGCTGCCAAGCAAAGTACATGACCCGGTGAAACCCGGCGTCACGGTATCGGGGGGTATGGTTCAAGCGCCGGAAACACAGCTCCCCTAACCCGCTGCACTCTCAATCTATCTGACGCAACAGGGTCACCATTTCGATAGCCGCCAGCGCTGCTTCGGCGCCCTTGTTCCCGGCTTTGGTGCCTGCCCGTTCGATAGCCTGATCAATGCTGTCCACCGTCAGGACACCGAACGTAACCGGAACATTGTGATTCAAGGCACTGCGCGCCAGACCACTGACACATTGCCCGGCCACATAATCAAAGTGCGGCGTTCCGCCCCGAATCACTGCCCCCAGGGCCACGATGGCATCGAACTTGGCTGATTCGGCCAGCCGTTGGACGACCAGCGGCAACTCGAAAGCCCCCGGCACCCAGACCAGTTGCAAGGCCGCCAGACTGGCACCGTGACGACGTAAGGTATCAACGGCACCAGTCACCAGTGATTCGACGATAAAGCCGTTAAATCGGGCAGCTACCAGGCAAAAACGCACATCTTCAGGTACTAGCAGGTTACCCTCTAGGGTCGCAAGTTCAGGCCGTGACATATTCCACAATCTCCAAATCAAAACCGGACAGGCCGTGCATTTTCATCGGTGCAGCCAGCAAGCGCATCTGCCGCACCCCCAAATCGCGCAGAATCTGCGCCCCGACCCCATAAGTACGTAAATCAAAACTCTCTTCACGCACCTGCACCAAGCCACGATCCTGATGCTGGAATTGCTCCAGACGGTCGGCTAAGGCACGCGGATTATCCCAGGTCCGCAACACGATGATGACCCCGGCCGCTTCCTGCTGCACGCGCGCCATGACATCGGTCAGGGGCCAACCGCCGCAACCACTGCGTCGGGCGCCGAACAGGTCACACAGCGGGTTCAGCATATGCACCCGCACCAGCACCGGCTGCTCCGGACTGATTGCACCATGCACCAGCGCCAGATGCACCTCCCGGCTATAGACTTCCTGATAGCCATACAAGCGAAACTCTCCTTGCGGCGTCGGCAGGCTGCATGTGCTGAAGCGCTCCACCGTAGCTTCGGTCTGGGTGCGGTAGTGGATTAAGTCCGCAATGGTGCCCATTTTCAGGCCGTGGGTGAGTGCAAACTGTTCCAGGTCGGGCCGCCGGGCCATCGTACCATCTTCATTGAGAATTTCGACGATCACGGCCGCCGGTTCCAGCCCGGCCAGCCGGGCCAGATCGCAACCCGCTTCCGTGTGCCCGGCACGGGTCAGCACCCCGCCGGGACGGGCCATGAGCGGGAAGATGTGCCCCGGCTGCAACAAGTCCTCAGGTTTGGCGTCCGGCGCCACGGCGGCCTGAATGGTCGTGGCCCGGTCAGCCGCCGAAATGCCGGTAGTCACACCCTGGGCGGCTTCAATGGAGACCGTGAAATTGGTCGCATGTGGGGTGCGATTATGATGCGTCATCAACGGTAGACGCAGTTGCTGACACCGGGCCTGGGTCAGGGTCAGGCAGATCAGGCCCCGACCATAACGGGCCATGAAATTGATGTCTTCAGGCCGGGCCAAGGCAGCAGCCATGACCAGATCGCCTTCATTTTCGCGGTCCTCGTCGTCAACGATAATGACCATCTTGCCGGCCCGCAGGTCGGCTACAATCTCTTCTACGGTATTAAATGCCATCACTCAATCTCCTGCGCCGCCTGAGGACGCTTCCAGAAAGCGGGCCACATAACGGGCCACGACATCCACTTCAAGATTCACTGCCGCACCCGGTACCAGGGCGCCCAACGTGGTGCGCTGGCAGGTATGCGGCACCAGATTGACCGCAAAACCCTGACCATCCAGAGTATTGACCGTCAGGCTCACCCCATCCACGCACACCGAACCCTTGATGGCAATGAACCGGGCCAGGGCCGGCGGCCAGTCAAACCAGAATACTTCGGATTGACCTTCCGGATTGCGCTGGCGCACCCGGCCCACGCCATCCACATGCCCGCTGACCAGATGCCCACCCAGCGGAGTGCCCAGACTCAGGGCACGTTCCAGATTCACGGCCACGCCCGGCACCAGGGCGCCCAGGGTAGTACAGCGCAGGGTTTCTTCGGACACGTCCGCCGCAAAGCTGGTTGCTGTCAGCGCCACCACGGTCAGACAGACCCCGCTGACAGCAATGCTGTCCCCCAACTGCACGCCTTGTAAGAACGCCGGCCCCGTATGCAGTTCATACCGCCCGGCGGCCTGTTTGGCCAGATGACCCACCTGTTGCACAATACCGGTAAACATGACACCTCACTCATTCAGGACTAAGGCCCGCAGACGCCAGTCGGCACCCAGGGCACGCTGTTCCATGACCTGCAACGGGATGGCCTGAGTCAATGTGGTCAACTCAGGCAGGCGCAGCAAGGGCCTAGCCGCATCACCCAGGATACGGGGCGCGGTATAGAGCAGGAGTTCATCCACCAGTCCGGCTTGCCAGAATGCCCCGGCCAGGGTTGGCCCGGCTTCCACCCAGACGATATTGCAATGCCGTTCCAGCGCCAGCCAGCGCAACAAGGCAGGCAAGGCCACCCGGCCCTGCGCATCGGCAGGCAATTGCACCTGATGCGCCGCCTGTACGGGCACCGTAACCACCTGTACGACAGGCCCCGGCACCTGCCAAATCCTGTGCGTGGTACCAAGTCGGCCCTGGCTGTCCAGCACCACCCGCAGCGGCTGACGCACGGTCATGGCTGTCGGCAAATCCAGCTCAGCCGGACTCAGCCGCACATCCAGGCGCGGGTCATCAGCCTGCACTGTCCCTGCTCCGGTGATGATGGCACAGGCTTGCGCCCGGCCATACTGGACATCCTGACGCGCCGCAGCCCCGGTGATCCACTGGCTGGCGCCATTGGCCAAGGCGGTGCGACCGTCCAGACTCTGAGCCAGCTTCAGGCGCACCCAGGGCCGCTGACGCTGCATCCGGCTAAAAAACCCCCGGTTCAGTGCCTGGGCTGCCTCGGCCAGCAGCCCGCATTCAGTGGTCACCCCAGCGGCCTGCAAGCGCGCCAGGCCACGCCCAGCCACCTGCGGATTGGGGTCTTGTATGGCCGCCACCACCCGCGTCACCCCGGCCGCAATGAGCGCCTCGGCACAGGGCGGAGTCCGGCCCTGATGGCTACAAGGCTCCAGGGTCACATAAGCCGTGGCACCCACAGCTTGTCCGCCTGCCGCACGCAAGGCCAGCACCTCGGCATGGGGCGCCCCGGCCTGCCAGTGGCTGCCCGTGCCGATAACCTGACCTTCGCGCACCAGCACGCAGCCGACACACGGGTTGGGCGTAGTGGTATAACGCCCGCGTTCGGCCAACTGCAAGGCCAGCGCCATGTAGGCAAAATCCTCGGGCCTCATCACGGTGCGCCCACCGTCTGGGCTTCCAGGCGGGCCAGCAAGTCCCGAAACGCGGTCAGGTCCTGAAAACTCCAATACACCGAGGCAAAACGCACATAGGCCACCTGATCCAGGGCGCGCAGCTCTTCCATCGCCCACTGTCCCAGCTGCTGGCTAGCCACCTCGCGCTCGCCACAGGTCAATAATTTGCGCCGGATATGCGTCAGGGCCTGCTCCACCTGTTCCGCGCTGACCGGGCGCTTTTCCAGCGCCCGCAGCATGCCGGCCTGCAACTTGGGTTCCTGGTAAGGTTCCCGCGCCCCATTGCGCTTTACGATACGCGGCAAGGTGAGTTCAGCGGTCTCATAGGTCGTGAACCGCACCCCGCAGGCAACGCACTCGCGCCGGCGCCGCACCTGGCTACCCTCCTCAGCCAGCCGGGAATCGATCACCCGGGTGTCGGGTGCGGCACAGAAAGGGCAGTACATCTAGCCGTGCGGATAGACCGGAAAACGCTGGCACAGGGCCGTGACCTGCGCCCGAACCCGCGCCTGCACGTCCAGGTCGTCAATCTGGCCCAGGACTTCAGCAATCCAGCGCGCCACCTGACGAACTTCGGCCTCACCCAACCCGCGTGTGGTCATGGCCGGGGTGCCGATGCGGATGCCGCTGGTCACCATCGGCGGCTGCGGGTCTTTGGGCACCGCATTCTTGTTGACCGTGATATGCGCGGCACCCAAGGCTGCATCAGCCTGTTTTCCCGTCAGGTTTTTAGGGCTTAAATCCATCAGGAACAGGTGATTGTCCGTGCCGCCGGATACGATCCCGAATCCCAGCGCCATCAGCTCGGCGGCCATGGCGCGCGCATTGGCCACCACCTGAGTCTGATAACTGCGAAACTCGGGCTGCAAGGCCTCCAGCAAAGCCACCGCCTTGGCCGCGATGACGTGCATCAGCGGCCCGCCCTGAATTCCAGGGAAAATCAGTGAATTGAGCTTCTTTTCAATTTCGGGATTAGACTTGGCCAGAATCAGGCCGCCGCGTGGCCCGCGCAAAGTTTTATGCGTGGTTGTGGTCACCACGTCGGCATAAGGCAGCGGGCTGGGATACACCCCCGCAGCGACCAGACCGGCTACATGTGCCATGTCTACAACCAGATAGGCGCCCACCGCGTCGGCAATCGCCCGAAACCGTGCCCAGTCCACCACCCGCGAATAGGCCGAGAACCCGGCCACCACCACCTTGGGGCGGTGTTCCTGCGCCAGCTGCTCGACTTGCGCATAATCAATCTCGCCGGTTTCGGGGACCAGACCATATTGCACGGCCCGGTACACCTTGCCGGAAAAGTTCGGTCTGGCACCGTGGGTCAGATGCCCGCCGGCATCCAGGCTCATGCCCAGCAATACCTCGCCCGGCTGCATCAGGGCCATGAACGCACCGGCATTGGCCTGGGAACCGGAATGAGGCTGGACATTGGCATAGTCGCAGCTAAACAACTGCTTGGCCCGATCTATGGCCAGCTGCTCGGCAATATCCACATATTCGCAGCCGCCGTAATAACGCTTGCCGGGATAGCCTTCGGCATATTTGTTGGTCAGCACTGAACCCTGGGCCGCCAAGACCCGAGGACTGGCATAGTTTTCCGAAGCAATCAGCTCCAGATGATCTTCCTGGCGGCGGGCTTCGGCCTGCATGGCCGCCCAGAGTGCGGGGTCAAAATCGGCAATCGTCAGATGCGCAGCGTACATGCGGCCTCGTCTTGCAAACATGGAATCTGCTATCTTAGCGTATTCATCTGCTGACCGCACCTGATGACCAACACGCCTCCCCTCCCCCAAGCCCGCCTACAGGCCGCCCGACTGCGCCTGACCCCGGCCCGGCGTCAGGTGCTGACGCTTTTGCTGGCTGCCGAACAGGCCCTGACCCACACCCAGATCGCCGAACGCCTGCAACCCAGTCTGGATCGCGTCACCTTGTATCGCACCCTGGAATTTCTCGCCGAACAGGGGCTGGCGCATAAATTGATCGGTCCCGATCGCGTGTCGCGTTTCAATGCAGCCCCCGAGAGCCAGGCCCATCCGCATTTTCACTGTACCCGGTGTGGCCAGCTCTTTTGCCTGGCCAACCTGACCATCCTGCCGACTTTCAGCCTGCCACCCGGCTTTGACCTTGAACAGACCGAGATCACCCTGCGGGGCCGCTGTGCTCAATGCAGCCATCTACCGGCATGACGAAGCACCCACACAGCACATCCCATGCGCAGCGCGTGCTTTCACTTCAGCAGCCAGTGCTCCAGCGCGGCCACCTGCCGGGCTGCTGCTGCCACCCCGGTCTGGCGCAGGCACAGCAGCCGGGGCAGGCGCCGGGTCAATAACACCTGGTAGCGGTACCAATAGCCCCCCAATACTTGCGGCGAGTGCTGCGCTGCTGTCGTATAGCCCTGGGCCACTTCCCTCGGTGCGGGCAACAGACGCCGCAGCAGATACCAGCTCCGCCCGGCCCAGGAGCGCCCAGCCAGTTCGCTGGCCAGATGCAGATCGGCATGATGGCGCAGATCGCCCAGCATCAACTCGCCACAAACCGATACCCAGGCCCGTGCCGCTGGCAAGTGCTGCTGGACAGCCGCCGGATAGGGTATGTCCAAAGCGGGGTAATAATGTGTCACCAGATACAGCACCAATACACAGCCTTTGCTCCAGCGCCGCCGTTCGGCCTCCTGCCAGAACCCGTCCCAGTCCGGACGTACCTGCTGGAGTAAATAGGCGATATCGGAAAGCAGCAGCGGGCCGTTGTCAAAGCGGTGCTGATACACGCTGTGTGCGATCAGATGCAACAGCAGTTCGGTGGGAGCCAGATAGGCTACCGGCTGTCCGGCCAGGCTGACAGTGAGCGCCTGCGCGTGCAACTGCTCCCAGACCCTGACCTGCGTTTGCCGCATGGTCAGGGCATGCAGGCGGAAATGCAGTTCGATTTTCTGGCGACTTTCCGGGGCCTCCAGCATCGGCAAATGCTGCCGGGTGGCAAGGCACGCCTCCCAGTTCCCCGGCGTCACGGCCCGATAGCCTTGCTGCAACAGCAGCTGCTGGGCCGCCACCACCTGCCGCATCGGCAGGAGCAAGTCCAGATCACGTAACGGACGCAAGGCCGGGTGTGGATAGCTGTGCACGGCCAGATAGGCGCCCTTGAGCGCCAGACAAGGAATGCCTGCCTGGGTCAGATGTGCCTGCACGACCAGTAATTCCCGTTGCCAGGCCAACGCCTCCAGCGTCGCACGCTTGAACGCCTGCGCCAGCCGCTGGCGCACGGCTTCCGGCACCGATACGGCTGGACGGTCATGGAGCAGGCGCCAGTGCAGTAAAGGCAGCAGCCGGTGCTGGCGGGCCATTTTCAACACCTGAATCCACTGCTCAGGCGTCCAGCAGACCTGAAAGGGGCGCTGCGGGGCCAGACAATCCAGCAAATCCTGTTTCAACTGCCTCAATTCAGCCAAGCTTCACCTCAACCTGGGTTTGGACCGCAGCCCAACTGCCCTGGGCCAGAATCCGGCCCTGCCCCAGTACCACCACTTGGTCGGCATGTTCCAGGGTAGCCAGGCGATGGCCAATCAGCAGCACGGTCAAATCCCCGTGCAGCTGCTCCAGCGCAGCCCGGACCCTGGCCTCATGGGCCATGTCCAGCGCACTGGTCGCCTCATCCAGAATCAACAAGCCGGGCTGGGCCAGCAGCGCGCGGGCCAAGGCCAGCCGCTGGCGCTCCCCGCCCGACAGGCAGATGCCGCCATCACCTACCACAGTGTCCAGACCCTGAGGCAAGTCCTGGACAAAATCGGCCGCCGCCTGCTGCAAGGCCTGCGTCAACTGGGCGGTGGTTGCAGCCGGATTGCCCCAGAGCAGATTCTCCCGGATGGAAGCATGGAACAGGAAAGTTTCCTGGGGGACATAGGCCACTGCCTGACGCCAGCGCAAGCGGGCAGCCCCCGTGACGGGCACCCCATCGACCCGCAACTCACCCTGATCCGGGGTCAGTAACCCCAGCAACACGTCGGCCAGCGTGCTTTTTCCAGACCCTGACGCCCCGACCAGGGCCGTGGTGGTACGCACCGGCAAGATCAGATTCACATCCTGCAGGGCGGGCAGCGTGCGCTGTGGATAGGTCACACCGACCTGATGCAGCTCAATGGCCTGGCGGACTGGCCAAGGCGAAGCTGGCAAGGGCGCGGGCGGCTCGGCCGCCTGCTGGCAATCGGCCAGTAGTTGTTCCAGAGCAGCCAGCGCCGGCGTGGCGTGCAGCAGTTGCTGATAGTGCTGCTGCATCCCGGTGAATGCCGGGATGACCCTGCTGAAAATAAGCACCAAAATCAATAACTCGGCCACAGGAACCGCCATGACCCGCCAACCCAGATACAGCAGGGCAACCAATAGCAGCGCGCCTCCGATTTGAAACCCCGCCCGGGCCAGGCCGTGACTGATGGCAAATTGCCATTGCTGCTGGTGCAGGTGTTGACCGGTGTGGGCCAGCCAGGCCAGTTGCCGGGACTCGTGCCCCAGCACCTTGATGAGCTTCAGGGCCGCCAGGCTTTCTTGCACGGTGGCCTGCATGGCCCGGTGGGCCACACTCAGGGTCTGACCCAGGCGCAAGGCGGCCCGCCGCTGATACGCCAGCAGGCCAAACACCAAAGCCCCGCTCAACGTTGCCAGCAAGGTCATGGGCCAGGACAACACGGTAGCTACACCCAGATAAGCCAGCAGGGCCGCACCGGCCAGGACCAGATTCACGGCAAACTGTAAGCCCGCCCCTACCCGATTGACCTCCGTCAGCACCAGATGGGCATAATCCGAGCGCCGCTGGACCAGCAGCCAGCGCCATTCCACACCGAGCAAGGCGGCAAAACAGCGTTGTCGGAGTTGCTCCACCAGTTGCAGCCGAATCTGGGCAGCCAACAGTTCCTGCGCATACAGCAACAGGCTGCGCAGGAAGATCAGCCCCAGAAACAGCCCCAGCAAAGCCTCCAGGTGCAGCGGCATGCCCAGTCCGGCCAGCCAGGCGGGCCAGCCGCCGGGCACCAACGCCGGCCCTGCCTGCAGGAGCTGCAAGAGCGGTAACAGCAAGAGCAGGCCCACGCCCTCCGTCAATTGCACGCCCAGGAGCAAACCCAGCCAGCTGACGCGGCGTCCGACGGGGACCTGTTGCGCCAGGCGCCACCACAAACGCCCGGGTGCCACTTCAGCCATACCAGACCAGCACCTGATAGGCCTGCCGGGACTGATACCCGGTCACCCAGTGAGGACCACAGCGCAGCCAGGCATGCGCATTGATAGGCAGGGCTGCCGAAGTGGCCTGCGGGGCCACGCCAAGATACAACGTGGCTGGAATCTGCTGACGGCCCAGGAGCGCTTTGGCTGCCAGCGCCTGCATCAGGCACGTGGGTGGTGCGGGCAGGCGGCGGCTGACGGCCTGGATGGCCCAGCGGATCTCATACACATGCCGTACCTGTGCAGGCGTCAGCGTGGGAACATTTTCCCGCCCCTGCACCCCAAACGTGGCCACCAGCCGTACCCAGGGCCGATAGCGCACCCGGTAAGTCGCCAGCGATAATTGTATCAGGGCCTGCAACAACAACCTCCAGCGGCGTCTGGGCAGGCGCCAGTAGCGCCAGACACGCCTAGTCCAGCGCATAACCCAGACGCTGCATGACTTCGGCATGCGCGGCCACAATCCGGGCCGCTTGCGCCGGACTCAGTACCGTACGCCAGCCACCTGCCTGACCACTGCGAAAAAACGGTGCGCTCGCACCGGCGGGACGCTCCCGAAAACCCTGAGCCACTTCCTGCGCCTGCAACCTGGCAAACGCGGTCACTTCCAGCGCGTGCCGCAAGTGGGACGCGTCCAGGGTCAGGCCACAAAAGGCAATGACCGCCGCAAACTGCTGATCCGGCTCGGCACGCATCGCCTCGTAGCGCAGCAACAGGCGGGGAAAAGGCACATCCAGCCAGGAACGTGCATGGCCGCTCCAGTCACGCGTGTATTGCGGAATCTGGGCGCCGATCTTGCGGTTGGCCTTGAGCAGCCAGCCTTCCGGGTCATTCAGGCGTGTGATCGCCGCATCCAGATCCGTTCCATTGTGATGCGCCAGCGAAATGACCACGTCACGGGGGTCGCGCACGATATGAATGACACCCTGGGTCACTTCAGGGGGGAAGATCGGTACCCCGGCGGCAGTGCGGTAAAACGCATCATGGGTCTTGACCAGCCGCCGAAAGGGAGGGGCTTCCGCAGCCCAGCTGTGATACGCCGATGGCAGCAGGGCCTGCACCTGTGCCCACGGCAGGTCGCTCAACTCCACCCCCAGACAATCATCCAGCAACAGGCGGGACGCCGCAATGGGCGCATCCAGCACATTGATGTCGAATGGTTGGCCGGGATGCAGGTAGGCGGCCAGAAAACTGCGCAGCCAAGTATTGCCGGACTTCGGATACGAAGCCAGCCAGATGAGGGCATTATCCCGCATCCGCCCAATCCTGCTCCAGCAGGCGCACCAGGCCGTCCAGCGTATTGCCCCGACGGGGCCGCACCAGGCGCCGCACCTGGATCTGAGGCGCGAGGCGGCCCAGACGTTGCAGGTGTGCCGCCTGTAGCCCCAGGGCGGTGATGAAGCCGGGCCGATAGGTCTGCTTGTCCAGAATTTGCAGTTTGGCCAGACCCATGACCGGAGTGAGGCTAACCCCCGCGCTGTGCTCCTGGGCCTGCAGCTCGTACAAATAAGCCAAACGTGCCGGCTCCGGGTTCACGCTGAGGGTGAGCTGGTATTTTTCCAGTCCCGGCGCCAGCGCCTCCCGGTCAAGCGTGGTCAGGGCCAATTTTTCCAGCGCGTCTGCCCACAGCTTGCAACGTGCCAGGCCCGGATAAACCCAGGCCTGACCGGCAGCATCAAAATGGACGGCGGCCAGGTCGTCGGCCAGCAGCGGATAGCCCCGCTGACCCAGCGCCGCCGCCAGGGTGGACTTGCCCGCCGTTGAAGCCCCCGCCAGCAACACCGCCCGACCATCGGGCAGCCTTAACGCAGAACTATGGAAGGCCAACAGACCCCGCAAATGCAGCAGCGCGCCCATCGCCGAGCCAAACAGATACACCCGTACCGCGGCAGACGTTGCACCGGGTTCCGGGCTGATGGTGATTTGGGCCGGGGTGACATGGTAGCGGGCGACACCGGGAACGGTGAGCAGGAACTCCCCCGGCCGTGCCTGGTACAGGCCGCGCTGATGACGGGGCAGCGCCAGGGCATCTGGCGTCTCGCCCCAAGCGACGGCCACTGCCCCGGCGCTGACAGCACAGGGCGTCCAGTCTGGCCAGGGTACCGGGGCAGTAAAGTTCAGGCCAAACGCAGCTCCGCCGACCAGCCGAGACTCAGGACAGGCCACCGCCACCCGAATCCAGGCCATCACTGTCACCCCCCGTGGCGGTATTCGCCAGTGTCCGGTGACCTACCTCTGCCTCGACAATCACGGGCGGTTCCCAGATCGAACGCCCAGTGACATGAGGTGCAGGCATGGCCTAGCTACCTGTTGGCGTTATACTGCTTCCGCCACCTAGGGTATCACCTGTGCCCGCAAAGCCGCTGAGCGTGCTGCGCACTACCGCTGCCTCAACCAGTACCGGCAGCTCCCATGCCCGCTTACCGCATTCATGTTCCTTAGGTTCCATTCGCCTTACCTCAGATGAGTAACCCACAAACCTACCCCCAACCCGCGCAGGAGACTCCCCTGCACCCGGCGCGCCAACGCCGGAGTCGGCGCGGCGGTCGCCAACACCTCGGCCAGTATCGCCATAAGCTGCGGCACATTCAAGCACCGCTGCGCCCAAGGACTGGCTTCAAGCCCGGCCAGTATAGCAGAAATGGCTGCTGCATCCTGCCGGACCCGTTCACTGATGTCTGCCGACTGCAAGCCCTTATGCCGACAATCCCGGACCACAGCGGGCAATAGCGGTGCCATCCCCACTCGCACCAGCGCTCGCTGCTGACCCCGGCCCCAGAATACCGGGTCGGGCAGGCGCCAGCAAAACTCGACCAGGCGCCGATCCGCCGTCGGGTCCCGAATGCTCAGGCCCGTTGCCGCTCCACCCGCTTGCCAGGCAGCATGCACCTGGCCGTTCATATGCAGCCCCAGGCGAAACCGGGTCAGGGTACGCGCAGTCGGTATGGCAAAGTACGGATCAAAGCGCGCTGCACGCATCCGGTCCAGCAACCCCAGGGCCTCGATCAATTCGGGTTTGAGGGTGGAATGACGGCTCAGGAGGGCCAGGGTCGGCGGTCGGCGCACCCGGTGTTGCGCTTGCCAGAGCGGCAGGCCCAGGGGCTTGAGCAGCCGCCGGACGATTGCAGGGCGCAAGCCACCCGCTTCTGCCTGCAAGGCCGCCGCTACCGCTGCAAATTGACCGCGCAGCAGCCAAGGCAGCAAGCTGCCATTACCCGCATGAGAAACCGTGGCATTGCCGTTTTGGCCACTGAGCAGCACCTTGACGCCTTCGGCCTGCGCGGTCTGCCAGATATCCCGAATCCAGTAGTGATTGCCGGCGGCATGACCCGGTTGACGCTGGACTTCCAGCATCCAGCGCATCCCGGCCGTCACGCCGATATGGGCAGAGTTGAGTGGCAAGACGTCCACATTGCCAACCCAGGCGGCGGTTTGCTGCGCCAAGGGTCCCTCATCGCCAGTACGACGCGGGCCTGCCCCGCTGGACGCATACAACGGCACGTGGGTATAAGCCCGCAGCCGCTGGCCCCGCTGCGCCAGGGCCGGGGCAGCCAGGGCCACGATTGAACCGGAGTCCAGCCCGCCACTGAGCATGGCGGCTACCGTCCCGCCCGCCACCCGCAAACGCTGCATGACCGCTTCCTGATAGCAGGCCCGAAAAGCTTCGTAGTAGTCCGTGGCACACGGCCATTCCAGCGGCGCGAGTTGCTGCGGCTGCCACCAGGGCGTGATCTGAATGCCGTGGGCATCAGCCACCAGATAATGCCCCGGCAACAGGGTCTGAACATCCTGATAGGCCGTGGCCGTTTCATGTTCCGGGTCATCAAAGACCGTGAGCAGATTGGCCACAAAGCGCAAGTCGGGGGTTGCCGCCACGGCCGGGTGGGCCAAGACCCCGGCCAGTCCATTGGCAAAGATCAGGGCGTCCTGGCGCTGACACCAGTAAAAACCCGTACTACCCGTCGCATCACGCGCCAGCAGCAGGCGCTGGTTGGCCGCATCCCACAGCGCAAACACCCAGTCGCCATAAAGCTGCTGAACACAACCCAGGCCCCAGCGCTGATAGGCGGCCACCAGCACGCGGCTATCGGATAACTGCGGCGTGTCTTGCAACGCCAACTGCCGACAAAGTTCCGCCCGGTTATCCAGGCGCACCTCGGCGACGTACACCAGCCCTGCCGGTTGGCCAGGCTGCTGCTCGGCATAATCCTCCGGCGTAACAAAACGCAGGCGGCTGCCCAGCGCCAGCGGTCCGGCTTGATATAGCCCCCCCCCGTCCTGACCCCAGTGGGCCAGGGCGGTTTCCATCCGCGCCAAGGCTTCTGGCGCAACTGGACTACCGTCCTGATGCCAGATCCCAAAGCAGGCGCTCACACCGCGCCGGGCAAGAGCAGTTGGCGCTCCAGCAATTGCCCGACAAATGCGGCTACATCCCCTTCGATTTGCCCCGGTGCGGCCTCGTATTCCTGCGCCAGCTGCTCACAGAGCTGCGCCAGGGTCGTCGGCGTTTCCAGCAATTCCCAAATCCGGCGGGCAGTCGTTTTCAGGCCATAATAATTCCCGCGCTCCAGACTCATCAGCACCAGCTCACCATCCACTTCAGTAGCCAGCAGGACGGGGTTACGTCGAATCAGGGGGCTGGGGCCAGGTGGCAGCGGCATGTCGGGCAGTCCATAGGAAATGCAAGTGCGCGCAGTCTAACACAGGCGCCAGACCCAAGGGACGTCTGCAAGATGCAGCTTTTTTACCACAAGACCAGCTCGGGATGTCCGGATCAACCCATTTGGGCTTATTGCAAAATTGGCAAACTTCGGCTACATATTAGGCACAGGTGTCCAAGACACACATTTTTACAACACCCAACTCTACAAGGGAGCCTTTATGCAACCTCAGTTCCAGCGTGCGCTGCTCGCCGCCTTCATCGCCAGCAGCTTGGGGCTGCCCAACCTGGCCCTGGCCACCAACGGCACTTTCTCGCATGGCTACGGCACCCAGTCCAAAGGGATGGCCGGCGCCGGTGTGGCGCTGTCTCAGGATGCCCTGAGTTCTGCCAATAACCCGGCGTCCATGGTGAATGTCGGCAACCGGATGGATTTTGGCGCGTCCATCTTCAGCCCCAAGCGTAAATATGAGGCTTCCGACAACCTGTTCCCGGCCCCGGCCTTTGGCGTGGGCGAAGGCGAGAACGACAGCAGCCGCAACTACTTCCTGATCCCGCATTTTGGTTATAACAAGATGATGGGCAACAGCAGCAGCTTTGGGGTCAGTGTCTACGGCAATGGTGGCATGAACACCAAGTACCAGGGCAATCCGCTGGCCAACCTGTTTGGGCAGGCCGAAGTCCCTGGCGTCTATGGCGCGGGCAAGACCGGGGTGGACCTGACTCAGCTGTTCGTAAACCTGTCGTATGCCAAGAAGCTGAATCCCAATCTTTCGTTGGGCGGCAGCCTGATTCTGGCCATGCAGGCTTTTGAAGCTGACGGGCTGGATAACTTTGGTGGCTTTACCGAATCCGTCAACCGGGGCGGCGTACCGGAAAACCTGTCGGGCAATGGCCATGACTTTGCCTATGGAGCAGGTCTCAAGGTCGGCATGTTGGCCCAGCTGACGCCGCAGTTCAGCTTTGGCGCTTCGGTGCAGTCCAAGATTTACATGGGCGAATTTGACGATTACGCCGACCTGTTTGCCGAAGCAGGGGACTTCGATGTCCCGGCGACGGCAACCATTGGCGTTGCCTTCAAGCCGACCAAGAACGTCACGGCGGCCTTTGATATCCAATGGATCGGGTTCAGCGATGTGGATGCCTTCGGCAACCCGTTGGCCAACCTGTTTAACTGCCCCTCCGCCGTGTTCCTGTTCAGCGGTGGCCAGGTGCAGGGCGGCAATCCTGAAAACTGCCTGGGTGGTAATGAAGGCGGCGGCTTTGGCTGGGACGATGTCGTAGTCTACAAATTCGGGGTCGAATGGCAGACCAACAAGGAATGGACCTGGCGCGTTGGCTACAGCCATACCAACCAGCCCATCAATGCCGAAGACATTACCGTCAACATCGTTGCCCCCGCCGTGGTCGAAGACCACTTCACCTTCGGCTTCACCCGCGACATGGGCAAGAGTGCACTCAGCTTTGCGGCCATGTATGCACCGGAAGAAACCGTCTCTGGCCCCAATGCCTTTGCCAACGGCTTCCAGACCGTGGACCTGAGCATGCGTCAGTATGAGCTGGAACTGAGCTGGGCGATGAAACTCGACTAGCCCCAGTACCACGGGGGCCAGCCCCTGTGCCCCGCCCAAAGGCCGCCTTGTGCGGCCTTTGGCGTTTCTGCTAACCTCCGTGCCTTTCCAGCGCCAGGAATTACCTCATGCCCACGCCGCCTCGTCCCCATTCCGCCCTCGTCGTTGATGGGGTGGAACGCGCCCCCAGCCGGGCCATGCTCCGTGCCGTCGGTTTTCAGGATGCCGATTTCCACAAGCCCCAGATCGGCGTAGCCTCCACCTGGGCGATGGTGACGCCATGCAACATGCATATCAACAGGCTGGCTGAACACGCCGCCTGCGGTACCGATGCCGCCGGAGGCAAGGCGGTCATCTTCAACACCATCACCATCTCGGATGGGATTTCGATGGGCAGCGAGGGAATGAAGTACTCGCTGGTCTCGCGGGAAGTCATCGCCGACTCCATCGAAACGGTCATGGGTTGCGAGGGCTTTGATGGCCTGGTCGCCATCGGTGGCTGCGATAAAAACATGCCCGGCTGTCTGATTGCGATAGCCCGGCTCAATCGCCCCGCAGTTTTTGTCTATGGCGGCACCATTCTGCCCGGTTGCCACGAGGGCAAGGCGGTAGATATCGTCTCGATGTTTGAAGCCGTCGGTGCCCACGCCAGCGGTAACATCAACGACGCTCAGCTCAATGCCCTGGAAAAGGCGGCTATCCCCGGTCCTGGCTCCTGCGGCGGGATGTATACCGCCAATACCATGGCTTCGGCCATCGAAGCCCTGGGCATGAGTCTGCCCAACAGCTCGGCCCAGGCGGCCATCTCGGCCGAGAAACAGCGCGACTGTGAGGCTGCCGGGGCTGCGGTGCTGCACTTACTAGAACAGAATATCCGGCCCCGGGACATCATGACCCGTAAAGCCTTTGAAAATGCGATCACCGTGGTCACGGCGCTGGGTGGCTCCACCAACGCCGTGCTACATCTGCTGGCCATGGCCCACGCAGCCGATGTGTCGCTGACCCTGGACGATTTCACCCGCATCGGCGCCCGAACTCCGGTTCTGGCCGACTTGCGCCCCAGTGGCCGCTATGCCATGGCTGATTTGGTGCAGATCGGCGGCATCCTGCCCCTCATGAAGACACTGCTGGACGCTGGGCTGCTGCATGGTGATTGCCTGACGGTCACCGGCCAGACAGTCGCGGAAAATCTGGCCGGAGTCGCCCCCTACCCCGAGGGCCAGCAAATCATCCGACCCCTGAATCAACCTATCAAGCCCGATGGCCACTTGGTCATACTCCGGGGCAATCTGGCCCCAGAGGGTGCTGTCGCCAAGATCAGCGGCAAGGAAGGCTTGCGGTTCAGTGGTCGGGCGCGGGTTTTCGACTCTGAAGAAGCCAGCCTGCATGCCATCCTGGAGGGTACCGTCCAGCCCGGCGATGTCATTGTGGTACGTCACGAAGGCCCGCGCGGAGGGCCTGGGATGCGGGAAATGCTGGCACCGACGGCAGCCGTCATGGGTCGGGGCCTGGGTTCACAGGTTGCCTTGATCACCGATGGGCGGTTTTCAGGGGGCAGTCATGGGTTTGTGGTCGGCCACATCACCCCGGAAGCCTATTGCGGCGGGCCGCTGGCCATTGTCCAGGATGGCGATCCCATCACGATTGATGCGACACAACGCACCATCACCCTGGAACTGCCCGATCTGGTCATTGCCGAACGGCTGCGCCACTGGCAAGTCCCCGCCCCACGCTATACCCGGGGCGTGCTGGCCAAATATGCCAGGCAGGTCAGTTCCGCCTCCCAGGGCGCCATCACCGACGGCCCCTGAGTTTTGCCCCCTTACTGGCGCCTGGCCGCAACTTATGGGCTGTTCTTCGGCACTCTCGGGGCGTTCGTCCCTTACTGGAGTGTCTATCTCCAGCAACAGGGCCTAGGCCCCGAACAGATCGGCATGTGTCTGGGCCTGTTCATGGCCACTCGTATCGTAGCCCCCAATCTGATCGCCTGGTGGAGCTACGGTACCCTGCGGCCGCGTGCCTGGCTGCTGGGGATTACTGCACTCACCGTCCTGGGCTTCAGTGTAGGGATCTGGCGCCAGGACTATCCCAGCCTGCTGTTGATGATGCTGGGTTTTGGCCTGGGCTGGCATGCCCTGCTGCCCCAGATCGAGAGCCTGACGCTGGGGCATCTGGGCAGTCAACGCTACGGTCAGATCCGCCTCTGGGGATCGTTGGGCTTCATTGTCACCGTTGCGGGCCTGGGTTATCTGCTGGGCCGCTGGGATTCGGTGCAGATCCTGCCAGGCCTGCTCCTGGGTTTGCTGCTGCTGCTCGCATTCACCCTGCTCAGTTTGCCCCCAGCACCACTCGCCCCCCCCGATCATCGCCCGATCGCCGCTATCGGCAACGTGCTACGCCGCCCGGCGGTCCTGGGTTTTCTGGTCGCCGGTTTTCTGGCCCAGGCCAGTCATGCACCCTACTACGCCTTTTATTCGGTGCTGCTGGAGCAACATGGCTATGGACGTGCTCAGATTGGCCAGTTATGGGCATTGGGCGTGGTGGCCGAAATCGGCGTGTTTGCCGCCATGCACACCCTCTGTGGCCGCTATCCCCTGCGCAGCCTGTTCTTGCTGAGCCTCAGCCTGACGACCGTACGCTGGCTGCTGATCGGCACTGGGGTTCAGTGGCTCGGCTTGCTCGTACTCGCACAGATCTTGCATGCTGCCAGCTTCGGGCTGTATCACGCAACTGCCATGCAATTTATCGAACAACATTTTCAGGGACACAATCGGCAGACCGGCCAGGCTGTCTATAATAGCCTGGGGTTCGGGGCAGGCGGCGCGGTCGGGAATCTGGCCAGCGGCTACGTGTGGCGTTACGACCCGCTCATGACCTACCTGGCGGCTGCCGGGCTGGCGCTCTTGAGCCTGTGGGTCACGTGGCGCTGGGTGGATACGGGTGCGCCCCAGCAATGTGCCGACACCTTGTTACCGCCGGAACGGCCCTAAAAAAGTTTCCCGTCCCTGGGAAACAGAAGTATCGCACACCAACCGATGAGAATAATAATTTCTCTCATTTAGAATGTCAACTGTTCAGGGTGTCATCCATGCAAAAATATCTGCCCGATCATTTTCCACAGGCCTTTCTCGGTCAGCCGCTCGTTTTGGGGATGGATAGTGCCGCCCTGGAACAAGACTTGCGCCGCCATTTCACCCATACCCTGGGGCGTAACAGCCGCTGCCGATCCATGCACCATTTTTACGAGGCCCTGGCCCTGACCCTGCGTGACCGGCTGATGGAGCGCTGGAATGCCACCCGTGAGACTTACCGGCGTGAAGATTGCCGCCAGACCTACTACCTCTCGCTGGAATATCTGATGGGACGATTACTGCGTAATGCCAGCCTGAACCTGGGGCTGGATGACCCGTTGCGCAACCTGCTGGAACCCGTGGGCCTGACGCTGGAGGCCGTAGCCGAGACCGAAAATGACGCAGGTCTGGGCAACGGTGGCCTGGGTCGGCTGGCGGCCTGTTTCCTGGATAGCTGCGCCACCTTGCAATTGCCCGTGATTGGCTACGGCATCCGCTACCATTACGGCATGTTCCGCCAGCGCATCGAAAAAGGCGCGCAGGTTGAAGAGCCTGATCACTGGCTGCGGGATGGCTATCCGTGGGAAGTGGAACGTGCCGAGTTTACCCAACGGGTACGCTTCCGGGGCCGCACCGAGGACTATCAGGACAGCAATGGAATAACCTACCGCCGCTGGGTAGGCACCAGCGATGTACTGGCGGTGCCCTACGACATTCCCATCCCTGGCTATCAAAACGATACGGTCAACACCCTGCGTCTGTGGTCGGCCTCGGCCACCGACGAATTCAATCTCGCAGACTTCAATGCGGGCAGTTATGCCGATGCAGTGGGCGCCAAAAATGCTGCCGAACATATCACGATGGTGCTGTATCCCAACGATGCCAGCGAAAGCGGCAAAGAATTACGCTTGCGTCAGCAATATTTCCTGGCCTCAGCCAGCCTGCAGGATGTACTCCAGGTCTGGGTGGCGCGGCATGGGCGGGATTTTAGCCAGTTTGCAAGCAAGAATTGCTTTCAGCTCAATGATACCCACCCCAGCTTCGCCATTCCGGAACTGATGCGGCTGCTGCTGGATGATTACCAGCTGGATTGGGATACTGCCTGGGCCATCACGCGCAGCACCATGGCTTACACCAACCATACCCTACTGCCCGAAGCCCTGGAAAAATGGCCAGTACGCATGTTCCGGGACTTGTTGCCCCGCCTGCTGGAAATCATTTATGACATCAACGCACACTTTCTAAATCAGGTCAGTGCCCACTGGCCCGGCGACATCGACCGGCGCCGGCGTATGTCGCTGATTGAGGAAGGTCAGGAACCTCAGGTACGTATGGCTTACCTGGCCATCGTCGGGAGCTTCTCGGTGAACGGGGTTGCGGAGCTGCATTCCAATTTGCTGACTCAGGGGCTATTCCATGACTTTCATCAGCTTTGGCCTCAGCACTTCAACAATAAAACCAACGGGGTCACACCACGACGCTGGCTGGCTGGCTGTAATCCCGGCCTGGGCCAACTGATCACCGACGCCATCGGCCCCGGCTGGGTGCGCGATTTATCCCGGCTGGAGGCGTTACGCCCGCTGGCCGAAGACAGCGCGTTTCGGGAACGCTGGCAGCAGGTCAAGGCTGCCAATAAACAGCGGCTGGCCAACCGGATCCAGACCCATTGCGGCATCAGCTTCGACCCACAGGCTTTGTTTGATGTCCAGGTCAAACGCATCCATGAATACAAACGCCAGTTGCTCAATGCACTGCACGTGGTACACCTGTACGACCGCATCAAGCAGGGCCAGATCCAAAATTGGACGCCGCGCTGCGTGATCATCGGCGGCAAGGCCGCACCCGGCTATCAGATGGCCAAGCGCATCATCAAATTCATCAATAGCGTGGCAGAAGTCATCAACCGCGACCTGGACTGTCAGCCCTGGCTACGGGTGCTGTTCATGCCCAATTACGGCGTTTCGGTGATGGAGCAGATTTGCCCGGCGACCGATTTATCCGAACAAATCTCGACGGCAGGCAAAGAGGCTTCAGGCACCGGGAACATGAAATTCATGATGAATGGCGCCCTGACCATCGGCACCCTGGACGGCGCCAATATCGAAATTCGCCAGGCTGTTGGTCCGGAGAACTTTTTCCTGTTCGGGTTAAGCGCCGATGAGGTGGAACAAACCCGGCCTCACTACAATCCGCGGGCGCTGATCGAAAGCGATGCTGAATTGGGCCGAATTTTCAACCTGCTCCATTCGGGTCAATTCAACCCGTTTGAACCCGGCCTGTTTGACCCGCTGATTGAGGCCTTGCTCAGCCCGCATGACCCGTGGATGACCGTGGCCGATTTGCGCAGCTTCCTCCAGGCTCAGCAACAAGCGAGCCGCGCCTATCAGGACAGCACGCACTGGGCGCGGATGAGCATCCGCAATTGCGCCGCCAGCGGCTGGTTCTCCAGTGACCGCACCATTGGCGAATACAGCCGCGATATCTGGCACTTATCTCAGACCTCGCCCCGTCCTGCCTGACCACCAGGCCTACCGCAGCAGTCAAGGTCCTGCGGTAGACGGGGCATGGGCCGCGTGCGCGGCTGCATATTCCTGGGCAGCCAGCAAAATTCCGGCATCGGTCAGGCGCGACAACGCGATTTCCGGGGTGACCAGATAACGCAGGCCCTGTTCAGCCAGGGCCTTGGCTGTGGCATCGCCACTGGCCTGATATACCGCAATGGCAAAGCGGGTGGCCGAGATATTTTCATCCAGTTGTGGCAACGGCGTCACCGGCAGACTGGTTTCCACAGCAGTCACGATACCGGCAGGCAAGACCTGACCAAACTGCTGGTGGATGAAAGCGGCGGCCTGTTGAGCACGCACCAGCCAGGTATTCTCTTGTGTGAGGCGATAGAGCATCAGCAGTGCCCGTCCCATCGCCAGGGTGTCGCCCAGATAAGGTCCTGAACTATCCAATTTATCATGTCGGAAGCCACCGCCCCACAGGCGGCGTTCCTGCAAGGCCCAGATCACCGCCCGCCGGGCCCGGTCCAGGTAACGGGCCTCGCCACTGGCCTGATGCAGCACCAGCAAGGCTTCGGCAGCCAGACCTGCCGAGCGGGCGTAGCGATGTTTATCTATCCGGGGCAGGCCCTGCTGCAAGCGGGCGGTGCGATCCAGGGCGAAGTAATCATGCGCTTTCTGGCCCGGTTTCAGATCCGCATCCTGGCTGACGTAGAAGCTGCCATCCGGCGCAGAGAGAAATTCTTCCAGATAGGCGGCAATGCGGCCCGCCGCCTGCAAGTAACGCGGTTCCTGCAACTGGGCTGCGGCCAACGCATAGAGGCGCAGGGCACCGGCCTGGGACAGCATGATTTTTTCATAATGCGGATGCTGCCAGTCACCATGCGTGGAGTATTGATAAATCCCGCCAAAAGCCGGGTCTATCAGGGCCAGGGCCGCATCCAGGGTCTGCCGCACCCGCTGCCGGGCAACCACGTCGCCCTGGGCAGCCAGCGCCAAATCCCATTCCACGCTGTCACGTTCGATATATTTTTGCCCGGTTTTCAGCCCGCCCTGTTCTGGGTCGTAGCTTTCCA